>NZ_JBLZWV010000060.1:0-27068 GCF_056098905.1 Pseudomonas sp. TSO6 | reverse complement strand
CACAGTTACTGCACAGCATATGAACCCTGTGCAGTACCTGTGGGAGCTGGCTTGCCGGCGATAGGGCCGGTGCAGGTATAGTGATTCAGCCTTCCTCTGGCCAGAGCCGCAGCGGCTTGCCTTCGGCCGGCCAGAAGCGCATCTGCTCCACCGGCGACACATCCCAGCGCTCTACCGTTTCCAGCGCCTGCAAAAAGCGCTTTTCCTGCTCCATCAACGCCGGCGCGCACAGCTTGCGGGTCTTGCCGACCTTGCCGAAGCTCAGGCGCTCGCCCTCCAGCGTATACGGCGCAAACCAGTGGTTGCAGCCGCCATTGCCGTAGGCGCGGCCGTCGCTGGCCAGGGTCAGGGTCAGGTGGCTGTAGTCGATCAGCGGGCGTTCGCCAATCCACTCCAGCACGTAGCTGCGCTCCTGTTGCAGCTTTGAAGGTTGTGCGGCGCAGCCGAGCAGGCCGGTGGCAATCAGCACGCCGGTCAGCAGATTCTTCACTCGGCGCTCTCCTGGCAACGCGGGCACAGGTGTTTTTCGCCACGGCTGGCCCAACCCAGTTCGGCAATGCGTGCGCTGGCGGCGGGCTGACGGGCTTTCTTGCCCAGCTTGGCGTCCACGGCAAATTCAAAATCCAGCACAGCGTCGCAGCTGTCGCACTCGACCTGCCAGGTAAGGATTTCCAGTTCGTTGAACACCGGTCCGCTGGCCACGGCGACCCACTGACCGCGCGGGTTGATCAGGTGGCGCACGCTGTCCACGGTCAATCGCATGGACAAATCCTTGCTGCCCTTGAGGGTCACCAGCAGGGTGTCGCCTTTATGCATCGAACCACCGTTGCCGGTGACCTGATAGCGGCCCGGCACCAGTGCACGGCACTCGATCAGGGTGTGTTGCGGGTTGAAAAGGGTGTAGCGGAAATCGTGCTCGACCATGGGTCCTCCAGAAATGCCGCGTATCCTAGCACTAACCCATTACCAGATTCTGTGGATTGCCTGCCGCCCAGCGGTTGATGTTGTCGAGCGTGGTCGCGGCAATGGCGTCCAGCGCCTCGCGGGTAAGGAAGGCCTGGTGGGCAGTGATGATCACGTTGGGGAAAGTCAGCAGGCGGGCCAGCACATCGTCTTGCAGCGGCAGGTCGGAGCGATCCTCGAAGAACAGCTGGGCTTCTTCTTCGTAGACGTCCAGGCCCAGGTAGCCAAGCTGGCCGCTTTTCAGCGCCTCGATCAGTGCCGGGGTGTCGACCAGTGCGCCACGGCCCGTATTGATCAGCATGGCGCCGGGCTGCAGCTGGGCCAGGCTTTGTGCATTGATCAGGTGCCGGGTGTGCTCGGTCAGCGGGCAGTGCAGGCTGATGATACGGGCTTCGCGCAGCAGCTCGGGCAAGGTCAGGTAGCGCGCGCCGAGGGCCAGCAGCTCCGGGTTGGGGTAAGGGTCGTAGGCCAGCAATTGGCAGCCGAAGCCGGCCATGATGCGGGCGAAGGCAACGCCGATCTGGCCGGTGCCGACCACGCCGACGGTTTTGCCATGCAGGTCGAAACCGGTCAGCCCGTGCAGGGTGAAGTCGCCTTCGCGGGTGCGGTTGTAGGCCCGGTGCAGGCGCCGGTTGAGGGCCAGGATCAGCGCCACGGCGTGTTCGGCCACGGCGTGTGGCGAGTAGGCTGGCACGCGCACCACGGCAAGGCCCAGGCGCTTGGCAGCGGCCAGGTCGACGTGGTTGTAGCCGGCCGAACGCAGGGCGATCAGGCGTGTGCCGCCTTCCGCCAGGTGCTGGAGCACCGGGGCGTCGAGTTCGTCATTGATAAAGGCGCAAACAACTTCATGGCCACTGGCCAGGGCGGCGGTGTCGAGGGTCAGGCGAGCGGGCTGGAAATGCAGCTCCAGCGCGCTGCCGCGGGCGGCCTGGGTAAAGCTTTCCTGGTCGTAATGCTGGCTGCTGAACAACAGGGTGCGCATGGTGAAGGTTTCCTTTGTGGTACATGCCTTGTGTTGGCCGCTGCCCGTGAGATCGAGCGCCGAATCTATCCGTTCAGGCACTTAGTCTGCCCTGCGCCGCCAGCCGGCTGATTGCGCCGTCCAGCTCATCCAGCGCTTGCTGCGCCTGTGGGTGTTCCTGCTTGAGCAAGGTCTCGCTGCGCTGGCACGCGGCGCGCAGCTGCGGCACGCCGCAATAGCGCGAGGCACCGTTCAGGCGGTGTACCTGTTCTATCAGGCGGTCGCGGTCGTCCGCCTCGCGAGCAGCGCGTATGGCATCGCGGTCCGCGTCCAGCGACGAAAGCAGCATGCTCAGCATGTCGGCCGCCAGGTCCGCCTTGCCCGCCGCCAGGCGCAGGCCTTCTTCGGGGTCGAGCACCTTCAGGTCATCACTGCTGGTCGCTTGCTCGGCCTGCGCCTGTTGCGGCACGCCCAGGCTCAGGCCGGTCCACTTCATCACCACCTGGGCCAGTTGCCGCTCGCTGATCGGCTTGGTCAGGTAGTCGTCCATGCCGGCGTGCAGCAAGGCGCGTTTTTCGTTGGCCATGGCATGGGCGGTAAGGGCGACTATCGGCAATGGGTTGCCACTTTGGGTGTTTTCCCAGAGGCGGATCTGCTCGGTGCAGACACGGCCGTCCATGCCGGGCATCTGCACGTCCATCAGCACCAGGTCGAACGGTTCATCCTGCACGGCCTGTACCGCTGCATAGCCGTTGTCGACGGCCAGCACCTCGGCGCCCAGGTCTTCGAGCAGGGTCTGCACCAGCAGCAGGTTGGCGGCATTGTCGTCGACGCAGAGGACCTTCGGCTGGCGCTGGCTGTTGAGGCTCTGTGCCTCGCTCTGCGGGCGGCGCGGTTGCACCAGTTCCATCAGCAGGCGGCGCAGTTTGCGGGTGCAGGTGGGCTTTGATAGCAACTGGCCATGGCCGTTGGGCAGGTACGGGTGGTACAGCGCCTGCTCGGTGGTCGGGCACAACACCACGCACTGGCAGTGGTAACGTTCAAGCTGCTGGTGGTAGTGGCCCAGTTGCTCGGGCGAAAGGTTGCCCAGGTTGGCCCCGAGCACGGCGAACTCGAACGGCAGGCCGGCCTGGCTGGCAGCCTGAACCGCCTGCAGCAACTGGTCGTAGGAAGCAAACAGGCTAACGCTGAGGCCGCAGTCTTCCAGCTGGTGCTCCAGCGCCTGGCGCGCCAGCTCGTGGCCATCGACGATGGCTGCGCGGCGGCCCAGCAGCGGCTGCATCGGCTGCTCCTCGAGGTCGTCGTGGGCTTTGGGCAGGTTAAGGCTGATCCAGAACTGCGAGCCCTCGCCCGGGGTGCTGTCGACACCGATTTCGCCGCCCATCTGCTCGATCAGGCGCTTGGATATCACCAGCCCCAGCCCTGTGCCGCCGGGTTGGCGGGCCAGCGAGTTGTCGGCCTGGCTGAAGGCCTGGAACAGCGTGCGCACCTCCTGCGGCGACAGGCCGATACCGGTGTCCTGCACGCTGATGCGCAGCTGCGCGCTGTCTTCGTGCTCGTCTTCGAGCATGGCCCGCACGACTATGGTCCCCTCGCGGGTGAACTTGATGGCGTTGCTGACCAGGTTGGTGAGGATCTGCTTGAGCCGCAGCGGGTCGCCGATCAGCGAAGACGGGGTGTCGCGGTAGATCAGGCTGAGCAATTCCAGCTGCTTGGCGTGGGCGGCCGGGGCGAGGATGGTCAGCGTGTCCTGGATCAGGTCGCGCAGGTTGAACGGAATGCTGTCGAGCACCAGCTTGCCAGCCTCGATCTTGGAGAAGTCGAGGATCTCGTTGATGATCCCCAGCAGGTTGTCGGCGGATTTCTCGATGGTGTTCAGGTAGTCCAGCTGACGTGGCGTCAGCTCGCTTTTCTGCAGCAGATGGGTAAAGCCGAGGATGCCGTTGAGCGGGGTGCGGATCTCGTGGCTCATGTTGGCCAGGAACTCAGACTTGATGCGGCTGGCCTCGAGGGCCTCCTTGCGCGCCATGTCCAGCTCGATGTTCTGGATTTCGATGGTTTCCAGGTTCTGGCGTACGTCTTCGGTGGCCTGATCGATGCTGTGCTGCAGTTCTTCGTGGGCGTTTTGCAGGGTTTCGGCCATGCGGTTGATGCCGCGGGCCAGCTCGTCCAGCTCGTGGCTGCCCATGGTCGGCAGGCGCTCTTCGAGGTGGCCGTCCTTGAGCTGATTGACCGCGTGCTTGATGCGTTCGATGGGGTCGTTGATGGTGCGGCTCATTCGCAGCGCCAGCAGGCCGCTGAGAACCAGGCAGGCAAGGATCAGCAACAGGCTGGTGAACAGGTTGCGGTAGCCACGCAGCAGGGTGCCGTCGTGTGACAGCTCGATCTCGACCCAGCCTAGCAGGCGCTCGGCTTCGGCCGGCACGGCATCGGTGGCGAGGTCGCGGTGGTGGCCGAATACGGGCATCAAATAGCGGGTGGCGTCATTGCCGCTGCGCTGCAGCAATTGCGTGCCGGTACCGCCGCTTGGCGGCTGGTTGAGCATGCTCGGGCCGGCGTGTGCCAGGCGCGTGCGGTCCGGGGCCAGGAAGGCAACGGCGCGTACGTCGGCCTGCTCCAGGGTTTGCGCGGCAATGCGCTCCAGTTGTGCGGGCGCAAGCCGGGCCATGGCGGGCGCAGCCAATGGCGCCAGTTGCTCGGCGATCATCTTGCCGCGTTGCAACAGCTGGGTGCGCAGGTCGTTCTGTTGCAGCCAGGTGAAGTAACTGCCCAGCACCAGGGCCATCAGGCCGGCAGGCAGCAGGGCCAGTAGCAGAACCCGGCTGCGGATTCCCAAGCGATCGAGCACACTCGCCTCCTGTGATGTGCCTGGAAGCCGTCAAGCGATGACGGCCAAGCCGGGAAGTTACTCCGCCTGCAGCGCTATTGCACCTCTTTAGTCGCTGTTTTGCGTTGTTGCCGGGGCATTGGTCGCAGGGCGGTTGCCTGACCGGTAGTGGATACTCAATAATTGCGCAATTGAGAATGCATGGCAGTTGCCAATGAATCCTGTAGCTATTTACAACTCCAATATCCTCGCCATCGAGGATGACCCGGTCCTGGGTGCCTACCTGCATGAAGAGCTGCAACGTGGCGGCTTCCAGGTCACCTGGTGCCGTAATGGGCTGGAGGGCCTGGAAACGGCTGGTCGCGAGGTTTTCGATGTGGTGCTCATGGATATTCTGCTGCCCGGTCTGAACGGCCTGGACGCCCTGGCGCAGCTGCGCAAGCGCAGCGCTACGCCGGTGATCCTGATGTCGGCGCTGGGTGCCGAGGCCGACCGCATCAGTGGCTTCCAGCGCGGGGCCGACGATTACCTGCCCAAGCCCTTCAGCATGGCCGAGCTGCAGGTGCGCATCGAGGCAATCCTGCGCCGGGTGGCCCTCGAACGCCGTCATCAAGCCCCGCAGGAGCAGGCTGCCTGCGGCGAGCTGCAGTTCGACGAGGGGCTGTGCGATGTACGCCTGAATGGCCGCCTGGCAGGCCTGACCCCCAGCGAGTACCGGCTGTTCGACATCCTCAACCGCAACTTCGATGATGTGCTGAGCAAGCCGTTCCTTTACCAGCAGGTGTTGCAGCGCGGCTATTCGCGGCACGACCGCAGCCTGGACATGCACGTCAGCCAGATCCGCCGCAAGCTCAAGGGCATCGACTATCACGAGCGGCAGATCCGTACCGTGTGGGGCAAGGGTTACGTACTCAGCACCGGCGAGGCAGAGTGAGCCATGCTTGACCGCCATTCGCTGTTCTGGAAGCTGGCCATCCTGCTGGTGGGCTTTTGCCTGCTGATGATCGGCCTCAGTTACACGTGGGGCCGGCACATGGAGATCCAGAATGCCTTCCTCTCGGAACCGGCGCGGCAGACGCTGCGAGGCTACGCCAGTGAGGCTGAGCAGGCGTGGCGCAGCGGTGGGCGGGAAGGGCTGGACCAGTGGGTGACGGCGATGCACCAGCGCGAACGGGGCTGGGTTGGCGTGCTCGATATCAACCTGCGACCGCTCGACAGCGCTACTCTCAATCCGCAGATCATGCAGCGGCTGACGCGCCTGCGCGGTGTCGACTGGCCGATGAGCCGGCGCAGCGTCGACCAGCCGTGGGTACGCATACCGTTCCCGGGGGCACCGGAGGAGGGCATGCTGGTGATCGAACTGCCGCAGCGGTTCAACCCGGACCAGTACCGGTTGCTGTGGCGCATCGTCACCAACGGCATCATCCCTGGCCTGTTCACCTTGCTGTTGTGCGTGGGCCTGTACCGTATGTTGATCGTGCCGCTGAACCAGCTGCGTGAGCAGGCCAATGCCTGGCGCGCCGATCAGCTATCGGCGCGCCTCGACTCGCGCACCATTGCCCGGCATGACGAACTGGGCGAGCTGGCCCGCGCTTTCGACCAGATGGCCGAGCGGCTGCAGGGCACGGTGGCCATGCAGCAGCAGTTGCTGCGCGACCTGTCCCACGAAATGCGCACGCCATTGAGCCGGTTACGGGTGGCCTGCGACGGCGAAACCGACCTGCAGCGCCTGCGCGAGCGCCTGACCCGTGAAGTGGACTGCATGCAGCAGTTGGTGGAGGACACCCTGCAGCTGGCCTGGCAGGACGCCGAGCGTGCGCCGATGAACCTGGAACCCATCGAACTCCACGCGCTTTGGGAATTGCTGGCCGAAAATGCCAGCTACGAGAGTGGTTGGTCGCCCGCGCGGCTGCGCTGCGAAGTACCGGCCGACTGCTGGGTGCAAGGCAACCTCAACCATCTGGCCCAGGCGCTGGAAAACATCTTGCGCAATGCCATTCGTCACTCGCCGCCCGAGGGCGTGGTGCGCCTGGGTGGGCAGCGCGAAGGCAGTTATTGGTGGCTGTGGCTGGAGGACGAGGGTGGCGGTGTGGCTGAAGAAGACTTGGAGCGGATCTTCGCACCCTTCTCGCGGCTGGACGGTTCTCGGCCGGGGGATGGTGGTTTTGGCCTGGGCTTGAGCATCGCCCGCAGTGCCATCCAGCGCCAGGGCGGCACCTTGTGGGCGCAGAATGGCAAGCATGGGCTGCGGCTGTGGATGCGATTGCCGTTACATGTGCCGGCCCCTTCGCGGGTAAACCCGCTCCCACAGGTACAGCATTTATCCTGAGTGCAGCGCGATCCCTGTGGGAGCGGGCGAGCCCGCGAAGAGGACGCTGCGGATCATCGATATAGCTTGTAGCTATATGGACCACAGATTGCGTGATATGGCCGCGAGGGGTTTGCCGGTATGATAGGCGCCCCTGCCGTCCGGATTGTGAAATACACCATGACCTTGCAGTACCCAACCATCGCCGATTGCGTCGGCAATACGCCCCTGGTTCGCCTGCAGCGCATTGCTGGTGAAACCAGCAACACCCTCCTGCTCAAGCTCGAAGGTAACAATCCTGCCGGCTCGGTGAAGGACCGCCCGGCGCTGTCTATGATCACCCGCGCCGAACTGCGGGGCCAGATCAAGCCCGGCGACACCCTGATCGAAGCCACGTCCGGCAACACCGGTATCGCCTTGGCGATGGCGGCGGCGATCAAGGGCTACAAGATGATCCTGATCATGCCCGACAACTCCACCGCCGAGCGCAAGGCCGCCATGACCGCCTATGGCGCCGAGCTGATCCTGGTGACCAAGGAGGAGGGCATGGAAGGCGCCCGCGACCTGGCCGAGAAGCTGCAGGCCGAAGGCCGCGGCCTGGTGCTCGACCAGTTCGCCAACGGCGACAATCCGATTGCCCACTACAACAGCACCGGCCCTGAGATCTGGCAGCAGACCCAGGGCAACATTACCCATTTCGTCAGCTCCATGGGTACCACCGGCACCATCATGGGCTGCTCGCAATACCTCAAGGAGCAGAATCCGGCGGTACAGATCATCGGCCTGCAACCTATGGAAGGCTCGGCCATTCCGGGCATTCGCCGCTGGCCCGAGGAATACCTGCCGAAAATCTTCGACGCCACCCGCGTCGACCGCGTGGTCGACATGTCGCAGCAGGAAGCCGAAGAAACCACCCGCCGCCTTGCCCGTGAAGAGGGCATTTTTTGCGGCGTGTCCTCAGGTGGTGCGGTTGCAGCCATGCTGCGCCTCTCCCGCGAAGTGGAAAATGCCGTGATGGTCGCGATCATCTGCGACCGCGGCGACCGTTACCTGTCCACCGGCCTGTTTGATCCGAGCTAAATGTCCAAGAAAAAAAGCAACAGTGGCCTGCGCTTCCAGCCGGCCGGCGGCAACCGCACCCCCCAGGTCCCCGTGGGCAAGAAGCAGCGCTTGGACATCGAGCGCCTGGCCGGTGACGGCCGTGGCATCGCCTTCCTCGACGGGCGTACCTGGTTCGTCAGTGGTGCCCTGGCCGGTGAGGCCGTGGAGGCGCGGGTGCTCAACGCCCGTGGCAAAGTGGTCGAGGCCCGCCTGGAGCGGCTGCTGCAGGCCAGCCCCGAGCGCCGTGAGGCACCGTGCCGCCATTATGCGCGCTGTGGTGGCTGCAACCTGCAGCATCTGCCGCATGATGCGCAGCTGGCGCTCAAGCAGCGCACCCTTGCCGAGCAACTGCAGCGGGTGGCCGGCGTGCAACCCGAGGAATGGGCCGCACCTCTGAGCGGGCCGGAATTCGGCTACCGGCGCCGAGCCCGTGTGGCCGTGCGCTGGGACGTCAAAGCGCGTCAGCTGGAGGTGGGCTTCCGTGCCGAAGCCAGCCAGGACATCATTGCCATCGACGATTGCGCAGTGCTGGTACAGCCCTTGCAGTCCATTCTGCGCCACTTGCCGACGGTGCTGCGCTCGTTGAGCAAACCGCAGGCGCTGGGCCACGTGGAACTGTTCAGTGGCACCGCCGAGGCAGTGTTGGTGCGCCACGTTGCGCCGCTGCCGGCAGAAGACCTGGCAAAGTTGCAGGCGTTCTGCGAACAGGCCAATGCCCAGCTGTGGCTGCAAGGTGAAGATGAGCCGGCGCCGGTGGACCCTGCCGCGCAACTGGGCTTTGCCCTGGCGCCGTGGCAGCTTGAGCTGGCCTGGCGCCCAGGTGACTTCGTGCAGGTGAATGCCCAGGTCAACACGGCGATGATCGAGCAGGCCCTGGGCTGGCTCGCGCCGCAGGCCGACGAGCGGGTGCTGGACCTGTTCTGCGGCCTGGGCAACTTTGCCCTGCCGCTGGCCCGCAAGGCCCGCGAGGTAGTGGCTGTCGAAGGTGTACAGGCCATGGTCGATCGGGCTGCGGCCAATGCCCGGAACAACAATGTGCATAACGCACGGTTTTTTCAGGCCGATTTATCGCAGCCTTTGGCAGGCACCGGATGGGCCGCCGAGGGCTTTTCTGCGGTACTCTTGGATCCACCGCGCGACGGTGCGTTCGAGGTGGTGCAAGGCATCGCACGCCTCCAGGCCAAACGGCTGGTTTACGTATCGTGCAACCCGGCCACGCTGGCGCGAGACGCGCAGGTGCTGGTCGGCCAGGGGTACCGGTTAAAAAGGGCCGGGATTCTCGACATGTTTCCTCAAACGGCGCATGTCGAGGCCATGGCGTTATTCGAAGCGGGCTAGCAGACTGGCCCCTTGGTGTGGCTTCCATGGAATGGCAGCCACACGGTGATCGCCAGCGCACCCGTGTGGTGCGCTGTATGGAAAGGTAAAACAAAGATGGTACAGGTGAGAGTGCACCAGCCGGTCAACACCGACGGCAGTATCAATCTCGAAGGATGGTTGGACCATGTGGTAAGCGTCGATTCGGCACTGGATCGCGCAGCGCTCAAAGAAGCCTGCGAGTTTGCCCATGAGATCGAGAAAAAGGGCAACCCGGCCAAGCATTCCTGGGCGGACGGTACGTCCAGCTTCCAGGCGGGCCTGGAAATTGCCGAAATCCTGGCTGACCTCAAGCTGGACCAGGATTCCCTGGTGGCCGCGGTCATCTACCGTTCGGTACGCGAGGGCAAGGTGACCCTGGCCGAGGTCAGCCAGCGGTTCGGTCCGGTGGTGTCCAAGCTGATCGACGGCGTGTTGCGCATGGCCGCCATCAGCGCCAGCCTCAGCCCGCGGCAGTCGCTGGTGCTGGGCTCGCAGGCGCAGGTCGAGAACCTGCGCAAGATGCTCGTGGCCATGGTCGATGATGTGCGTGTGGCACTGATCAAGCTGGCCGAGCGTACCTGCGCGATCCGTGCGGTCAAGGCCGCCGACGACGAGAAACGCCTGCGTGTCGCGCGTGAGGTATTCGACATCTATGCGCCGCTGGCGCACCGCCTGGGTATCGGCCACATCAAGTGGGAGCTGGAAGACCTGTCCTTCCGCTACCTCGAACCCGACCAGTACAAGCAGATCGCCAAACTGCTGCACGAGCGCCGGCTGGACCGCGAACGCTTCATCAGCGACGTGATGAACCAGCTGCAGAACGAGCTGCTGGCCACGGGCGTCAATGCCGACATCAGCGGCCGGGCGAAACATATCTACTCGATCTGGCGCAAGATGCAACGCAAAGGCCTGGAATTCAGCCAGATCTACGACGTGCGTGCAGTGCGCGTGCTGGTGCCGGAAATTCGCGACTGCTACACCGCGCTGGGTATCGTGCACACGCTGTGGCGGCACATCCCCAAAGAGTTCGACGACTACATCGCCAACCCCAAGGAAAACGGCTACCGCTCGCTGCACACCGCAGTCATCGGCCCCGAGGGCAAGGTGCTGGAGGTGCAGATCCGCACCCACGGCATGCATGAAGAAGCCGAGCTGGGGGTTTGTGCCCACTGGCGCTACAAGGGCACCGACGTAAAGCCCAGCTCCAACCATTACGAAGAGAAGATCTCCTGGCTGCGCCAGGTGCTGGAATGGCACGAAGAGCTGGGCGACATCGGTGGCCTGGTCGAGCAGTTGCGGGTCGACATCGAGCCGGACCGGGTCTACGTGTTCACCCCTGACGGCCACGCCATCGACCTGCCCAAAGGGGCGACCCCGCTGGACTTCGCCTACCGTGTGCACACCGAAATCGGCCACAACTGCCGGGGTGCCAAGATCAACGGCCGTATCGTGCCGCTGAACTACAGCCTGCAGACCGGTGAGCAGGTGGAGATCATCACCAGCAAGCACGGCAACCCCAGCCGTGACTGGTTGAACTCCAACCTGGGCTACGTCACCACCTCGCGGGCGCGGGCCAAGATCGTGCACTGGTTCAAACTGCAGGCGCGTGACCAGAACGTCGCCGCCGGCAAGACCTTGCTCGAGCGCGAGCTCAGCCGCCTGGGCTTGCCGCAGGTGGACTTCGAACGGCTGGCCGAGAAGACCAACGTCAAGACCGCCGAGGACATGTTCGCCTCGCTCGGCGCGGGCGACCTGCGCCTGGCCCACCTGGTCAACGCCGCTCAGCAGTTGCTGGAGCCCGAGCGTATCGAGCAGATCGAGCTGGTGCCGCGCAAGCCTACCGGGCCGCGTACCGGCAAGCGTGGTGACATCCAGATTCAGGGGGTCGGCAACCTGCTGACGCAGATGGCCGGGTGCTGCCAGCCACTGCCGGGCGATGCCATTGTCGGTTACATCACCCAGGGCCGAGGCGTGAGCATCCACCGCCAGGACTGCGCCTCGGTGCTGCAACTGGCGGGCAAGGAGCCGGAGCGCATGATCCAGGTGAGCTGGGGGCCGATCCCGGTGCAGACCTACCCGGTCGACATCGTCATCCGCGCCTACGACCGCCCAGGGCTGCTGCGGGATGTGTCGCAGGTGCTGCTGAACGAGAAGATCAACGTGCTGGCGGTGAACACCCGCTCGAACAAGGAAGACAACACGGCGCTGATGTCGCTGACTATCGAGATTCCGGGCCTGGACGCGCTGGGGCGCCTGCTGGGACGAATTTCGCAGTTGCCGAACATCATCGAGACGCGGCGTAATAGAACCCCTTGAGACCGGGGCGCCTGCTTCGCGGGTAAACCCGCTCCCACAGGTACGTTACAGGTGCTCGATCCTGTAGCCATCCTGTGGGAGCGGGCAAGCCCGCGAAGAAGCCACCGCCGAAGGACCTGCCTAGATGACCTACACCCTCGAAGACCTGCTGCACCTCATGGCCCGTCTGCGCGACCCGCAGTACGGCTGCCCGTGGGACCTGAAGCAGAACTACGCGAGTATCGTTGCCCACACCATCGAGGAAGCCTACGAGGTCGCCGACACCATCGAGCGCGGCGACTTCGAGCATCTGCAGGGTGAGCTGGGCGACTTGCTGTTCCAGGTGGTCTACTACAGCCAGCTGGCCCGGGAAGAGGGGCGTTTCGAGTTCGATGGCGTGGTGGACAGCATTACCCGCAAGCTGATTCGCCGCCATCCGCATGTATTCCCCACTGGCGAGCTCTATGCGCCGCTGGACACCCCCAGCCTGAACGAGGCCCAGGTCAAGTCACGCTGGGAAGAGATCAAGGCGCAGGAACGTGCCGAGAAAAGCACGCCCGAGCAATTGTCGCTGCTCGACGACGTACCGTCGGCCTTGCCGGCCCTGTCACGGGCAGCCAAACTGCAGAAACGTGCGGCCACGGTCGGTTTCGACTGGCCCGAAGCATTGCCGGTGCTGGACAAGGTCCGCGAAGAGCTGGATGAAGTACTGCAGGCCATGGCCGACGGTGATGCCGATGCGCTCGAGGATGAGGTCGGCGACCTGTTGTTTGCCGCCGTCAACCTGGCCCGCCATCTCAAGCAAGACCCTGAAAATGCCCTGCGCCGCGCCAACCGCAAGTTCGAGCGACGTTTCCGTTTTATCGAGCAGGCATTGCGCGACAGTGGCCGCCCCATTGAAGATTGTAACCTTGACGAACTGGACGCCCTTTGGGGTGAAGCCAAACGTCAGGAAAAGAACCTGCCCAGCTGCGGCTGAGCTGTTGCATAAGTGAGTGAACATTCATGAGCCTTTCCCTTCGCGACCAATTGCTCAAAGCCGGTCTGGTCAACCAGAAACAGGTCTCGCAGACCAACAAAGCTGAAAAGAAACAGAAGCGCATGGAGCACAAAGGCCAGGTCGAAGTCGACGACAGCCAACAGCGCATCGCCAAGGAAGCCATGGCCGAAAAGGTCAAGCGCGACCAGGAACTGAACCGCCAGCAGCAGGAAAAGGCTGAGCAGAAAGCCCGTGCCGCACAGATCAAGCAGTTGATCGAAGCGACGCGCCTGCCCAAGCTGAACACCGAGGATTACTACAACTTCGTCGATGACAAGAAGGTCAAGCGCATTGCCGTCAACGCCCTGATGCGGACCCGGTTGAGTAACGGCGCACTGGCGGTCGTGGCGCATGCCGGCGGCTATGAGGTCATTCCCCGTGAGGCGGCGGTGAAGATCCAGGAGCGCGACCCCAACCGCATCCTGTTGCTCAACACCCATGTCGAGGAAGCGGACGAGGACGACCCGTACGCTGCCTACAAGATCCCGGACGACCTTATGTGGTAAACGCGAAAAACCCCGCCTTGGCGGGGTTTTTCATTTGAAGAGTGCTCACTGCGTGGTGCGCTGGCTTTCCAGGACTTCCAGCTCTGCGCGGTACTGGTGCGCTTCGTGTTCATTGTGGAACATGCCCACCAGTTGGCCTTGTTGGTGCACATCCCAGATCCGCACGCCAGCGGCCAGGCCTTCGTGGGACATTTTCGATTCGTCGCGTTCGGTTACTTGGACTGTCATCGGTAAACTCCACTTCTTCAGTTGGCTGCGACAGTGTGTCGCACACCCTCTTTATAGAGTTTGTTAGCAGGCTAAGTAAATAAAACAGCCATGAAACAAGTTTCATGTACGGCTTCCAGGCCTGGCTTTTTGTAATCGATGGACTCGCCCCCGCCGAGGCATCACAGTGCCACGGTGGCGTTCGAAGAAGCCAACGGCAGCGAGGGCGAGACCATGAAAAAGCATAGTTCGAAGCACGATTCCCTGTCTTCCACCGATGTGGAACTTTGCACAACCATCTGCGTAGACCTGGCCAAACAGGTCTTCCAGTTGGCAGGCGAGGACGCTACTGGTCGGGTGATCTACGAAGATCGCATCAAATCCCGTCAAGCATTCCATGACTTCTTGACCAGGCTGCCAACGACAGTGGCTGTCTTGATGGAGTGCGGTCCAGGCGCACAAGCCTGGGCCAGGCTGCTGCAGACCAAAGGTAATCCGGTTCGCATCCTGCCTGCGCAACGCGTCGCCGAACACCGCAGCGGCGCGAAGAACGACCGTAACGATGCCCATGCCATTCTGCGTGCCGGTCGCGATACCAGCATTGCCTCCGTACCGATCAAGAGCACCACAGCACTGGCTATTCAAGCACTGCATCGCATCCGGCGCGGCAACATCAAGCGGCATACAGCGCTGGGCAATCAGATACGTGGCCTGCTGCTTGAGCATGGCGTATCCATGCCTCAAGGCGATGCCGCGATCAGTCAGCAGGTGCCGCGGGCGCTTGAGGATGCCTCCTTGCCTCTGCCCGACTTGTTGCGCGAGTTGCTTGATGAACTGCTGACTGACTGGCTGTCTTTAGGCGAACGCATTGCGGCGCTGAGTGGACGGCTCGAAGTGACAGCCCAGCAAGATAAGGTGGCACAGCGGCTGATCACCATTCGTGGCGTTGGCCCAATCATCGCCACGGCGATCGTGGCAAAACAGACCGAACCCAGCCGCTTCGCGAGTGGCCGAATGTATTCCGCCTTCTTCGGTATCGTGCCGGACCAGCACAGTAGCGGAAACAAAATCAGGCTGGGCAGAATGAGCAAGCGAGGTGACGGCTACATACGCAGCCTGATGATCCAGGGCGCGCATGCTGTCTTGAGTCAGCTAAGACCTGATTCCGATCAGCCAGACGATCGCCGCCTCTTGCGCTGGCTATCCCGCCTTGGACGCAAGGAGGCGGCGATCAGACTGGCTAATCGAAATCTGCGCATTATCTGGGCTCTGTTACAGAGCAATCAGGTCTACCAACGCAAACCGAACAGCAACCCGGAGGCTGCTATGAGCCTCTGACCAACCGAGCAATGCCACCGGAGCGCTGAGCGCTCCAACCCCTGCTAGTGAACATTGACCCTAGGTAAGACCGTCGCAGACAGATGCCTCCGCTCCTACAGGCCTGACGTAATGGCCTCAATGTAAACGGCACACTGCGAGCTCACCACGATGTTGGCCAGAAGCGAAAAGCTTCCTCGAATAGGCCTGATACATAGATGCAACCGGGTTCCTATGTTCAAAAAGCAGATAGACAATGTGGGCGAGTCCATACATAGGAGCGGCCTTGTGTCGCGACAGGGCCGCAGAGCGGCCCCGGAAAGCATGAAAAAGCCCCGCACTGGGCGGGGCTTTGGGGGCAGCAGGCGGTGCTGGATCAGTTGCCTTTCACCGGCTTGCCATCGACCGTGCCATCCTGCAGCACGATCACGTACTCCTTGCCATCCGTCTCTACCTGGCGCAGTTGCACCAGCAGGTAGTCCCAGTTCTTGGCGAACCACAGCTCGGTGATGCGTTTGCTCTGGCTCGGGTCGCGCACACGCTCGACCTTCACTGCATCGACCTGGCCGGTCTTGGTGGCGACCTTTTCAGTGCCCAGCACGCGGAAGTCGTAGGTGTCGATCTCGTCACCGTCAACGACCTGGTAGGTCATGCTTTTCTTGCCGGCGGCTACATCATGCTGCAGGGCCAGCTGGTAGGACGACTTGTCCAGCACGCCGCGGTTCAGCGGCAGGCTGACTGCATCGCCACGGTCGCTGCCGGTGACCTTCTTGCCGGTCCAGTCGAAGTTCAAATCGACCTTCTTGGCTTTGCCCAGGCCGCCGCGCTCGAAGTGGTACTTCTGAGGCAGCAGGGTGTCGTTTTCCAGGCGCAGGGTGCTTTGCTCGGTCAGGCTGGCGATCATCATGGAAGCCTTGAAGTTAAGGTCCCAGGTACCGTTGGCATTCTTGACCAGGCTGCGCTCGGCGGTGCCACTCATGGGCAGCTGCTTCCAGTCGGCGGTGTAGCTGGCCGAGAAAGGCTTGAGATCAGCTGCCTGGAGGGGCAGGGCAAGCACGGCGAGAGCCAAGAGCAGGGCGCGACGCATAAATTCTCCTAGGATCGAATCAAGTGACCGCTGGCCGCCAGCGGCTGGCCATCCAGTAATGCACCCTGTTCGCCAAGGCGCAAGCGCCCTTCAGCGAACCAGCGTACCGCCAGGGGGTAGATCAGGTGTTCCTGGCGGTGTACCCGCTGGGCCAGGCTTTCGATGGTGTCTTCAGACGCCACCGGTACAACAGCCTGTACGACCAGTGGGCCGCCATCGAGTTCCTCAGTCACGAAGTGTACGCTGCAGCCATGCTCGGCGTCGCCTGCCTCCAGCGCCCGGCGATGGGTATGCAGGCCCTTGTATCTGGGCAGCAGCGACGGGTGGATGTTGAGCAGGCGGCCCTGATAGTGGCGTACGAAGCCGCCACTGAGGATGCGCATGAAACCGGCCAGCACCACCAGGTCCGGGGCAAAACCGTCGATGCGCGCAACCAGTGCGGCATCGAAGGCTTCACGGCCGTCGAACTGGGTGTGGTCGAGCACGACGCAGTCGATGCCGGCCGCCGCCGCACGTTGCAGGCCGTAGGCATCGGCGCGGTTGGAAACCACCGCACGGATACGCACCGGGCTGGCCTGCCCTTGGCAGCTGTCGATCAGGGCTTGCAGGTTGCTGCCGGAGCCCGACAGCAGTACCACTACATTGCAGGTCTTGCTCGGCATCAGTGTGCCTTGAGGTTCTGCAGCTCGACCTGGGCGGCGCCTTCGGCGGCTTCGGCGATGTGGCCGATGACCCATGGCTGCTCACCGGCGGCGCGCAGTTCGTTCAGGGCAGCTTCGACCTGGTCCTGGGCCACGCAGATGACCATGCCGACGCCGCAGTTCAGCACGCGGTGCATTTCATGCTCGTCGACGTTGCCTTTTTCCTGCAGGAAGTCGAATACCACCGGGCGCTGCCAGCTGGCTACGTCAACCACGGCCTGGGCGTTTTTCGGCAATACGCGCGGGATGTTGTCCAGCAGGCCGCCACCGGTGATGTGGGCCATGGCCTTCACGGCACCGGTGTTCTTGATCAGCTGCAGCAGCGGCTTGACGTAGATGCGGGTAGGCGCCATCAGCAGGTCGGTCAGCGGCTTGCCGTCCAGCTGGGTGTTCTCGATGTCGGTGGCGGACACTTCGAGGATCTTGCGGATCAGCGAGTAGCCGTTGGAGTGCGGGCCCGAGGACGGCAGGGCGATCAGCGCGTCGCCAGTGGCAACCTTGGAGCCGTCGATGATCTCGGCCTTTTCCACCACGCCGACGCAGAAGCCGGCCAGGTCGTAGTCTTCGCCTTCGTACATGCCAGGCATTTCGGCGGTTTCACCACCAACCAGCGAGCAACCGGCCAGTTCGCAACCGGCGCCAATGCCGGTAACCACGGTGGCGGCCACGTCTACGTTCAGTTTGCCGGTGGCGTAGTAGTCGAGGAAGAACAGCGGCTCGGCGCCGCACACCACCAGGTCGTTGACGCACATGGCGACCAGGTCCTGGCCGATGCTGTCGTGCTTGTTCAGGTTCAGCGCCAGGCGCAGCTTGGTGCCGACGCCGTCGGTGCCGGAGACCAGCACTGGCTGCTTGTAGCCGGCCGGGATCTCGCAGAGGGCGCCGAAGCCGCCCAGGCCACCCATGACTTCAGGGCGTGCAGTGCGCTTTGCCACGCCCTTGATGCGTTCGACCAGTGCTTCGCCGGCGTCGATGTCTACACCGGCGTCCTTGTAGCTCAGGGAGGGTTGCTTGCTCATTGATCCAGGCCTTTAGGAGGGAGGGATTCTTAAAAACGACCATGACGGCCAAGACCGGCGGGTAAGCGGCGGCTGCCTGAAACATCAGTGGTCTGTGAAGGCGCGCGATTTTATCAGGGTTGCCGGGCAGCGGCCATCCTCAGGCCGACGGGCAGGGCGGTAAATTGTTGAAAAAGGGCCGAGGGTGGTTGATGTGGTTGCATGTGTATAAGCTGCAAGTAGCGAGCTTCGTGCTCGACTGGACAGGAATCCTCCATGCGTTTTTTCAATATTCTGGCAGCCGGTTGCCTGGCCCTGATAGCGGCCACCGCCCAGGCTGAAAATGTCTCTGGCCTTTATCAGGTACGCGAGCCGGTCACCGGGCAGGGCGCCGAAGCCCGTACCGCTGCCACCGCCAAGGCCCTCGACACGCTGGTGCTGCGCCTGACCGGCGACCCAAAGGCAGTGCAGAGCCCGGCGTTGGCCGCGCTGCGCAAAGACCCGCAGCAAATCATCAACCAGGTGGGCAGCGAAGCCGGCCCGCCCGAGTCGGTGCTGGTGGAGTTCGACCCGGGCAGTACCGAGCGCGCCCTGCGCAAGGCCGGCCTCGCGCTGTGGGGCAGCAATCGGCCCTCGATTCTCGGCTGGTGGCTGAATGACAGTGTCGACGGCAGCAGCCTGGTCGGTGACGGCCAGGCCAGCGCCCAGCCTCTGCGTCGTGCCGCCCAGCACCGTGGCCTGCCGCTGCGCCTGCCGCTGGCCGACCTGCAGGAGCAACTGGTGGCCAATGCCAAGCAGATCGAAGGCAGCGACCCGGCACCGTTGCGTGAGGCCTCCGAGCGCTATGGTGCCGACGCCTTGCTGGCGGTACATGCCCAGGAAGCCGATGGCAAGTGGCAGGGCAAGTGGCAGCTGTGGCTGGGCGACCAGCGTGAGCAAGGCACTGCCGAGGGGGCCGACCCGGCAGCCTTGGCCGATGCGGTGATGCTGGCGGTAAGCAGCCGCCTGGCGCCGCGTTATGTCGCCCGCCCGGGCGCCAGCAGCCAGATGCAGGTGCAAGTACAGGGGATGAGCCTGCAGCGCTATGCCGAGCTTGCCCGCGTACTTGAGCCCTACGGCCCGCGCCTGAAGATGGTTGAGGGCACCACCCTGACCTATGGCGTGACCGGCAACCGCGAGCAACTGCGTGCCCAGCTTGGCCTGGCCAAGTTGCAGGAACTACCCGCAGAGCAGGCGCCCGCAGTGCCCGTCACGCCAGCCCCGGTCGCGAGTGCAACGGGTGAGCAAGCCGCGCCGGCCCCGCCTGCGCCCAAGCCGTTCGACGGCCTGCGTTTTCGCTGGTAAAGGGAGCATACCTTGATCGATGTTCGTCGCTGGATCTGGCTGGGTGCAGCCCTGCTGATCGCTGTGCTGCTTTATAGCTTGCACAACATTCTTACGCCGTTTCTGGTCGGCATCCTGCTGGCCTACCTGGCCGACCCGCTGGTTGACCGCCTGGAGCGCCTGGGGCTGTCGCGCACTTGGGGCGTGGTGGTGGTGTTCGGCCTGTTCACCTTGTTACTGATGGCCTTGCTGCTGGTGCTGGTGCCGATGCTTGCCAAGCAGTTGGTGCGCCTGTACGAGCTGGCGCCGCAGATGCTCGACTGGCTCGAACAGGTGGCGCTGCCATGGGTGCAGGGTCGCCTGGGCCTGGTCGATGGCTTCTGGAAGTTCGACAAGATCAAGGCCGCCATCGGCGCGCACATGGGGCAGACCACCGATATC
This sequence comes from Pseudomonas sp. TSO6, assembly GCF_056098905.1. Classification (NCBI taxonomy): domain Bacteria; kingdom Pseudomonadati; phylum Pseudomonadota; class Gammaproteobacteria; order Pseudomonadales; family Pseudomonadaceae; genus Pseudomonas; species Pseudomonas sp. TSO6. The sequence goes on along the minus strand of NZ_JBLZWV010000060.1, from coordinate 7,635 downwards.
GTGGGCATGCTGTTGTCCCAGGCCACCGCCTCCAGCCTGGCATTGATGGCCTGGCTGGCGAACATGGTGCTGATCCCAGTGGTGGGCTTCTATCTGCTGCGCGATTGGGACCTGATGATGGCCAAGCTACGCGGCCTGCTACCGCGCCAGCGTGAGCCGCAGGTGATGGGCCTGGCAGGCGAATGCCATGAGGTACTGGGGGCATTCGTGCGCGGGCAACTCATGGTGATGGTGGCCTTGGGTATCATCTATTCGGCCGGGCTCATGCTGGTGGGGCTCGAACTGGGCCTGCTGATCGGCATGCTCGCGGGCCTTGCGGCCATCGTGCCGTACATGGGCTTCGTCATCGGCATTGGTGCCGCGCTGGTGGCTGGCCTGTTCCAGTTTGGCGGCGACCTGTACCCGATGCTGGGCATCGTCGCGGTATTCATGGCCGGGCAGGCGCTGGAAGGCATGGTGCTGACCCCGCTGCTGGTGGGCGATCGCATCGGTCTGCACCCGGTTGCGGTGATTTTTGCCATTCTTGCCGGTGGTGAGCTGTTCGGCTTCACCGGGGTGCTCCTGGCCCTGCCGGTGGCAGCGGTGATCATGGTGCTGCTGCGTCATGCCCATGACTTGTACAAGGAGTCGGACATGTACGCCGGGGACATTGACCCGCAGCTGTGATGGCCGGGATCGTCTTGAGGGTTGGGGCGGCTGTGAGATCGAGCGCCGCCCGCGCGGCGCATCGCGAGCTACGCTCGCTCCTACATTTGTTTCGGGCCAGTTACGCCTGTGACAGGCGCGCGCGACCGCTTTGTTTGTACGACGCGATATCGAGCCATGCACCAAGGCGCTCGCGCGCAATACCCACAGGAATAATTGGCCCGAAACAGATGTAGGAGCGAGCTTAGCTCGCGATGCGCCGCGCGGGCGGCGCTCGATCTCACAGGCGCCGAACATCGAATGACTTGCACCATCAGCCCCAAAATAGCGCAACTTGTTGATTTTGCTTGCGCTATCTATTGCCGTGATTGTGCGCCTCGCGTTGCGGGTATAGACTTTGCAGATTGTTCACCAAAGGCCCCCTGCGGTCCTGCTGACCGCCCGCGAGCATGAAACCACCGATCCAGTTGCCCCTGGGTGTGCGCCTGCGCGATGACGCCACCTTCATCAACTACTATCCGGGCGCCAATGCTGCGGCATTGGGTTACGTCGAGCGGCTATGCGAAGCCGACGCCGGCTGGACCGAGAGCCTTATCTACCTGTGGGGCAAGCAGGGTGTGGGCCGTAGCCACCTGCTGCAGGCCGCCACCCATCGTTTCCAGCAACGTGGTGAGCCCGCCGTCTACCTGCCGTTGGCGCAATTGCTCGACCGTGGCGTAGAGGTGCTCGACTACCTGGCCCAGTACGAACTGGTCTGCATCGACGACCTGCATGTGATTGCAGGCAAGGCAGACTGGGAAGAGGCAATGTTCCACCTGTTCAACCGCCTGCGCGACAGCGGCCGGCGCCTGCTGCTGGCCGCCTCGGCATCGCCACGGGAGCTGCCGATCAAGCTCCCCGACCTGAAGTCGCGCCTGACCCTGGCCCTGGTGTTCCAAATGCGTGGCCTGTCCGACGAAGACAAGCTGCGCGCCCTGCAATTGCGTGCTTCGCGCCGCGGCCTGCACCTTACCGACGAAGTCGGCCACTTCATCCTCACCCGCGGTGCGCGCAGCATGAGCGCGCTGTTCGACCTGCTCGAGCGCCTCGACCAGGCCTCGCTCCAGGCACAACGCAAGCTCACCATCCCTTTCCTCAAGGAAACCCTCGGCTGGTAACCCCCTGAAAACGCTGGGCCAGAGCGGAAAAACAGAAAAGTCACATCTTTTTCGATAAAATTTGCAAATGGCCATGATAGAGGGCATAGTTTCCCCCTCTAAAGGATTACAGACACGGTCGTGCCCATGCTAAAGCGCTTCGCACCCCTCGTGCCACTCGCACTCGTGACCCTGCTGTTTGGCTGCGCGGCCCAAGGCCCAGCTTCTCAAGTTCAGGATCACACCCCGGTCGCCGCACAATCGGTGATCAAGGCCAAGGCCTCGTCCTCGTCGGTATTCGGCGAACCGGAAGAGCTGGCCACTGAAGATGACCTGGAGGCTTTCTCCAGCAACAGCAAGCCTTACCAGCTTCCAGTGTTGGCGGACAGCATTCTCGAGCGCGGCATGGCCTTGATCGGCACCCGCTACCGCTTCGGTGGTACCTCGGAAAAGTCCGGTTTCGACTGCAGTGGTTTCATCGGCTACCTGTTCCGCGAAGAGGCGGGCATGACCCTGCCGCGCTCCACGCGTGAAATGATCAACGTCGATGCCCCGAAAGTGGCACGCAACAAGCTCAAGCCAGGTGACCTGCTGTTCTTCAGCACCAATGGTCGCGGCCGCGTCAGCCATGCCGGCATCTACCTGGGTGACAACCAGTTCATCCACTCCAGCAGCCGCCGCAGCGGTGGCGTGCGCATCGACAGCCTCGGTGACCGCTACTGGAGCAAGACCTTCATCGAAGCCAAGCGTGCCTTGGCCATGGCGCCGACCAACATCGCGCGCAACTGATGGCAAAATGATATATCCTGCCGCGGCGGCGATGCTTTGAAAAAAGCTCGCCGCCGTGCGCATTTATAGAAAGCGTCTAATCTAAATTCTCAACTCTTTTCGGCTGCTGCGCAGCGGTCTCAGACAGGATGTTCTGGCCATGATAAAGATGGCGCGCTTCGCATTTCTCTCCCTGGCGGCATTGCTTGCTGCCTGCTCCAGCCGTGCGCCTGCGCCGGCCCCTGTGGTTCAGCCGCAGGTTAGCTATAGCCAACCGAGCCCTTCGCCGATTGCCGATGACGTGCTAATCCGCGCCATAGGCCTGGTGGGTACGCCTTACCGCTGGGGCGGCAACACCCCGGACTCCGGCTTCGATTGCAGTGGTTTGATCAAATACGTCTACCGTGATGCGGCCGGCATCAGCTTGCCGCGTTCCACGCGGGAGATGATCGTCATGCGCGCACCGACGGTGGATGCCAAGGCGCTGCAATCCGGTGATCTGGTGTTCTTCGCCACCAGTGGCGGCTCGCAGGTCAGCCATGCAGGCATTTATGTAGGGGAAGGGCGCTTCGTGCATGCGCCTTCCACGGGCGGCACGGTGCGTCTGGACTACCTGTCCAACAGCTACTGGGCCAAAGCCTACCTGCAGGCCAAGCGTGTGATTCCGCAAGGGCATCTGGCGCAGAACCCCTGACACCGTTGAGTGGCATATCTCAGAAGCAGTTCAGCACTGCTTCTGCATGTGCCGAGCCACGCCTGCGGCGCCGTGTCTTGCCCTTCATCACCACACCACGCCTCTCTCCCCGGTAGTTTTTACCTACTGCTATTCACGCCATGGGAATACCAGGATGTCGCCTTTGGGTGCCATCTGGAGTGGGCCGTGAGCAAGATCGAAGAACAAACCCGACGTAGCCTCGAGGTTGCAGATACTGTGATCCCGTTGCTGCGGTTGGCCGATGAGGTGCTGCGAGATTACCCTGATGCCTACCTGCTGGCGAGCAGGCACGCGGAGCAGCTCGTCTACAAGCACACCGGTCAGCACATGGACCCGCGGTTCGTCTGGTGGCACCAGTTCAATACCCAAAGCTCCAGCAGCCGCAGTTTTACGGGCTGGCAGCATGGCGGGCCACCGCAGAAGTCGCTGGTGTTCACCAAGCTGGTAATAGAGCGGTTCGATGTCTACTTCCAAGATGCTGCCGATGAGCTGGACCTGCGCGGAGGGTTCTATTGGCAGGGGCCTCACGCGGCTTACTACGACGAGCGTAATGAAATCCGCATGCTCGGCAGCGCGGTGCAGCAAGACCTGTGGGCGCTGGACTTCGCAACGCTGTATCGCGAGGAGGTCGAGCGCTTCTGGGCGACTCACGGGACGAATTTTCGACTACTGGTCAAAGCCAACCTGCTGGGGGAAGGAAGACGTGCCCTGAGCGGCGAGCGGATCTCGCAGTCCGACTGGCGGCAGTTGCGTGCCATGGTAGATAACACGCTGGCGGACGATGAACTGCCCACGCTTGAGAAGCTGCGTCAGGACAACAACGAGCAGGCGTTGTCGGTCCGTCGCTACGTGTTTAGCGAAGGGGACAGGGGATGCCTGTTCAGCTTGCATGCTCAAGGTGGGCGGGTGCTGGCGTACTTGCCGTGGCACGCTGAAGCGCTCATGGCATTCGATTCCGAGCTGGCAATGGCCAGTTGGCTTGCAGCGCAATTGCAAACCCCGCAAGCGCTAGACAGCTTTATCGCAGGCGTGCACAGCAACCCGCACGATAGCGTCAGGCGAGAGTTGATCAAGATACATCTGAAGGGCATCGCTGACAGCCGCTCGGATGAGGCGGCACTGATCGCACTCAAGCTTTTCGAGTGTCCGCTCAAAGGTGACTTTTTCACCTACATTACCGAGCAGGCGAGCGCCGAGATGCGCCGCAATGCGCAACTGATGCGGGACAACGCAAGCCTGCGCAAGGCAATGCTCAGCGGTTATCTGTCTGCATTCATAGGGGTCTTCGGCGGGTTCGTTCCTTTGGGCTGGCCAATATCTCTGATGTTGCTCGGCGCGGGTGTGGCCAAGGTGGCCCTGGATATAGACGAAGCCCTGCTCGCGGCAGATGCGCAATCGCGCAAGCGGGCGCTGCGTTCGGCAGTTATCGACAGCCTGTTCGCAAGCCTCAACCTGTTGGATGTAACTGCACGGTCTAGCCTGGTGTCCGTTGCAAAACCGGCACCGCCCCATGAAACAGGCATTGGCCTGGCGCACTGGCAGGCAAGCGCCAGTGCCACGCTCTCGGTGGAGGGCCAGGAGACCAACGCACTGTTGGGTGGTGAGTTGGGCTTGAGCGGTCGCCTGCGTGGCATTCGCATGACTGACGATGGCAAGTGCTGGGTAACCTTGAATGGCCTTCCTTACCGGGTGCGGTACAGCCATGAGCTGGCTGCCTGGTTGGTGGTGCCCGTTGATAACCCGTATGCCTTTGGCCCGCTCAACCCCATACGTTTGAACACGGCGGGTGAGTGGGAGCTGCTGGCCCCGCCCCGGTTGCTTGGCGGCAGCCCTCCGGCTGTGGAAGGAATACCCAGTACATCGTCGCCGTTCTGGGATACCTACACGGCCATCGACGACGCGTTGAGCACGCGGCTGGCTGAAGAGGCTCTGGAGCGCCAGACAACATTACTGGACAAATGGCCTGTGGCCGAGTTGCCGGCTGGGCAGGCGCCGGACCTGGATGAGCGGGGGCTGGATTGTGTCAAGGGTGGGGGACGGCCTCACTATTCCTATCGCTGTGGGCATGAGTATTTCAATGCGCTGGTCGAGTGGTACACCAGCAACGAGTCCACCGTGAACGATGTGTTCCGCGCCGGGCGTTATCAGTACGGTGACGAAGACAGCTACATCAATGATCTGGCCGATAGCCTGGGGTTGCTCCCCAAAAGCAACGAGGTGACCTTGTATCGCGGGGGGCACCGCTCGCGAGGTACCGGCGGCGAGCACTACAGAAATGGCCAGCTGCGAGTGGGTGATGTGCTGGTCAATAGCGACCTGACGTCATTCACTGAAAACCCCTACAAGGTTACCGAGTTCGCCTGCTTGCCCTTCGCCCAGGCGCCGGGTGGTTTGCCTGGGCTGTTCGATGACAGTTCGGTCGTGTTCGAGTTGGCGGCCGGGCGTTACCGGGGGGCAACGCCGATCAGCGCGTTTTCCATTTACTGGAAAGAAGGTGAATCGTTGATGTTGCCGGGTAACTATTTACGCATCGAGGGCCTGGAGCAGGTGTATGGTGAGCATTACCGCTTCATCAAGGTGACGCTGGGGCAAACCGGCAAGCCTGCCTCTGGCCCTGTGTATGACTTGCGCACGGGGCTGCCTTTCGATGAGGCCGCCTATAGGGTGCAGTTCCGTACACCTACGTTGGCGCAACGTTTTTTCCCGGCCTGATGCCGGAATTATCAGTAGGCGCTGCTGCCGGGAATAGCTTGGGCAGCAGCACCCTGGTTCATACCGTGCCCGGCGTTCTTGCTGATTCGCCAGACGACATTGCCGACATCGTCGGCCACCAATACCCCACCGCGACCATCATTGATCACGCCCACCGGCCGCCCCATCGCCTTGTCCTGACTATCCAGAAAACCTGTGAGCAGATTGATGGGTTGACCTGCAGGTTTGCCTGAACGGTCGAACGGCACGAATATCACCTTGTAGCCACTGTGCGGCTTGCGGTTCCACGAGCCATGCTGGCCGACCAGTGCCCCTTGTTCAAAAGGCGCCGGTAATACGCCGGGCCCGATGAACGCCAGCCCTAGCGATGCGGTGTGCGGGCCAACCGCATAATCCGGTTTCAGCGCCTGGGCTACTTTCTGCGGAGCCTGCGGCTGCACGCGCTCGTCCACATGTTGGCCGTAGTAACTGTAGGGCCAGCCGTAGAAGCCGCCCTCTTTTACAGATGTGATGTAGTCGGGCACCAGGTCGCTGCCGATTTCGTCACGCTCGTTGACTGCTGTCCACAAGACGTTGCTGTGCGGCTCCCAAGCCAGTCCATTGGGGTTGCGCAGGCCGGTGGCGAACAGCCGGTGCTTGCCGCTTGCCGGGTCCACTTCCCAGATAGCGGCGCGTCCTTGTTCCTTCTCCATACCGTTCTCCCCGACGTTGCTGTTAGAGCCAACCGTCACATAAAGCTTCTTGCCGTCGGGGCTGGCGATCACGTTCTTGGTCCAGTGATGGTTCAGCGGCCCGCCGGGCAACTCGGTCACCGCTTGGCCCTTTTCGGTAATCTGCATGACGCCTGCTTCATAGTGGAAGCGCAGTAACCTGTCGGTGTCGGCCACGTACAAGTCCTTGCCCACCAGCGTCATGCCGAACGGTGAGTTGAGCCCTTCGATGAAAGGGGTGCGGATTTCTGCCACCCCATCGTGGTTGGCATCGCGCAGCAGGGTGATGCGGTTGGCGCTGGGCACGGTCGCGCCGGCGCGTTTCATCGCCTTGCCCATCGCCCAGCCGCGGATGCCCTTGCCATCTTCGGGCTTGGGTGGCGCGTTGGTCTCGGCCACCAGCACATCGCCGTTGGGCAGCAAGTAGAGCCAGCGTGGGTGGTCGAGGCCGCTGGCGAAGGCTTCGACTTGCGTCCCTGGCGCAGCGGTCGGCTTGCTGCCTTTTGGCCAGCCGACGGCGGGGGCGATGTTTACGGTGGGGATCAGTGTTTTGACCGGAGCGGGGAGGCTAGGGGTTGGCCCGCTGCCCTCGTTTACGCTCAACAGGGCTGTTTCGCCGCAGCCTGCCAGGCTGGCTGCGATTAACCAAGGCATCAGGCATTTCATGTGCGGCGTCCTCTAAAGAAGGCCTGTTGACTTGAGAGGCCGGTTGGGTTCGCCGGGTTCCCCTCCGTTTGCTCTTGCTCTTGCTCTTGCTCTTGCTCTTGCTCTTGCTCTTGCTTCGGCTTTTGCTTCTAAGCTCGCGATAGTCCAGGCGACGCAGATTGCGACTTCAGGAGGCCGAGCGCAGGGCTTGCGGAGGGAGGTGACGGGCATGGATGCCCGTCACCTCCCATCGCAAGGCCAGCGTTCAGCCTCCTGAACTCGCGAAGATCAAAACCTAGATCAA
>NZ_JBLZWV010000059.1:0-28720 GCF_056098905.1 Pseudomonas sp. TSO6 | reverse complement strand
CGATGGCGACGCTGACTCACCTTTTCGCCCTTACGGCGAGTCACTTTTTGTCAAACGCGACAAAAAGTAACCAAAAAACGCTGCGCTCCGATCATCCGGCCCCTGCGCTGCGCTCCGGGGTTCCCTCGCTCCGGCCTTGCTCCCGGGAGGACCGCGCTGCAGGCCCCATCCTGGGGCCCAGCGCTTGACGGGCATCCATGCCCGTCACCTCCCTCCGCAAGGCCTGCGTTCGGCCTCCTGAAGTCGCGAAGATCAAAAGCCAGATCAAAAGCAGATCAAAAGCCAGATCAAGAGCAGGAGCAAGATCAAGAGCAGGAGCAAGATCAAGAGCATACGTCGCGGTAGCACCCGCTTCGATTGACGCTCCGGGTGCAACCCTCTAACCTTCGCGCGTGTTTCAGGTGCCCTGCCAGCCCCCACTGGGCAGGGTGAAACTGGGAAGCCGGTGGGCGCCAGCATGGCGCGATTCCGGCGCTGCCCCCGCAACGGTAGGTGAGTAGAAGGCCGCGCAGGGCCACTGGATGCCAGCATCCGGGAAGGCGCGCAGGCCAGGGCCAAGGCCCGCTCACAAGCCCGGAGACCGGCCTGAAACTGTCAACGGCATCACGGAGGGTGATGCGCGGTGCACCGTGGCGCCCTGCCATGGCCCCTGCGCGTTCTCCGTCTGCCTGCCTTTTACCTGTCGCCACGCGTTGCCGTGGTGCCAGCTTGCGGAGAACCCTGATGAGCGAACCCACCGAACGCGACGAACGCCACCTGGCGCGCATGCAGCGCAAGAAGGCGGTCATCGACGAACGCATCGCCAATTCCCCCAACGAATGCGGCTTGCTGCTGGTGCTGACCGGCAACGGCAAAGGCAAGAGCAGCTCGGCCTTCGGCATGCTCGCGCGCGCCCTGGGCCATGGCATGCAGTGCGGTGTGGTGCAGTTCATCAAGGGCCGCAACAGCACCGGCGAAGAGCTGTTTTTCCGCCGCTTCCCCGAACAGGTACGCTACCACGTGATGGGCGAAGGCTTTACCTGGGAAACCCAGGACCGCCAGCGTGACATAGCCGCCGCCGAAGCCGCCTGGGCGGTGTCGCGCCAGTTGCTGCAGGACCCAAGTGTGCAATTTGTGGTGCTGGATGAGCTGAATATCGCCCTCAAGCACGGCTACCTCGACCTGGACCAGGTACTGTCCGACATCCAGTCCCGTCCGCCCATGCAGCACGTGATCGTCACTGGCCGCGCTGCAAAGCCGGAGATGATCGAACTGGCTGATACCGTGACCGAGATGGGCATGATCAAGCACGCCTTCCAGGCCGGTATCCGCGCACAGAAGGGCGTTGAACTGTGAGTCAATCGCGCCACTGCCCCGCCGTGTTGATTGCGGCACCGGCCTCTGGCCAGGGCAAGACCACCGTCACTGCTGCCCTGGCCCGCCTGCACCGCAACCTCGGGCGCAAGGTGCGGGTGTTCAAGTGTGGGCCCGATTTTCTGGACCCGATGATTCTCGAGCGGGCCAGTGGCGCGCCGGTGTACCAGCTGGATTTATGGATGATCGGTGCCGAGGAAAGCCGCCGCCTGCTGTGGGAAGCGGCCGGCGAGGCCGACCTGATCTTGATCGAAGGGGTGATGGGGCTGTTTGATGGCACCCCGTCCAGCGCCGACCTGGCGCGCCACTTCGGCGTGCCGGTGCTGGCGGTGATCGACGGCACGGCCATGGCCCAGACCTTCGGCGCCCTGGCCCTGGGCCTGGCGCGTTACCAGGCCGACCTGCCGTTCGCCGGCGTACTGGCCAACCGGGTGGGCAGCCTGCGCCACGCGCAACTGCTCGAAGGCAGCCTGACCGAAGGGCTGCGCTGGTATGGCGGCTTGTCCCGCGAGCGGGGCATCGAGTTGCCCAGCCGCCACCTTGGGCTGGTGCAGGCCAGCGAGCTGAACGACCTGGATGCCCGCCTGGACGCTGCGGCCGAGGCGCTCGGCGCTAGCTGCGACGCAACCTTGCCACCGCCGGTGACTTTTGCCGAACCCGAACCGCAAGCGTGTGCTGCCTCGCTGGCTGGCGTGCGCATTGGTGTGGCGCGGGACGAGGCGTTCGCCTTCATCTATGGCGCCAACCTGGAACTGCTGCGCAACCTGGGTGCACAGCTGGAATTCTTCTCGCCGCTGCATGACCGGGAACTGCCGGTGGTGGACAGCCTGTACTTTCCGGGTGGTTATCCCGAGCTGCATCACCACGCCCTGGCCGCCAATGCGCCGATGAGCGAGGCAATTCGTGCCCATCATGCTCAGGGCAAGCCGTTGCTGGCTGAATGTGGCGGCATGCTGTACCTGCTCGATGCCCTGACTGACGTGACTGGTGAGCGTGCCGAACTGCTCGGCCTGCTGCCGGGCGAGGCGACCATGCAGAAGCGCCTGGCGGCCCTGGCCTTGCAGGCGGTGGAGCTGCCGGAAGGTACCCTGCGCGGTCACACCTATCACCACTCGCTGACCAGCACGGCGCTGGACCCGATTGCCCGTGGCCTCAGCCCCAACGGTGGGCGTGGCAACGAAGCGGTGTATCGCCTGTGCCGGTTGACAGCCTCTTACGTGCACTTCTACTTCCCCTCCAACCCCGATGCGGCGGCGGCGCTGTTGCGACCATGAGCGAACACGCTTACAGCGACGCCGAACGCGCCGCGATCTACCGCGCCATCGGCGAGCGCCGCGACATGCGCCATTTCGCCGGTGGCCAGGTGGCGCCGGAGCTGCTTGGCCGCCTGCTGGCGGCCGCGCACCAGGCACCCAGCGTCGGCCTGATGCAGCCCTGGCGTTTCATCCGCATTACCCAGCGTGACTTGCGTACCCGCATCCAGGCCCTGGTGGAGGCGGAGCGGCTGCGCACCGCCGAAGCATTGGGCGAGCGGTCGGATGACTTCATGAAACTGAAGGTAGAAGGCATCAACGACTGTGCCGAGCTGCTGGTAGCGGCCTTGATGGACAACCGCGAGCCGCACATCTTCGGCCGTCGCACCCTGCCGGAGATGGACCTGGCCTCGCTGGCCTGTGCCATCCAGAACCTGTGGCTGGCGGCCCGTGGCGAAGGGCTGGGCATGGGCTGGGTGTCGCTGTTCGACCCCTTGGAGCTGGCGGCACTGCTGGGCATGCCTGATGGAGCCAAGCCGGTGGCGGTGCTGTGCCTGGGGCCGGTGACCGAATTTTACCCGGCACCCATGCTGGTGCTGGAAAACTGGGCCGATGAACGGCCCCTCAGTGACATGCTGTACGAAAACCAATGGGGAGAGCGCCAATGAGCGTGGCCTTGCTGACCATGGCCGGGGTGGCGCTTGATGCCTTGCTGGGCGAACCGCAGCGGCGCCACCCGCTGGTGGCCTTCGGCAATATGGCCGGTAACCTGGAGCGCCGCCTGAATGCAGGTGGCCGCGGCTGGCGCAGCCACGGCGTGAGTGCGTGGTTTCTGGCAGTGGTGCCGCTCACCCTGGTGGCGCTGATCCTGTCCTGGCTGCCCTATATTGGCTGGCTGGTGGATGTGCTGGCGCTGTACTGCGCCCTGGGCCTGCGCAGCTTGGGTGAACATGTACTGCCGGTGGCCAACGCCTTGCGCCAGGGCGACCTGGAAGAAGCGCGGCGCCGCGTCGGCTACCTGGTCAGCCGCGAAACCCGCGAGCTGGACGAGCCCGCCGTGGCCCGGGCGGCCACCGAGTCGGTGCTGGAAAACGGCAGTGACGCGGTGTTCGCCGCGTTGTTCTGGTTTGTGGTGGCCGGTGCGCCGGGCGTGGTGTTGTACCGCCTGAGCAACACCCTGGACGCCATGTGGGGGTATCGCAACGAGCGCTTCGAGCGCTTCGGCTGGTGCGCGGCGCGCATTGATGACGTGCTCAACTATATTCCCGCAAGGCTGGTGGCGCTGACCTACGCATTGCTGGGCAAGACCCGCCTGGCCCTGGCTTGCTGGCGCAAGCAGGGCCCGTTGTGGGACAGCCCCAACGCCGGGCCAGTGATGGCCGCCGGTGCCGGTGCACTCGGGGTAGAGCTGGGTGGCCCGGCGGTTTACCACGGCGAACTGCATGAGCGGCCCCGCCTGGGTGAAGGGCCGGTGGCTGACGCCGATGCCATCGAGCGTGGCTGGAGCCTTGTGCAGCGCGGCGTGTGGCTGTGGCTGTTGTTGATTTGCCTGGGGGCCTACATCAATGCTTGAACACGGTGGCCGCCTGCTGCGTGCGGTGCAGCAATACGGTATTCCTCGCGAGCAGTGGCTCGACCTGTCCAGTGGCATCGCGCCCTGGCCATTCCCGATTCCGCCGATACCCACTGATGCCTGGGCCCGCCTGCCAGAGACCGAGGACGGCCTGGAAGAGGCTGCCCGTGCGTATTATGGCGCCCGCCAGTTGCTGCCGGTGGCGGGCTCCCAGGCGGCGATCCAGGCGTTGCCGCTGCTGCGTGCGGCTGGCCGGGTAGGGGTGTTGTCGCCGTGCTATGCCGAACACCCGTACGCCTGGCATCGGGCGGGCCATCAACTGGTCGAGCTGGAGGAGGCGCAGGTCGAGGCGACGCTCGACAGCCTCGACGTGCTGGTGCTGGTCAACCCCAACAACCCGACCGGGCGGCGGGTCCCGCGTGAGCGCGTGCTGGCCTGGCATGCCCGCCTGGCTGCCCGTGGTGGCTGGCTGTTGGTCGATGAGGCATTCATGGACAACACCCCGGCGGATGGCGTGGTCGATTGCGCCGAGCGCCCGGGGCTGATCGTGCTGCGCTCTTTCGGCAAGTTCTTTGGCCTGGCCGGGGTACGCCTGGGCTTCGTCGCCGCCGAGCGCAGCCTGTTGCTGCGCCTGGCCGAGCTGCTTGGCCCGTGGACGGTCAACGGGCCAACCCGGGTGCTGGCCCAGGCCAGCCTGGCCGACAAACCTGCCCAGCGCGTGCAGATTGACCGTTGCGCTGCCGCCAGCCAGCGCTTGGCCACATTGCTGTCCAGTAACGGCCTTGCGCCCAGCGGTGGCTGTGACCTGTTCCAGTACGTGCGCAGCGAGCGCGCCGCGCAGTTGCATGACTTTCTCGCCCGCTGCGGCATCCTGGTGCGCTTGTTTGAACACCCACCGGCCGTGCGCCTGGGGCTGCCCGAATGTGCGGCGGAGGAACAGCGCCTGGCCCTGGCCCTGGCGGACTATCAAAAGGAATCGGCATGACCACCCTCATGGTGCAAGGCACCACCTCCGACGCCGGCAAGAGCACGCTGGTAACTGCCCTGTGCCGCTGGCTGTTGCGCCAGGGCGTTGGCGTGGTGCCGTTCAAGCCACAGAACATGGCGCTGAACAGCGCGGTGACGGCCGATGGCGGTGAAATTGGCCGCGCCCAGGCGGTGCAGGCGCAGGCGTGCCGGCTGGCACCCCACACCGACATGAACCCCGTGTTGCTCAAACCCAACAGCGATACCGGCGCCCAGGTGATCATCCACGGGCGTGCGGTCACCAGCATGAACGCGGTGGCTTACCACGACTACAAAGCCATTGCCATGCAGGCAGTATTGGCTTCGCACCAGCGCCTGAGTGCCGCGTACCCGGTGGTCATGGTCGAGGGCGCGGGCTCGCCGGCCGAGATCAACCTGCGTGCCGGCGACATCGCCAACATGGGGTTTGCCGAAGCGGTGGACTGCCCGGTGATCCTGGTTGCCGACATCAACCGCGGCGGCGTGTTCGCTCACCTGGTGGGCACGCTGGAATTGCTGTCGCCCAGTGAGCAGGCGCGGGTCAAAGGCTTTGTCATCAACCGTTTCCGGGGTGATATCGCCTTGTTGCAGCCGGGGCTCGACTGGCTGGAGCAACGCACCGGCAAGCCAGTGCTGGGGGTGCTGCCTTACGTCACCGACCTGCACCTGGAAGCCGAAGACGGCATCGATGTGCGCCAAGGCGCCAAAAGCGAGCGTGTGCTCAAGGTGATCGTCCCGGTATTGCCGCGCATCAGTAACCACACCGACTTCGACCCGTTGCGCCTGCACCCGCAGGTCGACCTGCAGTTCATTGGCCCGGGCCAGCCGATCCCGGCTGCCGACCTGATCATCCTGCCGGGTTCCAAGAGCGTGCGCGGTGACCTGGCGCAGTTGCGCGAGCGCGGTTGGGACAAGGCCATCGAGCGGCACCTGCGCTACGGTGGCAAGCTGATCGGGATCTGCGGCGGCCTGCAAATGCTTGGCCGCGACGTGCATGACCCGCTGGGTCTCGAAGGGGCTGCAGGTTCAAGCCCGGGGCTGGGCCTGCTCGATTACGCCACGGTGCTGGAAGCCGAGAAGCAACTGCGCAACGTTGCCGGCACGCTGAACCTTGAAGCAGCACCGGTTGGCGGCTATGAAATTCACGCTGGCGTCACCACCGGCCCTGCCTTGGAGCAGCCCGCCGTGCAGTTGGCCGATGGCCGCTGTGATGGCGCTGTCAGTGCCGATGGCCAGATCCTCGCCACCTATCTGCACGGCCTGTTCGAGGGCAGCCAGTCGTGTGCTGCGCTGCTGCGCTGGGCTGGCCTGGAGGATGTGCAGAGCATCGATTACGAAGCCCTGCGCGAACGCGACATCGAGCGCCTGGCCGACCTGGTGGAAAAGCACCTGGACACCGCTCACCTGCGCCAACTGTGCGGGGTGGCCTGACATGCGCAGCCTGATCCTCGGTGGCGCCCGCTCCGGCAAGAGCCGCCTGGCCGAACAGCTGGCCACCGCCAGCGGCCTGCCAGTGACCTACATCGCTACCAGCCAGCCGCTGGACGGTGAAATGAACGAACGCGTGTCGCTGCATCGCCAGCGCCGTCCCGCAGACTGGGGGCTGATCGAAGAGCCGCTGGCCCTGGCGGCAGTGCTGCGCGCCGAAGCGGCCGAAGGGCGCTGCCTGCTGGTTGACTGCCTGACGTTGTGGTTGACCAACCTGCTGATGCTCGAAGACGACCAGCGCCTGGCCGAAGAGCGTGATGCCTTGCTGGCCTGCCTGGAACAATTGCCTGGCACCGTCATTCTGGTCAGCAACGAAACCGGCCTGGGCGTCGTGCCCATGGGCGAGCTGACCCGGCGCTATGTCGACCTGGCTGGCTGGCTGCACCAGGCCGTGGCCGAGCGCTGTCAGCGCGTGGTGCTGACCGTGGCCGGCCTGCCCCTAATGCTCAAAGGAGCTGCACTATGACTCAAGCCTGGTGGCGTGACGCCTGCCAATCCCTCGACAACGCCGCCATGGACCAGGCCCGCGCCCGTCAGCAGCAGCTGACCAAACCTGCCGGTTCACTCGGCCAGCTTGAAGGCCTGGCCATTCAGCTGGCGGGCCTGCAAGGGCGTGAACGGCCAACCCTGGACCAGGCTGCCATCAGCATTTTTGCGGGTGACCACGGTGTGGTCGAAGAAGGTATCTCGGCCTATCCGCAGGCGGTCACCGGGCAGATGCTGCGCAACTTCGTCGGCGGTGGTGCGGCGATCAGCGTGTTGGCCCGCCAGCTGGAGGCCAGCCTTGAGGTGGTCGATCTGGGTACCATCGACACTCATCTGGAACTGCCTGGCGTACGCCACCTGCGCCTGGGTGCTGGCACGGCCAACTTCGCCCGTCAGCCAGCGATGACCGATGGGCAGCTGCACGCTGCCTTGCACGCAGGCCGCGACAGCGCCCTGCGTGCCGCCGAACAGGGCGCACAGCTGTTCATCGGCGGCGAGATGGGTATTGGCAACACCACGGCCGCCGCTGCCTTGGCCAGCGTCCTGCTAGGCTGCCCGCCTGCTGAACTGAGCGGCCCGGGCACCGGCCTGGACAACGCTGGCGTGCGGCACAAGGCCGAGGTCATCGAGCGGGCGCTGAGCCTGCATGGCCTGCAGGCCGCAGACCCATTGCAGGCACTGGGTTGTGTCGGCGGTTTCGAGATCGCGGCCTTGGCCGGGGCCTATATCGGCTGCGCGCAGGCGGGCATCGCCGTGCTGGTGGACGGCTTCATTTGTAGCGTTGCCGCCCTGGTGGCGGTGCGCCTCAACCCGCAGTGCCGGGCGTGGTTGCTGTTTGCCCATCAGGGCGCGGAGCCTGGGCACAAGGCTTTGCTGGATGCATTGCAGGCTGAACCGCTGTTGGCGTTGGGCCTGCGGCTGGGCGAGGGCAGTGGTGCTGCGCTGGCCGTGCCGCTGTTGCGCCTGGCCTGTGCGCTGCACGGGCAGATGGCGACCTTTGCCGAGGCCGCCGTGGCGGACCGCCCGGCATGATCCTCGACCTGCTGCGCCACGGTGAAACGGAGCAGGGCGGCCTGCGCGGCAGCCTGGACGATGCCCTCACCGACAAGGGCTGGGCGCAGATGCGCAGCGCCGTGGCCGAAGCCGGCCCGTGGCAGGTGCTGGTCAGTTCGCCGCTGCAGCGCTGTGCGCGTTTTGCCGATGAACTGGGTGGGCAGCTTGATTTGCCTGTGCAGCGTGAACCAGGTTTGCAAGAGCTGCATTTCGGTGACTGGGAAGGCCGTAGCGCGGCGCAAATCATGGAAGACCAGGCGGATGCGCTGGGGCGCTTCTGGGCGGACCCGTACGCCTACACCCCGCCCAATGGCGAACCGGTGCAGGCATTCGCCGAGCGCGTGCTGGACGCTATCGAGCGTTTGAGCCGCCAGCACGCAGGTAAGCGGGTGTTGCTGGTCACCCATGGCGGTGTGATGCGGTTGTTGCTGGCCCGGGCGCGAGGCTTGCCCAAGGAGCAGTTACTCCAGGTCGAAGTCGGGCATGGGGCGCTGCTGCGGTTGGTGATGGGTGGCGACGGTCAACTGGCCGAGGAACACTGAGATGCTGCCGTTCTGGATTGCCTTGCAGTTCCTCAGCAGCTTGCCCGTGAGCCTGCCGGGCATGCCGGAGCCGCGTGAGCTGGGGCGTTCGCTGTTGTTCTATCCGCTGGTCGGGCTGTTGTTCGGGCTGCTGCTGTGGCTGGCCAGCCTTCTGCTGCAGGGTACGCCAGCGCCGTTGCATGCGGCTTTGCTGCTGACGGTGTGGGTGTTGCTTAGTGGCGCCTTGCACCTTGACGGCCTGGCTGACAGCGCCGATGCCTGGTTGGGTGGTTTCGGCGACCGTGAGCGCACCCTGCAGATCATGAAAGACCCGCGTAGCGGGCCGATTGCCGTGGTTACCCTGGTGCTGGTGCTGTTGCTGAAGTTCTGCGCCTTGTGGGTGCTGGTGGAGCAGGGCATAGGGGCGCAATTGCTGCTGGCGCCCTTGATTGGGCGCGCGGCGATGTTGGGCCTGTTCCTCTGTACCCCTTATGTGCGGCCTGGCGGGTTGGGCCAGGCGTTGGCCGAGCACTTGCCCCGACGTGCAGCCGGGTGGGTGCTGCTGGGCACTGCACTGTTCTGCCTGGTCTTGGGCGGCGGGGTGGTGGTGCTGGCGCTGGCGGTATTTGCCTGGCTGCGGCATCTGATGTGCCGGCGCCTGGGGGGCACCACCGGTGATACCGCTGGAGCGCTGCTGGAGTTGCTCGAATTGGCAGTGATACTTGGCCTGGCCTTGGACCTTTAATCACTCGGCAAGGCCGCTCCTCCAAGAGCATGTGTCTTGCCGGTAACGAGGGTGCAGTAACTTCTGGCAACGGTTCGCCAAGTCCTGCATCTCCATTGTCATCGTATTCTCAGACTCCCCCATGCAACCAGGTAGGCTTCCCGTGCGAAACCGGATCCTCGCCAGTCTATTGGTGCTGTCCAGCCTTCCAGCCACTGCGGCAGATCTCATGGCATTCTGGGACGCGCCACGCCACGGCGGCAACAGTTTCAACCGGCTGCCACCCGATCAAGCCTATTTCGATGCCCTGAGGGGCTATGGCGCGACATGGGTACGATTGTCGTACGACAAATGGCAACCGCGGGAACGTGATTTCCTCCTCGGTAATGCCGATGCCTATGAAGGCCTGCCCGCCGCCGACCTGGCTACGCTGCGCGCCACCCTCGATCGTGCTCATCAGGCGGGGCTCAAGGTGGTCATTGCCCCTCTCTCGCTACCCGGTATGCGCTGGTCGCAAAACAACCAGGGCCAATTTGATGATCGGCTGTGGCAAGACAAGCGCTACTGGTCCCAGGCTATGACCTTCTGGCGGGACATGGTGCGCGAACTGAAGGGCCATCCGGCCATTGCCGCCTACAACCTGATCAATGAACCCGCCCCGGAAAAACAGGGCGGCTTGGCCGAACACGCCGAACAGGGGCACATGCAGCAGTGGTATGCGAAAGAGCAGGGCACCGCGCGCGATCTGCCGTTGCTTTACCGGCAACTGATAGCGGCAATTCGCGAGGAGGACGCCGACACGCCGATCATGGTCGATGCCGGCTGGTATGCCGCCGCAGACGCCTTCGGCTACTGGCCTGCCCCCCTGGAAGACCCGCGAGTACTGTACAGCGTGCACATGTACGAACCCTATGCCGCTACCAGTGCGCCCAACATGGCGCGTAAGCACCCCATCGCCTACCCCGGCCCCGCACCCTTCGCCGGGCAGACACAGCAGTGGGATGGGCAACGCGTTGAGCGCTATTTGCGCCAGCCGCTGGCATGGGCCGAAGCCATGGGCCTGCCGCGGTCGCGGCTGGTGGTAGGCGAATTTGGCTGCATGCGCAGGCTACCGGGTTGCTCGCAGTATCTGGAAGACGTACTCACCGTGCTGGATCGCAACCAGTTGCACTGGGCTTTCTATAGCTTCCGTGAAGACAACTGGGACGGCATGGACTACGAACTGGGTTCGGCAAAGGTGCCGTGGCGCTACTGGCAGGCGATCGAGCAAGGTGCGCCAGATCCTTTGGCGCGCAAGGCCACGGCTGAGTTCGAGCCGATTCGAAGGCGCTTGAACCCGGAATGATGCGTTTCTCCAGCTGTGAAACTTCTTGCAACAGTGATGACGCGGGTATATACACGTATCCATGCTGACCAGTGAATGCATCTGTACCCATCTACGTCGTGCCGCCCGCGGGGTGAGCCGGCATTACGACGAGGCCCTTGCCGGCTTCGGGGTCAATGTCGCGCAGTTTTCCCTGCTTAGGCACCTGCAGCGGCTTGATCGCCCCAGTATCACTACCTTGGCCGAGGCCATGGGCCTGGAGCGCAGTACCCTGGGCCGTAACGTGCGGGTGCTGGAGGCTGAAGGGCTGGTGGCCCTGGCTGATGGCGACGACCAGCGCAACCGCGTGGTGCTGCTGACCGAGGCCGGAACGCAGCTGCTGCGTGCTGCCCACCCGGCCTGGGAACAAGCCCAGATCGAGCTGGTGGAGCGGTTGGGCGTAGGGCAGCGGGATGAACTGGTGCGTTTGTTGGACCAACTGGCTTGAATTGATACGACTATAAGCGGGTATATACCCGCAAAAACCTTGCGATGTGCTGGAGATAACGACAATGACTTCGGTGTGGCGAACCAGCGGGTGGGTATTGGTAGGGGCGGCTTTGATTCTGGCGCTGTCTCTGGGTGTGCGGCACGGCTTTGGTCTGTTTCTGGCGCCGATGAGCGCCGATTTTGGCTGGGGCCGTGGGGTGTTCGCCTTTGCCATTGCCTTGCAAAACCTGATCTGGGGGCTGGCGCAACCGTTCGCCGGTGCCTTGGCCGACCGTATGGGGGCGGCGCGGGTGGTAATCATCGGCGGTATTCTTTACGCCGCCGGCTTGATCCTCATGGGCATGGCTGATTCTGCCTGGTCGTTGTCGCTCAGTGCCGGTTTGCTGATCGGCATCGGCCTGTCCGGCACATCGTTCTCGGTCATCCTCGGCGTGGTCGGGCGTGCGGTGCCGGCAGAGAAGCGCAGCATGGCCATGGGCATTGCCAGCGCCGCCGGTTCGTTTGGCCAGTTCGCCATGCTGCCGGGCACCCTTGGCCTGATCCAGTGGCTGGGGTGGTCCGCAGCGTTGCTGGTGCTGGGCCTGATGGTGGCGTTGATCGTGCCCTTCGTTGGCCTGCTGCGTGACCGCCCGCTGCCCAGCCATGGCGCCGAACAGACCTTGGGCCAGGCGCTGCGCGAGGCGTGCTCGCATTCCGGCTTCTGGTTGCTGGCGCTGGGTTTCTTCGTGTGTGGTTTCCAGGTGGTGTTCATTGGTGTGCATCTGCCGGCCTACCTGGTTGACCAGCACCTGGCCGCGACCACCGGTACTACGGTGCTGGCGCTGGTCGGCCTGTTCAATATCGTGGGTACGTTCACGGCTGGCTGGCTGGGTGGTCGCATGTCCAAGCCGCGCCTGCTGACCGGGCTGTACCTGCTGCGTGCGGTGGTGATCGTGTTGTTCCTCTGGGCGCCGGTGAGTGCGTTCAGTGCCTACCTGTTCGGCATCGCCATGGGCCTGTTGTGGTTGTCCACGGTGCCGTTGACCAATGGCACCGTGGCTACATTGTTCGGGGTGCGTAACCTGTCCATGCTCGGCGGTATCGTCTTCCTGTTCCACCAGCTGGGTGCCTTCCTCGGTGGCTGGTTGGGCGGGGTGGTATATGACCGTACCGGCAGCTACGACCTGGTCTGGCAGATTTCCATCCTGCTCAGTCTGTTGGCCGCTGCCCTTAACTGGCCCGTGCGCGAACGGCCGGTTGCGCGCCTGCAGGCACAGGCCGCATGAACCGGTATCTGGCCCGCGGGTTGCTGGCCTTTGGCGCGCTGGTGCTGCTGGCGCTGGCGTGGTGGGGGTGGCACAAGGGTGGGATGGCATTGATGCAACTGGGCATGAGTGTTTGTTAGGCGCTACCCTGCAAGCTCAAGGGTTGTCTAGCAGGAGAAACGAATCATGCGTGCTCATTGGTTGACAGTGCCGTTGTTGGCCGTGCTTGCCAGCGCTTCGAGCTGGGCTGCCGATTGCCCGGCGGTGTTGCAGGGCAGCCTGCCGGAATTGCGTGGCAAGGGGCAAGTCGACCTGTGCCAGCGCTTTGCCGGCAAGCCTTTGGTGGTGGTCAACACGGCCAGCTATTGTGGGTTTGCACCGCAGTTCGAGGGGCTTGAGTCGACGTACAAGGAGTATCACGAGCAAGGCCTGGAAATGCTTGGTGTGCCGTCCAATGACTTCAAGCAGGAAGATGCCGACAGCGAGAAGACTGCCAAGGTTTGCTATGCCAACTATGGCGTCACCTTCACGATGACCAAGACGCAGGCCGTTCGGGGCAAGGATGCGATACCGCTGTTCGCTGAGCTGGCTAGCCAGAGCAGTGCGCCGAAGTGGAATTTCTACAAGTATGTTGTCGATCGCAAGGGCAAGGTGATCGGTAACTTCTCCAGCCTCACCAAGCCGGATGATCCGGAATTCCGCGCAGCCATCGAGAAGGCCATCGCTTCGCAGCAGTAATCGGGCTGCTCTAGCTCTTGCCTCTGCCTCTGCCTTTGCTTCTGCTTCTGCTTCTAAGCGCGCGGTAGTTCAAGCGACGCAGATTGCGACTTCAGGAGGCCGAGCGCAGGGGCCGGAAGGGCGGAAAGGTGACTCAGCGCCACCTGCGCGAACGAATGTCTACACTTGTATCAAAGCGCACATCCTAAAAGCCAAGAAGCTTAAGTGGTGGTTTTGATATAGCGGATAGGCCATTTGCGATGGCGACGCTGACTCACCTTTTCGCCCTTACGGCGAGTCACTTTTTGTCAAACGCGACAAAAAGTAACCAAAAAACGCTGCGCTCCGATCATCCGGCCCCTGCGCTGCGCTCCGGGGTTCCCTCACTCCGGCCTCGCTCCCGGGAGGACCGCGCTGCAGGCCCCATCCTGGGGCCCAGCGCTTGACGGGCATCCATGCCCGTCACCTCCCTTCGCAAGGCCTGCGTTCGGCCTCCTGAAGTCGCGAAGATCAAAAGCAAGATCAAGATCAAGATCAAGATCAAGAACCGGAGCCGAAGGCGTGGCTCGGCTTCTGATTACTTCATTTTGCATGCACCGTAATCGCCACCAACCGCACCACCACCGGCCTGACCATCAACACGCAAACGAACGCCACTGGCATCGCCAATTGATAGGCCTTCAGCACATTGCTCAGGTACTGCGCAGTAACCCCGGCATTCGCCGCAGTGATCACGAAGCACATCAGCAGCGCCATGATCGACGACATGAAAAAGGCAAAAACGTAAGGCGTAGCACCCGGGTGCAATTTGCGTCGGCTGCGCGACTGGGACAGGTTGCTCATGTGAACTCCTGAAAGGTGAGTGGACGCGCAGGTTAACAATCCCCTCAGCCGCAGCTGTAGACCAGCCTCGCTGAGTTCTTTATAAAGAGATTCTTACGAATGCAAGAGCTCTCGCATGGACCTGCTCAACGCCATCCGCAGCTTCATCAAGGTGGTCGAGGCCGGCAGCATCGCCGGCGGCGCCCGTACCCTGGGCCTTAGCCCGGCAGCGGTCAGCCAGAACCTGGCGCGCCTGGAGGGCCATCTGCAGGTGCGCCTGC
Source organism: Pseudomonas sp. TSO6 (assembly GCF_056098905.1). Classification (NCBI taxonomy): domain Bacteria; kingdom Pseudomonadati; phylum Pseudomonadota; class Gammaproteobacteria; order Pseudomonadales; family Pseudomonadaceae; genus Pseudomonas; species Pseudomonas sp. TSO6. The sequence goes on along the minus strand of NZ_JBLZWV010000059.1, from coordinate 14,387 downwards.
TCAGCCGTACCACCCGCAGCATGGCGCTGACGCCGGCGGGTACGCAGTATTATGAGCGTGTCAGGCATATCGAACGTGACCTGGCCCTGGCTGAGCAGGCCATCACTACACCAGACAGCGAACCCCAAGGGCGGCTTTGCATCGCCTCTACATCCGCGTTTGGCCGCCACGTGCTGGCGCCACTGATACCCGCTTTCAGTGCCCGCTACCCACTGCTTTCGATAGAGTTGGTAACGACTGATCGCCGGGTCAACCATGCCCGTGAAGACGTCGACGTAAGCCTGCGCATTGCACCGCAGCTGGAAGACCAGCTGTTGGCCAGGCATATCGCTCGGATCCCGTTCATTTGCTGTGCCTCGCCCGGGTATTTGCGAAGCGCCGGGGTGCCAGGCTCGCCCGAGGCATTGCGTGATCACCGTTGCCTGGTGTTCCGTTACCCGGTGGATGGGCGGTTTCTGCGCTGGGGTTTCATGCGCGATGGGCTGCGTTTTGAGGCGGAGTTCGGCAGTGTACTGATCAGCGACGACATCGACGCCCTGACCCAGATGGCGCTGCACGATGGCGGTATCACCCGCTTGGCCGAGTTCATGGTGCGACCGCACCTGGCCAGCGGTGCGCTGGTGCCGTTGTTCGAGTACAGCGACAGTGGCCAGGCCTACGCCCAGACCGAACCAATGGACATCTACCTGTGCCTGGCCGACCGTTTCGCCATGACCGCGAAAGTGCGTGTGTTCATGGACTACCTGCGTGAATGCCTGGGGGACAGTTGGCAGGTGCAGACATGAAAAAACCGCCACGAGGGCGGTTTTTAATGGGGTACGTACGAATCAGAATCGGTAGGTGAGGGATGCACCGATACCGTGAGCGCTGTTTTCGTACTTGGCCTGGTAGCTGCCCTTGGTCGCGCTTACCTGATTGACCTTGGTGTCTTCTTCCCACAGGTAGGAATAGGCCACGTCGATGGTCATATCGTCGGTCGGGCTCCAGCCGGCACCCAGGCTTAACACCTTGCGGTCGCCCGTCGGGATACGTGGTGAACGGTCATGGTTGTTGGTCGGCGACTGGTCGACGGTGAAGCCGGTGCGCAGCACCCACTCCTTGTTGACCTTGTACGACGCACCAATGGCGTGGGCCCAGGTGTCATGCCAGTTCTGTTCTTCGGTGATGGTCTGGAACGCCGAACCTGCCAATGGCGCCGGGACATCGTTCTGCACGGTGATGTCTTTCAGGCGGCTCCAGCGGGTCCAGGTGCTGCCTGCATACAGGGTCCACTGGTCGTCGAGTTCGTGGGTAACCGAGAAGTCGACCGATTCCGGCGTCTTGATCTTCAGCGAGGCGTCGAACTTGTTGCCGTTGAACGGCCCGATCAGCGGGGTGCTGACGCGGGTCTTGCCCTCGAGCTTGTAGTCGACCATCGAGTGGTAGGTCAGACCGAGGCGGGTGCTGTCGGTAGCCTGTACCAGGATGCCGATGTTGTAACCAACGGCGGTATCGTCGCCCTTGATTTTCACTTCGCCATCGTTGCGGCCGGGGGTGAACGGGTTGATCAGGCTCGAACCCAGTTCACCCTTGATGCGGTTGATGGTAGGGCCGAAACCGATCGAGACCTTGTCATTGAAGGCGTAGCTGACGGTTGGCTGGAACGTGACTACCTCTACGTGGCTCTTCTTGCCCCAGTAGCGTGCGGCATCATCGCTGCCGTAGTCGGTTACCAGGCCGAACGGTACATAGACACCGAAGCCGACGCTCCAGTGGTCGTCGATCGGCTTGACGTAGTAACCCATGGGGACGCCAACGAGAGGCACCATGTCACCATCGGTTTCCCCCCCGAGGTTGCTGCCCCGGCCCGAGATGTCGGACTTGGCGATGACGGCAGCGCCGCCCACGGTGAATTGTTCGCGTTTGAGGCGAGACATGCCGGCCGGGTTGCCAAACACGGTGCTGGCATCTTCGGCAGAAGAAGAACGTCCCGCGAAACCTGTCCCCATGCTGCTGATGCTTTGTTCGTTCAGGGCGAAGCCTGCAGCGAACACTTGGCTGGATGCCACGGCAACAGCGACGGCGAGGGAGGTTTTGAGCATTACTTTTTTCATTATTAGAAAACTCCTTGGGATCTCCGGGGCGAAAAGCTACCAACAAATCACGCACCGCGCCATAGCCTCAATCGCAGAAGATAGAGCGGTTTTGTAGGACAATCCGACCAAAATTCCCTTTTTTCCGGTAATGCTGTAGGACGATTCTTAAGATACCTGTCGCAATCTCTGATCTATGCAGGTCTGCCAGGCATGAGTGAAGTCGCGCAAGCGACCTTGGGGGTGGAAAATCTGACGCCATATCCGTGCCAATGCCAACAGGTCGTCAGCGGCAGGCAGTGGTGTGGCCTGCTCTTCGATGAGCATCCAGGCAATGGCTGTGGAATAGCGCAGGTTTACGGTGAGTTCCAGGTGCGGGCCGCCGAGGAAGGCGTGCTGGCTTGCCAGGCCGCGCACAAGGCTGGCCAGGTCGGGGTCGCGGGCCAGGTAATCATCCCAGAGCGCCTGGTGACGGTGTTCGCCAATGCGGTAAAGGCCGTGCCCGCGTCGGTCATGCAAGGCGGACCCGAGCGCCGACTGGCTGGCCGCAATGCCCAATAGCAGGGCTTCCGCGCTGGCACAGTGACGGTTCAGGTAGACCAGGGTGGGTCGGATCACATACTGACACAATTCATTCGCCGCAATACCCATGATGCCCTCGAGCAATTAAGGGCCGGACGGGCGCTGGAGCTTGGCAGCTGGTGAATGATCAGGCCCGCCGGAAGCGGCAAGCACCGCTCGAGTTGAAGTGTAGTGTGATAATCGTGGTGTAAAGATCTGTTTTTAAATCGATTGCTGCCTGACGTACCGGGCTATATGCCCGTAGGCAATTACGCCAAGAACGTTCAGGCAGGCTTGCGATGGGATGATTCAGCGCTTGAATGCCCCGGTATTCGCCACTCACGCGGTGAGCGATTGGCGAGTCCGGGCGATGACCGCCTGCAGCGGTTCATTGCGGCTGTACTGTTCATGGTACAGGCGCTCGGTGTGGCAGGCGACGCCATGTTCGTCTACCAGGGTGAAGCTGAAGCTGCCCTTGCGTGGGGCAACGATATGGCACTTCAACGGCGAGAAGGCCTGGGAGAGGGTGCCAATGGCAGCCTGAATCTGATGATGAGTTTGCATATTGTTGGAGGTTCCTGCTTTAAACACGGGAGATATGATCCGTGCATGATAGAAACGTTCCAGTGACGCCTTTATTAAGGGGCGAACGAACCTGACTGGAACAAAGCAGCCAGAGAGAGCGCAATCAAAAGTGGGCGCTTGGGCTGACTGGTAGGTACTTCGGAAGGCAGGCAGCACGTCGGGGCCAAGGTTCTAGGCCGTCGGGTGGAATCCTGATCAATCTGTCACGTGATTCGTGCTTGAGCAGCCTGAGGCTGGCGAGTGAATCATCGAATGGGCAATCCTGCTTCAGCAGCGCACTCTTGGGAAAGTGGGTCTGCAAGGATGTTGTGGCCCGAATTGACTTTCAGCTTGGTACTAACGAGGCGCACCTTACCGGAAATACCGGCGCTTGGCAAGCACTACGTTTGTTCAGGTGAGCCGAGCAGTATGGCGCGTATTTGTACCGCTGTGAAGAGGGGGCAAATAGCCCGCACACGGGCGGATGTGCCCATTTCGTGCACTCATATGAGGGATCATGGTGCACTTGTTCACATTCGGGGCAAGGGTTGTAACAGGCCGGCAACAGGCTGCAACGGCCTCGCCAATGCCTTGACTAGGCGGTTAAGTCAATGAAAAAAAACACTATTTTCAGCTGGTGAAAAAATCGTCAGTTTGAGACAAAGCCCCAATTCACGGGGCTTTGCGGGGTGTGCAAGGGGGTTGTCCACCGAGTTATCCACAGGAACTGTGGATTGTCCCGGGCGCTTGCTCTAGAACGGGCGTGCCAGCAGTGCAGTGAACTGTCCGACAATCGACATGCCCCGACAGACCGGGTGGTCATCCACTCGAAAACGTCAAGAAAAGATCATTGAAATATTTTTTCAATTCTCCATAAATCGACAGTTCACAGCGAAAAAAAAAGAGTAGAGTGGCGCGCCTTTCGAGTTGCCAAACCTGTTGCTCATGAAGTTTCGCGGTAAACACCTCGCCAGCCCTGCAGCATCGACGCCTCCTTCCGAGCGCTTTTCCTTGAAAGTGGCCTTGTGGCTGCTCGATAGCCCGCGCCTGGGCGACAAGCCCCAGGTCAAGCACCTGGCCGGGCGCCTGCTCAAGCAGCCGGCGCGTCAGGGCGTGGTGGTGGCACAGAGCCGCTTGGGGCAGATGCTGTGCCGCGATTGTGGCAACGCCCGTGACCGGCGTATTGGCCACGAACTGCTGCGCCAGGCAGCCCGCGCCGGTGACCGGCGGGCACAGCTGGAGTATGCGCGGCTGTGCCAGCAAAACGATCCGGACCAGGCGAAGTAATGCTCCGACAAGCCTCAGGCTGATAAGCTGCACTCAAATTGCATCAGCGTGATCGGGGTAAGCATGACAGTGGATCTGGCCAGCATTCTGCTGGGCTTGGTGGCAGGTGCTTTACCCTGTCTTTTTTGGGTCATGCAGGTGCAGCGCCGGCAGGGCGCACGGCAAGGCGAGCAGGCCTTGCTCGAAGAGCGCCTCAACGCAGCCCTACTGGCCCAGGCCGGCCTGCAGGCGCAGCTTGAGGCCAGCCGCGACGAAGTCAGCGACCTCAGCGAAGCCAACACCGTCAAGCAGGCCCAACTGGCCGCCCAGGGCCGTGAACTGGAACTGCTGCAGATCGACCGCGACAACGCCCGTGACGCTGCCCACGCCTGGAGCCTGGAGCGCGCCAACCGTGAAGCCGAGCTGCGTCGTCTGGAGTCTCAGGGTGCGCGCCTGGAGGCTGAACTGCGTGAGCAACAAGAAAGCCATCAGCAGCGCCTGGAAGACCTGCAGGAAGCCCGCGACACCCTGCGCGCCCAGTTCGCCGACATGGCCACCAAGATCTTCGACGAGCGCGAGCAACGCTTCGCCCAAACCAGCCAGCAGCACTTGGGCCAGTTGCTCGACCCGCTCAAGGAGCGTATCCAGTCCTTCGAAAAACGCGTCGAAGAAAGCTATCAGCAGGAAGCCCGCGAACGCTTTTCCCTGGGCAAAGAGCTTGAGCGCCTGCAACAGCTCAACCTGCGCCTGTCCGACGAAGCCACCAACCTGACCCAGGCCCTCAAAGGCCAGAAAACCCAGGGCAACTGGGGCGAGCTGATCCTCGAGCGGGTGTTGGAACATGCTGGCCTGGAAAAAGGCCGCGAATACCAGACCCAGGTCAGCCTCAAGAGCGCTGAGGGCGAGCGTTTCCAGCCCGATGTGCTGATCATGCTGCCCGGCGACAAACAGGTGGTGGTGGACGCCAAGGTCAGCCTTACGGCTTACCAGCAGTTTGTCGCCAACAACGACGAGGCCGCGCTCAAACAGCACGTGCAGTCGCTGCGCAGCCACGTCAAAGGCTTGTCGAGCAAGGACTACAACCGCCTCGAAGGCCTGCACAGCCTGGATTTCGTGCTGCTGTTCGTGCCCATCGAAGCGGCCTTCTCGGCAGCCCTGCAGGCCGAGCCGAATCTGTTCCAGGAAGCCTTCGACCGGCATATCGTGATCGTCAGCCCTACCACCCTGCTGGCTACCTTGCGGGTGATCGACAGCCTGTGGAAACAGGAGCGCCAGGGCCAGAACGCCCGGGAAATTGCCGAGCGCGCCGGCTGGCTTTATGACAAGTTCGTGCTGTTCATCCAGGACCTGGACGAGCTGGGCAGCCGCCTGCAACAGGTGGACAAGGCTTATGCCGCTGCCCGTAACAAGCTGTGCGAAGGGCGCGGCAACCTGGTCAGCCGCAGCGAACAGCTGAAGCTGCTGGGCGCCCGCGCCAGCAAGAGCCTGCCGGCAGACTTGCTGGAGCGGGCGCTGTCCGATGAGGTGCCGGACCCCGCAGTTACTGAACCTGGCTCAGATGGCGATTGAGCATGGCGCGCAAGGCTGCCGGCTTGACCGGTTTGGCCAGGTAATCCAGGCCTGCCGCATGCACCATGGCGATGGTTTCCTTGCTGCCGTCGGCGCTGATTACCACGCCGGGCACCGGTTCACCCAGGCGCGCACGTAGCCAGCCCATCAGCCCGGTGCCGGTCTCACCGTCATCCAGGTGGTAGTCGACCAGTGCCAGATGCGGGCGCATGCCCTTGGCCAGCAGTGCTTCGCATTCGGCCTGGTTGCGCGCGGTCCATACCTGGCAGCCCCAGCGGCTGAGCAGGCTGTTCATGCCAATCAGGATGCTGTCTTCGTTGTCCACGCACAGCACTTGCAGCCCGGCCAGCGGCTGGCCGCCCTGTTGTTCAGCGGGGGCGCTTGGCGCCGGGGCGGCCTGGCGGGCAATCGGCACGCTCACGCGGAACACCGTGCCTTTGCCCGGCCACGACCGCACTTCCAGCGGGTGCCCCAGCACCCGGCACAGGCCGTCGGCAATTGCCAGGCCAAGGCCCAGGCCTTTCTCGGCGCGTGTCTGGTGACTGTCCAGGCGCTTGAACTCCTGGAAGATCACTTGCAGCTTGTCGTCGGCGATGCCCGGGCCACGGTCCCACACCTCCAGCCACAGGCGCTCGCCCTGGCGGCGCGCGCCCAGCAGGATCGGGCTCTTGCCGTAGCGCAGGGCATTGGTGAGGAAGTTCTGCAGTACCCGGCGCAGGAGCTTCATGTCGCTGTCCACCCGCAGGCGGCTGCCACGCAGGCGGAACTCCAGGTTTTTCTCGGCCGCCAGCACCTTGAACTCGGCACCCAGCGTGTCGAACAGTTCGTTGAGGGCGAAGGGCTTGGCGTCTGGGGTGATCTTGCCGTTTTCCAGGCGCGAGATGTCCAGCAGGTCGCTGATCAGTTCTTCGGCCGAGCGTAGCGAGCTGTCCATGTGCTGCACCAGCTGCTGGGCCTCTTCGTTCATGCCCTCCGCCTGCTGCGACAGGGCGGCGGAGAACAGCCGGGCGGCGTTCAGGGGTTGCATCAGGTCGTGGCTGACCGCAGCCAGAAAGCGGGTCTTGGACTTGCTGACCGCTTCGGCCTGGCTCTTGGCTTCTGACAACGCCTGGTTCAGTTGCGACAGTTCGCGGGTGCGCTCGGCCACCCGTTGTTCCAGGCCTTCGTTGGCATCGCGCAGGGCCTGCTCGGCCTCGCGGAACGGGGTGATGTCGGTGAAGCTCATGACGAAGCCGCCACCCGGCATCGGGTTGCCGATCAGCTCGATCACCCGGCCATTGGGGAAGAGCCGTTCGGAAGAATGCGCGCGGCCTTGGCGCATCCAGTGCAGGCGCCGCGCCACATGCACCTGCGCTTCGCCCGGGCCGCACAGGCCGCGCTCGGCGTTGTAGCGGATGATGTCGGCAATCGGCCGGCCCACGCTGATCAGCCCGTCGGGGTAGTTGAACAGCTCCAGGTAGCGACGGTTCCAGGCCACCAGGTGCAGGTTCTGGTCGACCACGCTGATGCCCTGGTTGATGTTCTCGATGGCGCCTTGCAGCAGCGCGCGGTTGAACTGCAGCACCTCGCTGGCTTCGTCGGCAATGCGTACCACGTCTTCCAGCTGCATGTCGCGGCCTTCGATGGCGGCCTTGACCACGGCGCGGGTCGACGAGGTCCCGAGCACCCCGGCCAGCAGGCGTTCGGTGTGTTCGATCCAGTCGCCGTCGGCATTCTGGTTGGGGTTGAAGCCCTTGCCTTGGCGGTAGGCAAAGCGGATGAAGCTCTGCCGGGCGCGTTCCTCACCGACAAAACGCGAAGCCAGGGTCAGCAGGTCGTCGATCTGCACCGCCAGCAGTGGCTTGCTGCTGGGGCGGGCGCTGGTCTGCTGGCCGATGAAGCGCCCGGCCTGCCAGTGTTCGGAAACCCGTGTGCGCGACAGTACCGAAACCCAGGCGAACAGGGTGAAGTTGCCTGCCAGCGACAGCACCACCCCTTGGGTCAGCGGGCTGATCGGCAGGCCCAGCGGGTTGCCATGCAGCCAAGCCAGCCCTGGGAACAGCTGCAGTGACCAGCCCAGGCTGTGCGCGGCAATCGGCAGGACCAAGGTGTAGAACCACAGGAAGATACCTGCCGCCAGGCCGGCAAACACGCCGCGGCGGTTGGCCTGCTTCCAGTACAGCGCGCCGAGCATGGCCGGGGTGAGCTGGGTGACGGCGGCGAAGGCGATCTGGCCGATGGTTGCCAGGCTGGCGGTGGAGCCCAGCAGGCGGTAGCTGACGTAGGCCAGCAGCAGGATCACCACGATGGTTACCCGGCGTACCGAGAGCATCCAGTGGCGGAACGCCTCGAACGGCCGCTCGGCGTTGTTGCGCCGCAGCAGCCAGGGCAGCAGCATGTCGTTGGACACCATGGTCGACAGCGCCACCGCTTCGACGATGACCATGCCGGTGGCTGCCGAAGCGCCGCCAATGAATGCCAGCAGGGCCAGGCTCGGATGCGCCTCGGCCAGTGGCAGGCTGATGACGAACGAGTCGGAGATCACCGTCCCCGGCAGCAGCATCTGCCCGGCCAGGGCAATCGGCACCACGAACAGCGCGGCCAGCGCCAGGTACATCGGGAACACCCAGCGCGCCAGGCGCATGTCCTGGGGCTCGATGTTCTCCACCACGGTGACGTGAAACTGCCGCGGCAGGCAGATGATCGCCATCATCGCCACAGCGGTTTGCACCACCATCGACGGCCAGTTGATGGTCTCTTGCCAATAGTCCTGCAAGTGGATCGACTGGCGAGCCTGGCTGAACAGGTCGTCAAAGCCGTCATACAGGTTGAAGACGACGAAAATGCCCACGGCCAGGAAGGCCAGCAACTTGATCAGCGATTCGAAGGCAATCGCCAATACCATGCCCCGGTGGTGTTCGGTCACGTCCAGGCTGCGGGTGCCGAACACGATGGCAAACAGTGCCAGCACCAGTGACACCACCAGCGCGGTGTCCTGCACGCGGGTGCCAGTGGCGTCGGCGTTGGCCCCGATCAGCAGGTTGACGCCCAGCACGATGCCTTTGAGCTGCAGGGCGATGTACGGCAGCACACCGACCAGGCAAATCAGCGCCACCACCACCGCCAGGGTTTGCGACTTGCCGTAGCGTGCGGCGATGAAGTCGGCGATTGAGGTGATGTTCTGCTGTTTGCTGATCAGCACCATCTTCTGCAGCACCCAGGGCGCGAAGACCATCAGCAACACCGGGCCCAGGTAGATCGGCAGGAATGCCCAGAGCTGTTCGGCAGCCTGGCCGACGGCGCCGAAGAAGGTCCAGCTGGTGCAGTAAACGGCCAGCGACAAACTGTACACCCAGGCGCGCAGTTTCGGCGGCAACGGCGTGCTGCGGCGGTCACCATAGAAGGCGATGGCGAACATGACGGCCATATAGGCCAGGGCGACCACGGCGATCAGCCCGCTGGACAACGACATGAAGACTCCGAAGCAAAAAATATAACGCGGTCCCGATCAACCAGTCTGGCACGCAGGCGCCGCTTCGTCAGCGCAGACGATGGTTGTAGGCGAGAGCTTGCTCGCGATTGATCTGAAACAAAACATCAATTTTTTCGAGTGCCCAACCCGTAAAACACCCCTGCCAGCAACACCGACAACACCAGCAGGTAGAAGATTGCCCCCGGCCACAGGTGCACCAGGGCAAACCCCACCATCACCGGCCCCAGCGCCGCCCCCAGGTTGGACAGGTTCTGCGCGCCGTAATACACCCCGCGCAAGTGCTCCGGGGCGATCAGGTCGATGAACATGTATTCGGCAGGGATCACGATGATCTCGCCCAGGGTGAACACCAGCATCGCCAGGCACCAGGCCAGCATCGAGCCTGCCAACGAGAAGCCCAGCAGCCCTGCGATGAACAGGGCCATGCCGGCCAGCAACCAGGGCATCAGGTGCTGACGGCTGATGCGTCGGCCAATCAGGTACTGCAGGGCAATCACCGTCACCGCGTTGGTGGTGACCAGGTAGCCGACCAGCCGCGCCGCTTGCGTAGGGCTGCTGGTTACCACCAGGTACTGCGACAGGTAGGCGGTGAACTGGCCGAATACCACTGCGCTCAGCACCCCGCCCAGGGTGAAATACACCAGCCGGCGGTCACGCGCCAGCCCCAGCGCCACCTGGCCGAAGCCGGCCGCAGGCTTGTCCGGTGCGCTCGCCTGCAGGTCACGGTCGCCAAGGCGCCAGTAGGCCAGGCACATGCCCAGGCCAAGCAGGGCCGAGGCGATGAACGGCATGTGGTCGTCCAGTTCCAGCATGGCGACCCCCAGCAGCGGGCCGGCGGCGTAGCCGACGTTGCTGAGGGTGTACTTGATGGCGAACACCTCGGCCCGCTCTTCCACTGGCAGCAAGGCACAGAAGCCTGCCTTGGCGGCGATGTCGACCACTGCAAGCGTCAGGTTGATCAGCACCAGGCACAAAAAGAACAGCAGCGCCGATTCACTGACGACCGCGGCGACGAAGGCCAGGGCGAACAGCAGGGTGCTGGCGCTGACCAGCGTGTGGTTGCGCAAGGTGTCGACCAGATGGCCGCCATACAGGCTCAGCAGCGAAGCGATGATCAGCGCGCCACCTATCAGCAGGCCGATCTGGCTGATCGGCAGCTGGAAGTTGTCGGCCAGGTACACCACCAGGTAGGGCAGGGTAAGGGCGCGGGCGACCGTGAGGGTGAAGGTGGTCAGCAGTAGCAGGCGTACGGTGTGCGGGTAGCGTTTCAGGGCGGCGAGCATTACCACGTCCTTGTTGTTCTGGTTTGCCGAACACAAGCATAAGCCACATAGGGCACCTGCAGGAGCGCCTCGGCTGCTTCTGCAAAAAGCGTGTAGGCTTGCCAGCCAAGGCATTTCCCATGCAGATTTGTGGCCTGACGTGCCCGGCGCGCCTCCAATTGAAAAGCCCTCAGGACCAAGGACGATGAGTCACTCCTCGCAATTCACATTGCTCGGCAAGCGGCGCTTCCTGCCGTTTTTCATCACCCAGTCGCTGGGTGCCTTCAACGACAACCTGTTCAAGCAATCGCTGATCCTGGCGATCCTGTTCAAACTTAGCCTGGGCGACGGTGACCGTTCGATCTGGGTCAACCTGTGCGCCTTGCTGTTCATCCTGCCGTTCTTTCTGTTTTCGGCGCTGGGCGGGCAGTTTGGCGAAAAGTTCGCCAAGGACGCGCTGATCCGTGCGATCAAGCTGGCCGAGATCGTCATCATGGCAATCGGTGCGCTTGGCTTCATCACCAACCACCTGGCGCTGATGCTGGTGGCGCTGTTCGGCATGGGTACCCACTCGGCGCTGTTCGGCCCGGTGAAGTACTCGATCCTGCCGCAGGCCCTGCGCGAGGAGGAACTGGTCGGCGGTAACGGGCTGGTGGAAACCGGCACCTTCCTCGCTATCCTGGCCGGCACCATCGGCGCCGGCGTGATGATGTCGGCCGACAGCTATGCCACGGTGGTGGCCGGCGGCGTGGTCGGCACTGCGGTGCTCGGCTACCTGGCCAGCCGCTGGATCCCGCGGGCCGCTGCCGCCTCGCCGAGCATGCCGCTGGACTGGAACATCTTCAGGCAGTCGTGGGCGATCCTGCGCATGGGCCTGGGGCAGCCGCCCGCCGTATCGCGCTCGATCGTGGGTAACTCGTGGTTCTGGTTTGTCGGTGCCATCTACCTCACGCAGATCCCGGCCTACGCCAAGGACTGGCTGCACGGCGATGGCACGGTGGTCACCCTGGTGCTGACGCTGTTCTCGGTGGGCATTGCCCTGGGGTCGTTGCTGTGTGAGAGGCTTAGCGGGCGCAAGGTAGAGATCGGCCTGGTGCCGTTCGGCTCGTTCGGCCTGACCCTGTTCGGCCTGCTGTGGTGGTGGCACTCCGGCGATGTGCCGGCTGCAGCTGCGCCGCACGACTGGCTGGCGCTGCTGGGCATAGGCCACGCCTGGTGGATCCTGCTGTCGATCGTGGGCCTTGGCGTGTTCGGTGGCTTCTACATTGTGCCGCTGTATGCGCTGATTCAGGCACGCACGGCCGAAGACCAGCGCGCCCGGGTGATTGCGGCCAACAACATCCTCAATGCCTTGTTCATGGTGGTGTCGGCGGTGCTTACCATCATCCTGATGGGGCTTGCCGAACTGAGCATCCCGCAGCTGTTCCTGGTGGTGTCGCTGCTTAATATCGCGGTCAACGCCTACATCTTCAGGATCGTGCCCGAGTTCACCATGCGCTTCCTGATCTGGCTGCTCAGCCATTCGATGTACCGCGTGCAGCACCGCGACCTTGAGCGCATCCCCGACGAAGGCGCGGCGCTGCTGGTGTGCAACCACGTGTCGTTCGTTGATGCATTGCTGCTGGGAGGAGCAATCCGCCGGCCGATCCGCTTTGTGATGTATTACAAGATCTACAACCTGCCAGTGCTCAACTTCGTGTTCCGCACCGCAGGCGCCATCCCGATTGCCGGTCGCAACGAAGACCCCGCCACGTACGAACGTGCGTTCGCGCGCATTGCCAAGTACCTGGCCGATGGAGAGCTGGTGTGCATCTTCCCGGAGGGCAAGTTGACCGGCGATGGTGAGATCGATGTGTTCAAGGGCGGCGTCAACCGCATCCTCGAAGAAACACCGGTGCCGGTGATCCCGCTGGCTTTGCAAGGGCTGTGGGGCAGCTTCTTCAGCCGCGACCCGGCCAAGGGCTTCTTCAGGCGCCTGTGGTCGCGGGTGACCATCGTGGCGGGCGCCGCCATCCCGGTGGAGGCAGCGCAGCCGGAGCTGTTGCGTGAGCAGGTCAGCCGCCTGCGCGGTGACCTGCGATAGGGGAGGGGGTTAGCTGGCGCTGACTTTCAGGCCGACCAGGCCACAGATGATCAGCGCCACACTGACCAGCCGCACCAGGGCCATGGACTCGCCGAACAGGATGATCCCGGCGATGACTGTGCCGACTGCGCCAACACCGGTCCAGATGGCATAGGCAGTGCCCAGCGGCAATTCTTTCATGGCCAGGCCCAGCAGGCCCAGGCTGATGACCATGGCGCCGACCGTGAGTACGGTGGGAATCGGTTTGCTGAAACCGTCGGTGTATTTCAGGCCGACGGCCCAGCCGACCTCGAACAGGCCGGCGAAGAACAGGATGATCCAGGACATGAGTGTGTCTCCATCGTTTGAATGATGGGGCCGTCCCCGGAATGGTCACGCGGTGCGTCGTGAGGCCGTCCTCACAGTGGGCACTATGGTGCACACCTGCAGGGTTCGAGGCAAGCCCGTACAGGCACCCTCAATGGCTGGCAGGCTCCACTTCTTCAGCCTCCACCGCAGGCTCATCCATGCGCCGGAACCAGGTCGACAGCAGCGCCCCGGAAATATTATGCCAAACACTGAACAACGCACTGGGCACTGCCGCCAATGGCGAAAAGTGCGCCGCCGCCAGCGCCGCCCCCAGCCCGGAGTTCTGCATCCCCACCTCCAGCGCCAGCGACTTGCGTTGGGCCAGCGGCAACTTGCACAGCTTGCCGGTCAGGTACCCCAGCAAATAACCAAAGCTGTTGTGCAGCATTACCACCGCCATGATCAACAGCCCCGATTCGGCGATCTTCGCCTGGCTGGCCGCCACCACCGCGCACACGATCATCACGATGCTCACCACCGACACCAGCGGCAGTACCTGCACCGCCGCCTGCACCCGGGCACCGAGCAGGCGCTGGGCCAGCACGCCGAGCACGATCGGCAGCATCACCAGCTGCAGGATCGACCAGAACATGTCCATGAAGGACACCGGCAACCAGGCCGACGCCAGGAACCAGATCAGCGCCGGGGTCAGCAGTGGTGCCAGCAGCGTGGTGACTGCAGCAATCGCCACGGCCAGCGCCAGGTCACCACGCGACAGCCAGACCATCACGTTCGAGGCGGTGCCGCTCGGGCAGCAGCCGACCAGGATCACGCCCACGGCAATTTCCGGCGGCAGGTGGAACAGCTGGCACAGCAGCCAGGCCATGCCCGGCATGATCACGAAGTGCGCGACCACCCCCAGCATCACCCGCCAGGGCTGGCGGGCGAGGGCGGCGAAGTCGTCAAGTTTGAGGGTGAGGCCCATGCCGAACATCACCAGCCCAAGCAGCGGCACGATGGCGACCTTCAGGGCGATGAACCATTGCGGTAGCAAAAAGGCCAGCACGGCAAACACCAGCACCCACAGGGCGAAGGTATTGCCGACGAAGCGGCTTAAGGCGGCGAGGGCACGCATGGGGCAATTCCTTTTCTACTTATAGCTTTGTGAATTTCCACGGCCCTGTCGCCGGCAAGCCAGCTCCCACAGGTACGCCACAGGTTCTGAAAACCGTGGCGTACCTGTGGGAGCT
>NZ_JBLZWV010000058.1:0-135193 GCF_056098905.1 Pseudomonas sp. TSO6 | reverse complement strand
GCTCCCACAGGTACGCCACAGGTTCTGAAAACCGTGGCGTACCTGTGGGAGCTGGCTTGCCGGCGACAGGGCCGGTGCAGGCAAAATGGCCTTCAGGCCTGCACTGGCATCTCAAGACACATCAGACCCCTTGCGGAATCTCCTCCCCACCCAGCGCCTCGAACAGCACCGGCAGGAACTCGGTAAAGGTCATCATCATCAGCAAGAAGCTGGCATCGAACTGCTGCGCAGCCTCATCGCCACCGTCCTGCTCGGCCTGCTCCTGCAGCAGCTCTTCGAACTTCAGGCGCTTGATCACCATCTTGTCGTCCAGAATGAACGACAGCTTGTCCTGCCAGGCCAGGGCAAGCTGGGTTACCACCTTGCCAGTGCTCAGGTGCAGCTGGATTTCCTCGCCGGTCAGGTCCTGGCGCTTGCAGCGCACGATACCGCCGTCTTCGGCGGTGTCACGCAGTTCGCACTCGTCCAGTACATAGAAGCCTTCGGCGGTTTGCTGCGACTTGACCCAGTCGGTCATGGTGGCGGTTGGCGCAATCTTCACCGTGGCCGGGCGCACCGGCAGCGAGCCCATCACTTCACGCAGGGTCGACAGCAGGTCTTCGGCGCGCTTGGCGCTGGCCGAGTTCACCAGGATCACACCCAGGCGCGGGGCGATGGCGGCGAAGATCATCGAGCGGCGGATGAACGCACGCGGCAGGAAAGCCTGGATGATCTCGTCCTTGATCTGGTCGCGTTCTTTTTTATAGACCTTGCGCATCTGCTCGGTCTCGATCTCTTCGACCTTTTCCTTGACCGCGTCGTTGACCACGCTGCTCGGCAGGATGCGTTCTTCCTTGCGTGCGGCAATCAGCAGGAACTCGCCGCTGACATGCACCAGGGGAGCGTCTTCGCCTTTGCCGAACGGCGCGACGAAACCGTAGGTGGTCAGCTCCTGGCTGGCGCAGGGGCGGGCCGGCTTGCTGGCCAGTGCGGCTTCCAGCGCTTCAGGCTCGAACGGGACTTCCTGGGTCAGGCGGTAGGTCAGCAGGTTCTTGAACCACATGTGGGGTAACTCTCCTTAATGCATAAGGCGGGCATTATTCTCCGAGCGGAGCTCTGAGGCCAACCCTGTCAGAGGGCCAGCAGTGGCTTATGCGTGAAAGAAACACCCGGCAACGCTAGGCCTTTGAAAGGCATGAAGTTTTTTTTGAAAAAAGTTTAAAAAGTGCTTGCCAGGGTGCGGGGTCGTCCGTAGAATGCGCGCCACACCGAGACGAAGGGTGATTAGCTCAGCCGGGAGAGCATCTGCCTTACAAGCAGAGGGTCGGCGGTTCGATCCCGTCATCACCCACCACTCGATGTATAGCGCAGCGGTAGTTCAGTCGGTTAGAATACCGGCCTGTCACGCCGGGGGTCGCGGGTTCGAGTCCCGTCCGCTGCGCCATATTCCACTTCCAGGCCCACTGAACACCTGGAAGTAACAAAGAAAGCGACCTTAGGGTCGCTTTTTTTGTGTCTGCATTATGTCGAAGCCCTAAAAGCGCCGCCAGACCCGTGTGGGAGCGGGTTCACCCGCGAACACCGGCAAAGCCGGTGCCATACACCGTGTCATATTCTTCGCGGGTGAACCCGCTCCCACAGGGGATTTGCGGCAGCTTCAGCTTCGGCGCTCTTCTTCCCGTAAGGTCAGCACCTCAAACCCGTCATCGGTCACCGCCACGGTATGCTCCCACTGCGCCGACAGGCTGTGGTCGCGGGTAATCACTGTCCAGCCATCCTTCAATGTGCGCGTACCGCGCCCACCCTGGTTGATCATCGGCTCGATGGTGAACACCATCCCCGGCTTCAGCTTCATGCCCATGCCACGCTGGCCAATGTGCAGTACTTCAGGCCCTTCATGCATCTGCTGGCCGATACCATGGCCGCAATACTCGCGTACTACGCTGTAGCCCGCCGCCTCGGCATGGGCCTGGACGGCGTGGCCGATATCGCCCAACGTGGCCCCGGGCCGCACCTGCTCGATGCCCTTCCACAGCGCGTCGTAGGTGGTGTCGACGAGGCGTCGGGCTTCATCGCTGATGTGCCCGATGCTGTACATCTTCGACGAGTCGGCAATGTAGCCGCCCTGTTCCAGGGTGATGTCGACGTTGATGATCGAGCCTTCCTTCAATACTTCATCGGCATTGGGCATGCCATGGCACACCACATGGTCCACCGAGGTATTGAGCGAATAAGGAAAGCCGTACTGGCCTTTGCTCGCCGGCCGGGCCTTGAGCGTGTCGACGATGAATGCTTCGGCACGGTCGTTGATCTGCATCGTGGTCACGCCGGGGCGGATGAATCCGTCGAGGTCGGCGAAAACCTGGGCCAGCAGCTGGCCAGCGCGGCGCATCAGGTCGAGTTGGGCGGGGGTCTTGAGAATCACCTGGGACATGGGGGGAGGGTAGTTGCTCATGCTGGAATTTGCCCCAGCATAGCGCCAGCGGGTACCGGGTTGCCACCGCATGGTGCGCAGGATCGACCACAGCACGGCCTTTGTGGGAGCGGCCTTGTGTCGCGAAAGGGCTGCACAGCAGCCCCAGCAATATGCGCATCAGTGCTGAGATCCCGGGGCCGCTTTGCGGCCCATTCGCGACACAAGGCCGCTCCCACAAAGACCGCGAGAGACAGCTGGCCCGCTAATTGCTGAGCCACCTCAATCCCGGGCTATCAACGTCGACAGCCCACAAAACTTCACGACAAAGGCGCCGTGTTGCCCCGCTTGCTTCAGCAAGCCGGGGCAGCCGGCGCCTTTTTGCGTTTCCCACAGGAGCCCGCCCATGGCCAACAGCGAAGTACGCAGCGTCTGCCCTTACTGCGGCGTTGGCTGCGGCATCGTCATGAGCGTTGCCGATGGCAAGGTCGTCAAGGTCAGCGGCGACAAGCAGCACCCCAGCAACTTCGGCCGGCTGTGCACCAAAGGCCTCACCGCGCATGTGCCGCTGACCGCCGCCGGCCGCCTGGAAGACGCCTATGTGCGCCAGCAGCGCAACCAGCAACCGGCGCGCACCGGCATGGACCAGGCCATCGCCGACGCCGGCAAACGCCTGCGCGGCATCATCGACCAGCACGGCCCCGACGCCGTGGCGCTCTACGTATCGGGGCAGATGTCGCTGGAGGCTCAGTACCTGGCCAACAAGCTGGCCAAAGGCTTTATGCGCACCCGCCACATCGAGTCCAACTCGCGCCTGTGCATGGCCAGCGCCGGCAGCGGCTACAAGCTGTCGCTCGGCGCTGACGGCCCGCCTGGCAGCTACCAGGATTTCGAGCACGCCGACGTGTTCCTGGTGATCGGCGCCAACATGGCCGACTGCCACCCCATCCTGTTCCTGCGCCTGCTCGATCGGGTCAAGGCCGGCGCGAAGCTGATCGTCGTCGACCCACGGCGCAGTGCCACCGCCGACAAGGCCGACCTGTTCCTGCAAGTACGCCCCGGCAGTGACATGGCCTTGCTCAACGGCCTGTTGTATCTGCTACACCGCAATGGCCACACCAACCCCGACTTCATCGCCCGCCACACCGAAGGCTGGGCTGAACTGCCAGCCTTCCTCGATGACTACACCCCCGAGCGCGTAGCCGCCATCACCGGGCTGGCCGAGGCCGACATCATCAAGGCCGCCGAATGGATCGGCACCGCCAACGACTGGATGAGCTGCTGGACCATGGGCCTGAACCAGAGCATTCACGGTACCTGGCACAGCAACGCCATCTGCAACCTGCACCTGGCCACGGGCGCCATCTGCCGCCCCGGTAGCGGGCCGTTTTCGCTGACCGGCCAGCCCAATGCCATGGGCGGCCGTGAGATGGGCTACATGGGCCCCGGCCTGCCAGGCCAGCGCTCGGCGTTGGTGGAAGGCGATCGCGCATTTGTCGAGCAGCAGTGGCAACTGCCACCCGGCAGCCTGCGCAGCGAAGGCGGCGAGGGTACGGTGGCGCTGTTCGAGCAGATGAAAGCAGGCGAAGTGAAAGCGTGCTGGGTGATCTGCAGTAACCCGGTGGCCAGCGTCGCCAACCGCCAGCAGGTGATCGATGGCCTGTGCCAGGCCGAGTTGGTGATTACCCAGGATGCCTTCCTCGACACCGAAACCAACCGCTACGCCGACATCCTGCTGCCGGCCGCGCTGTGGGCCGAAGGCGAGGGCGTGATGATCAACAGCGAACGCAACCTCACCCTGATGCCGCGCGCCGTAGAGCCGCCAGGGCAGAGCCTGCCCGACTGGCAGATCATCGCCCGGGTGGCCTGCGCCATGGGCTACGCCGAAGCCTTCGACTACCCCGATGCCGAAGCGGTATATGAAGAAATCCGCCGCTTCCATAACCCCGCCACCGGCTACGACCTGCGCGGCATCGGTTACGCCGAGCTGCGTCAGCAACCACGCCAGTGGCCTTGTGCGCCAGGCCGTGGCAGCGATCGCAGCCCATTACGCTACCTGAACGACGGTAGCAGCCAGGCGCTGCTGCACGATGCCCAGGGCGATTGCCCGGCGCTGGCGTTCCCCACCTCCAGCGGCAAGGCCCGCTTCTTCGCCCGGCCCTGGTTGCCGGCACCGGAGTTGCCGGATGACGACTACCCCATGGTGCTGAACACCGGCCGCGTGCAGCATCAGTGGCACACCCTGACCAAGACCGGCAAGGTGCCGGCGCTGAACAAGCTGGAGCCTGGCCCCTTCGTCGAGGTTCACCCAGACGACGCCGTACGGTTTGGCATCGCTGAAAAGGATCTGGTGGCCGTCCGCTCACGGCGCGGTCAAGCCGTACTGCCGGCGCGAATCAGCGACCGGGTCATGCCAGGCAACTGCTTTGCGCCGTTCCACTGGAACGACCTGGTCGGCGAGCAACTGGCAATCAATGCCGTCACCTGCGATGCCGTCGACCCGCTGTCGCTGCAACCCGCTTTCAAACACTGCGCCGTGGCCCTGCAACGGGTCGCAGGCGAGCGTATCGACGCCCTTGACCTGAACGCTGCCATTTCGGAGCCAGCCCGCATGCCCACTGCCACCCTGTCCCGTCTGCTTGGCCTGGACACCTTGCCAGCCCCGGTACTGGCAGAAGAAGAGCGCCATTACCTGCAAGGTTTCCTGCTGGGCCTGAACCAGGCCCGCGCCGAGGGCGTGCCCAGCCTGCCGGCCAGTGCGCCACTGGCGGCCAACCACCGGCTGTTTATCGACGGCTTGCTGGCCGGGCTGTTCGCCCAGCCTGCGGCACTGCCCGTTGCGGCGTTGGTGGCGCCACGGCATCAGGTGCTGTGGGCCTCGCAGACGGGCAACGGCGAGCAGCTGGCCGAGCGCTGTGCCGAACGCCTGCGCGGTGCCGGCCTGGATGTGCAGCTTAGTTGCATGGAGGCGGTCAGCCCGAGCCAGCTGCAGGGCGCCGCCAGCGTGGTATTGATCGCCAGCACCTTTGGCGATGGCGATGCGCCCGACAGCGCAGCGGCGTTCTGGCACGCCTTGCAGGGCGAGGAGGGCGCCTGCTGCGCCGAACTGCCCTATGCAGTGCTGGCCTTGGGCGACTCCAGTTACGATCAGTTCTGCGGCTTTGGCCGCAAGCTGGACCAGCGTCTGACCGAACTGGGTGGCCGGCGCCTGTTGCAACGGGTGGACTGCGAGCCAGACTTTGACGAAGCGTTCGCAGGCTGGCTTGACGCGTTGCTGCCCTTGCTGGGCAGGGCCGCTGCGCCACCACCGGCGAGTGAACCTGCACCCATGGCGGGCTGGAGCAAACAACAACCCTGGCCCGCCACCTTGCTGGAAAACCACCTGCTCAACGGCCCCGGTGCCAGCAAGGAAACACGGCAACTGGTGTTCGACCTGAGCGGTAGCGGCTTCAGCTATACCGCCGGTGATGCCTTGGGCGTGTGGCCGCGCAATTGCCCGGCGCTGGTGGACGAACTGCTGGCGCTGATGCAGCTTGATGGCCAGGCCATGGTCGAGCTGAAGGGCCAACCTGCCATGCCACTGGCCGAAGCCCTGCACGCGCACCTGGAAATCGCCAAGGTCACCACGCAGCAACTGCAAGCCTTCGCGGGCAGCGCCCCGGGCCTGCAACGTCTGCTGCAGCCCGAGTGCAAGGCCGAACTGCAGGACTGGCTGTGGGGCCGGCAACTGGTCGATGTGCTGCGGGCCTTTCCCCAGCAGCTACCGCTGGCCAGCTGGCTTGAACTGCTCAAACCTTTGCAGCCGCGTCTGTACTCGATCAGCTCCAGCCCGTTAGCGCATCCCGGCCAGGTACACCTGACCGTCTCCACCGTGCGTTATGGCGAGCGCAAGGGCGTATGCTCGGCCTTCCTCGCCGACCGCGCACAAGCGTTGAAGGTGGCAATTTTCCCGCAGGCGTCCAGGCACTTCCGGTTGCCCGCGGACGACAGCGTGCCGGTGATCATGGTCGGCCCCGGTACCGGCATTGCGCCGTTCCGGGCGTTCCTCGAAGAGCGGGAGGCGCGGGGGGCGAAAGGGGGCAACTGGCTGTTCTTTGGCGAACAGTGCGCCGCCACCGACTTCTATTACCGGGAGCAGCTACAGGCCTGGCAGGCAAGCGGCCACTTGCGTCTGAATACAGCGTTTTCCCGCGACCAGGCCGAGAAGATCTATGTGCAGCAGCGCATGCTGGAGCAGGGCGCGCAGCTTTGGCAGTGGCTGGAAGCGGGGGCGTATTTCTATGTGTGTGGGGATGCGCAGCGCATGGCCAAGGATGTGGATGCGGCGTTGAGCACGGTCGTGGCTGAGCATGGCGGGATGGATGCGGCGCAGGCGGCTGCCTATGTGGAAGGTTTGAGCAAGGCCAAGCGTTATCTGCGGGATGTGTACTGAAGTGCACCGGGATGGGGAGTGATGCACTTGGAATGTGCAATTGCTGTGCTGGCCCTATCGCCGGCAAGCCAGCTCCCACAGGTATTGCACAAACCTCGAAACCTGCGGCGGCCCTTGTGGGAGCTGGCTTGCCGGCGATAGGGCCAGGACAGGAAAAAGGATTGGCACAGTCCCTGCTTTACCTCCAATACAACAAGCCCCGCTGATCAACGGCGATCAACCCGGGGGCACACCGTGATGAATACAGGCAAAGGCGCCTGGAGCTTCGGCTCCAGGCGCTTTTTTTTTGATCGAGGATCGGCTTATGAAGGCAACAGCGAGCAGCGGGCAACGAGAGCGACTGGTCATCGTCGGCAACGGCATGGTCGGCCACCATTGCGTCGAACAACTGGTCAGCCGCGGCGCCCTGCAGCGCTTCGAGGTGCGGGTGTTCGGCGAAGAGCGCCAACGCGCCTACGACCGCGTGCACCTGTCCGAATACTTCGGCGGCAGCTGTGCCGAGGCCCTGGCCCTGTGCGAGCACGATTTCTACAACGCCAACGGCGTGCACCTGCACCTCGGTGAGGCCGTGCTGGAAATCGACCGTGAGCGCTGCGAAGTAGTCACCGCCGAGGGGCGCTACGGCTACGACCAACTGGTCCTGGCCACGGGCTCCTACCCCTTCGTGCCGCCGATCGAAGGCTCCAGCGGCAATGCCCGCTTGGTCTACCGCACCCTCGACGACCTCGATGCCATTCGCGCTGCCGCAGCCGGTGCCCGCCGTGGCGTGGTGGTCGGTGGTGGCCTGCTCGGCCTGGAGGCAGCCAACGCCCTCAAGTCGTTGGGCCTGGAAGCCCACGTGGTGGAGTTCGCCCCACGGCTGATGCCGGTTCAGCTGGACAGCGAGGGCGGTGCCGCGCTCAAGGCACAGATTGAAGCGC
The DNA here is from genome assembly GCF_056098905.1 of Pseudomonas sp. TSO6. NCBI lineage: Bacteria > Pseudomonadati > Pseudomonadota > Gammaproteobacteria > Pseudomonadales > Pseudomonadaceae > Pseudomonas > Pseudomonas sp. TSO6. Next base: position 127,449 of record NZ_JBLZWV010000058.1, on the reverse strand, counting down.
TCGGTGTGGGCGTGCACCTGTCGCGCGCCACCCAGTCGATCAGCGCCGGTGAAGCTTACCGCTACCGCATGAACTTCGACGGTGGCGAGCATCTGGAAACCGACCTGATCGTGTTCTCGGCCGGTATCCGCCCGCAGGATGCCTTGGGCCGTGGCTGCGGCCTGGACATCGCCGCCCGCGGTGGCGTGGTGATTGACAACCATTGCCGCAGCAGCGACCCGCGCATCTTTGCCATCGGCGAGTGCGCCTCGTGGAACGGTAGCGTGTTCGGCCTGGTCGCCCCAGGCTACAGCATGGCGCGCAACCTGGCGGCTTTGCTGATGGGGGAAGCGGCGGTAGCGTTTACCGGCGCCGACATGTCGACCAAGCTCAAGCTGCTGGGCGTGGATGTCGGCTCGATTGGTGATGCCCATGGCGCCACCCCCGGTTCACGCAGCTACCGCTTCATCGACGAAGCCAACAGCGCCTACCGCCGGCTGGTGGTGGACGCCAGCGGCAAGCACGTGCTGGGCGCGGTGCTGGTCGGCGACAATAGCTACTACGACACCCTGCTGCAATACGCCCAGAACGGCATCGCCCTGCCAGCCGACCCGGCAGCGCTGATCCTGCCGCAAGGCGGTGGTGCACCGGCCTTGGGCGCCGATGCGCTGCCCGACAGCGCGACCATCTGCTCGTGCCACAACGTCAGCAAGGGCGCGGTGTGCGACGCCATCGACAGCGGTTGCAGCGACCTTGCTGCGGTCAAAGGCTGCACCAAGGCCGGCAGCGGCTGCGGCGGTTGTGCGGCCTTGCTCAAGCAGGTGTTCGAGCACGAACTGACCGCACGTGGCGTAGCGGTGGACAAGAGCCTGTGCGAGCACTTCACCTACACCCGCCAGGAGCTCTACGGGCTGGTGCGGGTGGAGGGCATCCGCACTTACAGCGAGCTGCTCGCACGCCACGGCAAGGGCCACGTTGGCTGTGACATCTGCAAGCCGGCGGTGGGCAACATCCTCGCCTCCTGCTGGAACCAGCCGATCATGGACCCGGCGCTGGTGCCGCTGCAGGACACCAACGACACCTTCATGGCCAACATGCAGAAGAACGGTACCTACTCGGTGGTGCCGCGTATTCCGGGTGGTGAAATCACCCCCGACAAGCTCATCGTCATCGGCCAGGTGGCCAAGAAGTACGACCTGTACACCAAGATCACCGGCGGCCAGCGCATCGACCTGTTCGGTGCCCAGTTGCACGAGCTGCCGCTGATCTGGGGCGAGCTGATCGAGGCCGGCTTCGAAACCGGCCACGCCTACGGCAAGTCGACCCGCACGGTGAAATCGTGCGTGGGCAGCACCTGGTGCCGTTACGGCGTGCAGGACAGCGTCGCCATGGCCCTGCGCCTGGAAGACCGCTACAAGGGCCTGCGCAGCCCGCACAAGCTCAAGTTCGCCGTGTCTGGCTGCACCCGCGAGTGTGCCGAGGCGCAGAGCAAGGACATCGGCGTGATCGCCACCGACAAGGGCTGGAACCTCTACGTGTGCGGCAACGGCGGCATGCGCCCACGGCATGCCGAGCTGTTCGCCACCGACCTGGACGACGAAACCCTGGTGCGCCTGATCGACCGTGTGTTGATGTTCTACATTCGCACGGCCGACAAGCTGCAGCGCACCTCGGTGTGGCGCGAAAACCTCGACGGCGGGTTGGACTACCTGAAGCAGGTGATCCTCGACGACAGCCTGGGCCTGGCCGGCGAGCTGGAAGCGCAGATGCAGCATGTGGTCGACCAGTATGAATGCGAATGGGCCAACGCCCTCAACGACCCGGAGAAGCTCAAGCGCTTCCGCACCTTCGTCAATGATCGGCGTGCCGACCCGGACGTGCACTTCGTGCGCGAACGCGAACAACGCCGGCCAGCGGCGCCGCTGCACCTGATCCCTACTGTCGAGGAGGCTGTCTGATGAACCTGTCCAATGCTGCTGTGAAAACCTGTGAGAACTGGCAGGCGGTGTGCCAGGCGCAAGACCTGGTGGCCGATTCCGGGGTCGTGGTGTGGCTCGACGGGGCTCAGGTGGCGCTGTTCTACCTGCCAGGGCAGGCGCAGCCGCTGTACGCGGTGGACAACCGCGACCCGCGTTCCGGTGCCAACATCATCGGCCGCGGGCTGGTGGGCAGCGTGCAAGGTGAGTTGGTGGTGGCAGCGCCGCTCTACAAGCAGCACTTCAGCCTGTTGAGTGGAGAGTGCCTGGAGGATGCCGGGCAGAGGTTGCGAGTGTGGCCGGTGCGGTTGAGCGGTGAGGTTGTGGAGTTGGCGGTGGCCTGAGGGTTGCGGGGGGCTTGGCAGTTGTTCGCCGTTGCATTTTCGTCGCTTGGGAGATCGAGCGCCGCCCGCGCGGCGCTCGATCTCACAGACGCCATAGTTCTTAAGGCATGCGCCGCGCGGGCGTCGCTCGGTCTCCCAGGCGATGAAGATCCTGATGCGGTAAGCTTTAAACCATGAACCTCGACACCCGCATCAAATACCGCCACCTGCTGTGCTTCCTGGAGATTGCCCGGCAGGGCAGCCTGGCCAGGGCCGCCGACGTGCTCGCGATCAGCCAGCCGGCGATTTCCAAGACCCTCAAGGAACTCGAAGGCCTGCTGGAAGCGCGCCTGTTCGCGCGCAGCCGCCAGGGCGTCGAGCTGACCCCGGCCGGGGCGCGTTTCATGCGTTATGCCGGGCCCAGCGTGCAGGCCCTGCGCGATGGCGTCAGCAGCTTGCGCGGCGAAGCGCGGGCGCCGTCGCAGGTGCGTATTGGCGTGCTGTCGACGGTCGAGGGCCTGCTCATGCCGGAGGTGCTGTGCCGCCTGCACCAGCGCCATGAAGCGCTGGTCATCAGTGTGGCCACGGGGGTCAGCGCGCAGCTGCTCGGCCAACTGCGTCTGGGTGAGCTGGAACTGGTGGTCGGGCGCATGACCGATAGCCCGCAGATCCAGGGGCTTTCGTTCGAACACCTGTACAGCGAGTCGATGAGCCTGGTGGTACGCCCGGGCCACCCGCTGCTGGCCGCCACGCCGGTCGAGCGCGCCAAGGTCGGGCGTTACCCGTTGGTGTTGCCGCCGGCGGGCACCACCATCCGCCAGCATGCCGACAGCCTGTTTGTGCAATGCGGCATCCAGATGCCGGCGCAGCGCCTGGAAACCCTGTCGTTGGCCCTGAGCCGGCGCTACCTACTGGGCAGTGATGCGTTGTGGGTAGCGCCGCGCGATGCGGTGCTGCTCGACCTGCGCCGTGGTGAGCTGGTCGAGCTCGACCTTGGCGTGCGCGAGCCGGGCGGCTCGGTGGGTATCTGCCGCAATGCCGCCTTGCCGCAGAGCCTGCCTGGGCAGTGGGTGTGCGAGGTGTTGCGCGAGGTGGCGGCGCAATATCGGGAACAGTCGTATCCGTGATCGGTACCGTAGAGCGTTTCCCGCTGAGAAACCCTCGTACGCATTACCTTGGTTGCAATCACGTAGTCCGCAAGGACACTGCGATCACACAAGGCACAGTGCCACGTTGTAGCTCCTCGTCACGGCCACTGATCAGTAGGCGTTGGTTAGGTGTATCGAGGGCGATCGACCCCGACGATACATAGAAGCCATCCTCTGGTAGTTGAGCGCCGAACGTGCCATAACCGTGGGGCGGGACAAAGGTGGTGTCAAACTTGCCGTCCGAGGTGAAGCGAAATGCAAGAAGGTGGGTGTAGAAACTGCCATAGCCGACCAGGCCGCCCGCTGCCTCTACCCCTGCGTACCAGCCTCCGGGGCGCTTAAACACCAACACGTTGCCGTCGTTGAACTCTTTGGCAGGCTTGCCGGTATAGGTGATGCGGTAAACAGTCGGGTGGCTGATATCTTTATCAAGGGAGTAAAGTTCGCCATAAAAACTGATCCGTTGAGAGATGGCGTCCACTGAAAAACCATTGTTGATCACCCAAGGGTCGGACCAATGCTGGCCATTTTCGCCAAAGGCCTCATCAATTTTTCCGTCGACGGTCAAGGCCGTAGTGACGCTGTACGCATCGCCATTGCGCATCAGGTACAAGGGTAGTACCAGACGCTCCGGGCCAGAGGGGGGCGTGAAACTGGCAATACCATCGATGATGTGATCCTGGGTATTTGGAATCAGCTTGGCAACATCAAGGACGCCATCAGTCGCAAAATGCTCCAATAGCGCGCCTTTGAGGTCGAGCGCGATCACCACAGGTTCGAACATCTGCGGCCCGCGACGCAACCCGCTGGCGAAAATTCGATCTTTCGCGATTGCCAAGTTTTGAAGCTCCAGCTCTTCTGTGATTACATCGCGGGTATCGACGAATCCTTTGCCATTGCCAAATGTGGGGTCCGGTTCCCCCGAGGCAGTCAATTTCCAGAGGTGGCTTGCTGATACACCCTCGACATGAGCAACGATCAGTAAATTCCCTGCGGCATCTTCAACGATGCCACTCAGCACCTTATAGGCTGCTTTTGGTACCTGGTTGAAATCGAAGACGCCATCGCCATGGAAGCTGCTATCCAACCTACCGTCTTCATTCAGGCAAGCCACAAAGACCTTGATTTCATCCGTATTTTGGTTGCTACTCCAACCCATTACATAACTGCGCCCACGGTGTGTCCTGCTATTGATGACCCCATTACTATCGGCGCGAGACCCAGGTATTTTTTCGAAAATACATGCAAGCCCGCCGACGCCATAATTCTGATCGATGGGCGCCACCGGCAGGGCCCAATCGGATGCGACTCGGGTTGAACGGTTAGGCTTTCGTGAGGTGTTCATGAGGTTTCCTTTGAAAAGGCTAGATGCAAGTCGCGCGGCTTGAAGCCCGTGCCCGCAATGGCGGGTCACTCAGATTTCGCAAGTTGCGTTGCCTGGTCATTGGAAAGCAGGCCCGAGTTCGGCGCTACTGGCAGAAATGTCAGGTTTTCCGGCTTGTCTCGCTGAACTTTTCATTGGTGAAAAAGGCCGTTGGATTCGAGGCGCTGTCGGTACGAATGGTCAATACTGGCCATTGCCTCGGAAGATTGTGAAGAAGCGCACTGCCTACTGAACTTACTCCGTGAAACCCGCTCCTATGCCGGTAGCCATTGGTCATGGCCGCCTGCTAAGCTCGCGGCTTTACCCTGATTGCCCTTATGGCGCATGAACAAGGAAATAGCATGAAACAGCATCGTTTGGCGGCTGCGGTTGCCCTGGTAGGCCTGGTACTGGCTGGCTGTGATCAACAGGCCAGCAGCCCCGAGCTGAAGACTCCGGCGCAGAAAGCCTCCTACGGTATCGGCCTGAACATGGGCAAGAGCCTGGCTCAGGAAGGCATGGAAGACCTTGATTCGAAATCGGTCGCCCTCGGTATCGAAGACGCCGTTGGCAAGAAAGAACAACGCATCAAGGACGAAGAGCTGGTAGAGGCGTTCACCGCCCTGCAGAAACGCGCCGAGGAGCGCCTGGCCAAGGCCAGCGAAGAAGCCGCCTCCGCCGGCAAGAAGTTCCTCGAAGAAAACGCCAAGAAGCCAGGCGTGGTCACCACTGCCTCGGGCCTGCAGTACGAAGTGGTCAAGAAGGCTGATGGCCCGCAGCCAAAGCCGACCGACGTGGTCACTGTCCACTACGAAGGCAAGCTGATCGATGGCAAGGTGTTCGACAGCTCTGTCGAGCGTGGCAGCCCGATCGACCTGCCGGTCAGCGGTGTGATCCCGGGTTGGGTCGAAGGCCTGCAGCTGATGCACGTTGGCGAGAAGTACAAGCTGTTCATCCCGGCTGAACTGGCCTACGGCGCACAAAGCCCAAGCCCGCTGATCCCGGCGAACTCGGTACTGGTGTTCGACCTGGAACTGATCGCCATCAAGGATCCGGCCCAGCTGCAGGGTGGCGAGCCGGAAGCCGAGGCTCCAGCTGAAGCGCCTGCTGAAGCACCTGCCAAGTAACACTGGTTGGTTCTTGCAAAACGCCCCGTCCTGACGGGGCGTTTTCGTTTGTGGCGATTGGACGAACCAGCAACAACTGATACTGTCCGAGGAAATGCAGCTAGTAGATGTAGGATGTTTCTGGCGCAAATCGTTTGCGGCCAGGTACCCACGGCTTGAAACGGTTGTGTAAAAAACGCCCGATCTGACCGTGGGCCTTGCCTGGCAGGCACCTGGGCTCAGAAACGCGACCCTGTTCACAAGGTTATCCACAATAAATGTGGATAACCCGTTCCGCCTGGAGGCTCCATGAGCGCACCCTGGAATTTTGCCCGTTTCCTGCCCTTGGCCGAGCGCCTGCTCAGCCGTGGTCGGCTGCCGGCCCTGCTGTTTGCAGTGGCCCGCAAAGGCCCACGCATCGGCCGGTTGCGTGAGGACGTGAAACTGCTGCAGTCGCTGTGCCTGGCGTGGTGGCGTGGCGAATACCGCGCCATCAGCCCCAAGGCCCTGGTCACCATCGTGGCCGGCCTGCTGTATTTCGTCAGCCCCATCGATGCCATACCCGACTGGTTGCTGGGCGTGGGTTTTCTCGATGACATCGCGGTGCTGGGCTGGGTGCTGAAGACCGTGGCCGACGAACTGGCGCGCTTCAAGGCTTGGCGCGACAGCCAGGCACCCGAGCGGCTGCGCGTGGTCGAGCGCCTGCCGGCTACCCCACAAGCGCTGGGGCTGGAGCGCAACACCCAATGAAAACAGCCTGAACTGCACTCAACCGGACAGACCCCGGAGTTGGTAATATAATTGGCATAAGGGTTATGCCTACGGATTACATGCTGTAATCCTTTTTTAAGGGGTTTGTAATGGGTATTCAGGTCATTAGCCGGGACGGTCAACCCGAGTACGCCGTCGTTCCCTGGGAGCAGTACCAGGCACTGCTCAAGGCGGCGGGGCAGGCGCCTGCCGAGGCGGTCGTCAGCGAAGAGCCCGGCTCAGCTGCCGTGGCGCCATTGCCGGCGTTCAGCGAAGTGGCGCAGATTCGCCAGGCCAAGGGCATTGCCCCTGAGCAACTGGCGCGCAATGTCGGGGTGAGCCCGGCGTATCTGGCCATGATCGAATCGGGAGAACGCCATCCGGATGCTGCCATCCGCCGCGCCTTGGCCTGGCATCTGGGGGTGGCTGGCTGGAGCGAGCCATCATGAGCCAGGTCAGGATCAGCCGTCAGCACTGGGATAACCTGCTGGGCGAGCTTGACCTGGCCCGTCGTCAACGTCACTTGCTGACCTACCGAGCGTTGATCGAGCGCTTGCAACTGCCTAGCCCTGCCATGCAGACGCTGACCGCTGCGCTGGAGTACCTGGCGGTGCTGGATGCCCGTGCCGAGCAGCCGTTGCGCAGCTCCTTGGTGATCAGCCAGGGCGCCAGCCGTTTGCCGCGTACCGGCTTCTTTGAATGTGTCGAACGGCTGGGGCGCTTTGCCGGGCCGGTCGATGGCATGGAGGCGGCGTCGTGGCATGCCTCCGAGGTGGTACGGGTGTTCGAGTACAGCTACCCAGAAACAGCCTGATTGTCAGCATCAGCGCGCTCCCTCCTGCCGGTATACCACCGGCCTGTAGGAGCAGCCTTGTGCTGCGAAGAGGCCAGTAGGAGCAAATACTTTCAGTAGCAGTAATGGCCTCTTCGCAGCACAAGGCTGCTCCTACAGATACAGCGCCAGGCTCAAGGCCTGTGGTGAGCCTGTGGGAGCTGGCTTGCCGGCGATAGGGCCGGGGCAGGCAAACCATGTCGGTGGACCAACCCACAACCCCTGCCATCAGCATCCACCACCTCTAATGCCTCCAGGTGCTGATGCCGCTCGAACAACTCCAGCAACTGCCCAAGCGTGGCATCGAGCCGCACCGTCGGCTGTCCAGCCAGTGGCGCGCTAGTCGGCGTCGGTAAAGGCCAGATTTCCCGCACCCCCAGCTCTTGCGGGCGCCCCAGCAGGTAGCCCTGCACCAGGTCCACACCCATCTCGGTCAGCACTGCCAGCTCCTCTGCCAGCTCGATGCCTTCGGCAATCACCTGTGCCTTCGAGGCCCTGGCAATCTGCAATATCGAGCCGACGAACTCGCGTTTGAGCGGGTCGCGGTGAATGCCGTCGATGAAATGGCGGTCGATCTTCACGTATTCGGGGCGCAGCTCCGACCACAGCCGCAAGCTCGAGTAACCCGCGCCCAGATCGTCGAGGGCAATCGAAAAGCCCATGTCGCGGTAGTGGTGCAGGGCATTGGACAGCAGCTGGAAGTCGTCGGTCGGGGTGTGCTCGGTCAGCTCGATCACCACCCGGCTGGGCGGCAGGCCGACCTGCTCCAGCAGCTTCAGGGTAAGGCCGGACGGGTAGTGTGGCTCCAGCAACGATTCGGGCGAGATGTTGAGAAACAGCTTGCCCTGCAGTTGTTGCTCGGAGAAGCGCCGGCAGGCGCTTTCCCGGCAGGCGGCTTCCAGCTCGGTCAGGCGCCCGGCCTGGCGGGCGATACTGAACAGGTTCAGCGGTGCATGCAGCGGGCTGTTGGACGGCCCGCGGCTCAGCGCTTCATGGGCGAAAACCCGTTGTTCGCTCACGCACATGATCGGCTGAAACAGGCTGTGAATGCTGCGTTGAGCCAGGATGGCACTCAAGGCACTGAGCTGTTCGGCGACGGTCATGACGTATTCCTGAAAATGAAAGGGCCGGGCATCTGCATGCCCGGCCCCCGTATTTCACGACAGCGCGATGACTGTTTGATGACAGGTCACATTATTCTGCCATCACCGCCGCTGCGCCTTACTTCTTGGCCACCTTGGTGCTGGCGCTGAGGTAGTCGATCAGGATACGACCGGTTTCGGACAGGTAGGCGTCGTCTTCCGGCTTGGTGTTTTCATCCTCGACCGGCAGTGCGTCCTCGTCCTCTTTCTTCAGCTCTTTGAGCGGCTCTTCACCTTTGGCCTTGCGGCGGACGTTTTCCAGCGCCAGCTGCTTGGCCTCGATTTCGTCGTGGCGTGCACGGCGATCCTGCTCGTTGAGGCTGACGGTTTTTTCGGTCATCAGCTTCTGCGTCAGGGCCAGGCGGTCGCGAATGTAGGTGAACTCGGCATCCTTGTCGCTGCGCGCTTCATGTTGCGCCTTGAGCATGGCCAGGTAAGGCTTGAACGGGTCGGCCGCCGGCTTGACGACCGGGCGAATGGTGTCCCAGGGCATGGCCTCGGGCAGGGCGCTCTCGCCAATTTCCTTGGTGTCGATGATCGACGGGTAGTCGATGTCCGGCAGCACGCCCTGGTGTTGGGTGCTCTGCCCGGAAACCCGATAGAACTTGGCCAGGGTCAGCTTCAGCTCGCCATGGTTGAGCGGCTGGATGGTCTGCACGGTGCCTTTGCCGAAGGTCTGGCCACCGATGATCAGCGCGCGGTGGTAGTCCTGCATGGCACCGGCAAAGATCTCCGACGCCGAGGCCGACAGGCGGTTGACCAGCAGCGCCAGTGGGCCCTTGTAGAAGGCGCCCGGGTTTTCGTCTTCCAGCACGTCGACGCGGCCGTCGCTGTTGCGCACCAGTACGGTCGGGCCTTTCTCGATGAACAGGCTGGTCAGCTCGGTGGCTTCCTGCAGCGAGCCGCCGCCATTGTTGCGCAGGTCGATGACCACGCCGTCGACTTTCTCCTTCTGCAGTTCGGTGAGCAGTTTCTTCACGTCACGCGTGGTGCTCTTGTATTCCGGGTCACCGGCGCGGTAGGCCTTGAAGTCGAGGTAGAAGGCCGGGATCTCGATGATGCCCAGCTTGTAGTCACGCCCGTCCTGCTTGAGCTTGAGCACAGACTTTTTCGCCGCCTGCTCTTCGAGTTTTACCGCTTCACGGGTGATCGACACGACCTTGCTGGTCTGGTCGCTCGGCGCATTGCTGGCCGGGATGACTTCCAGGCGTACCACCGAACCTTTCGGGCCACGGATCAGCTTGACCACTTCGTCCAGGCGCCAGCCGACTACGTCGACCATTTCCTTGTTGCCCTGGGCCACGCCGATGATCTTGTCGGCCGGGGCTACCTGCTTGGTCTTGGCTGCCGGGCCTGCCGGCACCAGGCGCACGATCTTGACCTGGTCGTTGTCGCTTTGCAGCACCGCGCCGATGCCTTCGAGCGACAGGCTCATGTTGATGTCGAAGTTCTCGGCGTTGTCCGGCGACAGGTAGTTGGTGTGCGGGTCGTAGGACTGGGCGAAGGTGTTGATGTAGGCCTGGAAGATATCCTCGGCACGGGTCTGGTCCAGGCGCGCCAGCTGGTTCTTGTAGCGCTTGGTCAGGGTTTCCTGGATCTGCTTGGGTTCCTTGCCGGCGATCTTCTGGCGCAGCACTTCGTCCTTGACGCGTTTGCGCCACAGGTCGTCGAGCTCGGCCTGGTCCTTCATCCACGGGGCGTCCTTGCGGTCGATTAGCAAGGTTTCCTTGGCGGTGAAGTCGATCTTGTCCACGCCTTTGTTCAGCTCGGCCAGGGCGAAGTCCAGGCGCTGCTTGACGCGGTCCAGGTAGCGTTTGTAGATGGTGAAGCCCGGGTCCAGGTTACCGCTCTTGAGGAAATCGTCGAATTGCGTTTTCCACTTGTCGAATTCGGCAATGTCGGCAGCGGTGAAGTAGCTGCGCGCCGGGTCCAGCAGCTTGATGTAGCTGTCGTAGATGATGACCGAACGGGCATCGTCCAGAGGCGGCTTGCTGTAGTGGTGGCGCTTGAGCAATTCCACCACGTTGAGGCTGGCGACGATCTCGTCGCGGTCCGGCTGCAGGCCGTCCCACTTGTTGGCGGCCGCTGCATTGCCGCCGAGCGCGAGGCTGCCCAGGCCGATCATTACAGCGAGGGCGGTGCTTGGGAGGAAATGCTTCATGCTGATTCGACGTGGAGGCAATTGATCACGCATAGTAGGCCGTCTTTTCCGTTGCCGGTTCCATGGAACCGGGCAAATACTGCAAAAAGCCTGGGGTGTGCGTTCCCCAGGCCCAGTCATGATTCAACTATGGAGGCACTGTGAAGGCATTGCAAGGCGTTGACGGACATGTGGAGTGGGTCGAGGCCGAACGCCCGGCCTGTGACGCGGGCCAAGTGCGCATTCGCGTGGCTGCTGCGGGCCTGAACCGCGCCGATCTGCTGCAGATGAAAGGTTTGTACCCGCCACCGCCAGGCGCCAGCCCGTACATGGGCCTGGAATGCGCCGGTGTGGTCGAGGAAGTGGGCGCCGGCGCCGACTGGCGCGTGGGCGACCGAGTGTGCGCACTGCTGGCCAGCGGTGCCATGGCCGAGGAAGTGGTGGTCGATGCCCGTCATGTACTGCCGGTGCCCGAAGGGCTCAGCCTGCATGAAGCGGCAGCGTTGCCGGAGGTGTATGCCACCGCCTGGCTGAACATCTTCCAGCTGGGGGGTGTGAAGGCCGGTGAGAAGGTGCTGGTGCATGCTGGCGCCAGTGGCGTTGGTTCGGCTGCCATCCAGCTGTGCAAGGCATTCGGCAGCCCGGTGTGGGTCAGCGTCGGTTCGCCGGATCGCCTGGCCTATTGCGAAGCGCTGGGCGCTGCGGGTGGTGTGGTACGTAACGAGAACCTGGATGCACTGGAAGGTTTCGGGCCGTTCGACGTCATTCTCGACCCGGTGGGCGCCAGCTACGGTGAGCTCAACCTCAAGCTGCTGGCCCGTGACGGCCGTTGGGTGATCATCGGCCTGATGGGTGGGCGCAAGTTTGAGCTGGACCTGGCCCAGGTGCTGGGCAAGCGCCTGGAGATTACCGGCTCTACGCTGCGCAACCGTGATGACGGCTTCAAGGCCGAGCTGCTGCGCGAGCTGCAACAGCAGGTGTGGCCGCTGTTCGCCGAAGGGCGTTTATCGCCGCAGCTGGTTGATACTTATCCTGTGGAGTTCGCCCAGGCGGCGTATGCCGAGCTTGAGACCAACCAGGTCTCGGGCAAGTTGGTGATGGTCATAGATCCGAGCCTTTCATAAGCAGGCCCGGCCCTATCGCCGGCAAGCCAGCTCCCACAGGTTCACCACAGGATTGAAGGCCTGTTACGGACCTGTGGGCGCTGGCTTGCCGGCGATAGGGCCAGAACAGGCGCTACAAATGTCAGGTCCAGCTCAGAATCGGCCAGCCATTGGTCTGGGCATGCTCGCGCAACACCGCATCCGGGTTCACCACATGCGGGTGATCCACCTTCAGTAGCAGCGGCAGGTCATTGCGTGAATCGGAATAGAAACTCGCTCCCTCAAGGTTTTCCTGTTCCTGGTCCAGCCACTCCAGCAACCGGGTGATCTTGCCTTCGCGGTAGGTGAGTACCCCGTGAGTCTTGCCCGTATACACCCCGTTCACCGCCTCCAGCTCGATCGCCAGGTACTCATCCACCCCCAGCCGTGCCGCAATCGGCCCGACCAGGTGCGTTCCCGAAGCGGAAATGATCAGAATGCGGTCCCCGCGCTTGCGGTGCTCGGCAATGCAGCGGCAGGCATCGCCGTAGATGATCGGTTCGATCACCTCTTCGACCCACGGCTCAACCAAGTGTTCTACCTCCTCCAGGGTACGCCCGGCAATCGGCTCCAGGCTGAAGGCCATGTAGTCCTCCATCTGCAGGTGGCCCTTGCCGTAGGCCTCCATCAGTTCATGGTCGCGGCGCAGGAATTCCTTGCCGTCGACCCAGCCCAGCCGGGCCATCTGCTCGCTCCACAGCGACGCACAGTCCCCGTGGATCAGGGTTTCGTCCAGATCGAAAATTGCCAGTGCCATTGTGTTGAATCTCCTTAAGCCACTTCCCGCAGCGCTGTCGGGTCGATGGACAAGCTAACGCGTTTTCCGTCCGCGTGCAGGTCGGCTGGCGAGCGGTTGAGCACGTCGACTACCAGTTCCACCTCGCGCACGTTCACGCGGTAGCGAATTACATTGCCCAGCAGGCTGTGGCTGCGTACTTCTGCGTCCAGTTCGCCATTCACGCCCAGGGTGATCGACTCCGGGCGGATCGCCAGGCGGCTGGCCACCGGGCGTTGCAGCAGGCGGCTGGCGCTGTCGGCGTCGAGCAGGTTGTAGTTGCCGATAAAGCCGGCGGCAAACAGGTCCACAGGCGCTGTGTAGAGGGTTTCGGCATCGCCGCTCTGCACGATACGCCCCTGGTTCATCAGGAAGATGCGGTCGGACATGGTCAGCGCTTCTTCCTGGTCGTGGGTGACGAAGATGGTGGTCAGCCCAAGTTCACGCTGGATGGCACGAATCTGCTCGCGCAGGTGTTTGCGAATACGCGCATCCAGTGCCGACAATGGCTCGTCAAGCAGCAGCAGGCGCGGGCGGGTAACCAGCGAACGGGCCAGGGCCACGCGCTGGCACTGGCCGCCAGACAGCTGGTGCGGGTAGCGCCCGGCGAAGTTGCCGAGCTCCACCAGCGCCAGCACCTCGCGCACCCGGGCCTGGCTTTCGTCGGCCTTGACCTTCTGCATGCGCAGGCCAAAGGCTACGTTCTGTTCCACGGTCATGTTGGGGAACAGCGCGTAGCTTTGGAACACCATGCCAATCCCTCGCTTTTGCGGGCTGAGCGGCACGATGTCGTGGCCGTCGAGGAGTATCTGCCCGCTGTCTACCGGAGTAAGCCCGGCGATGCAGCGCAGCAGGGTGGACTTGCCGCAGCCGGACGGGCCTAGCAGGGTAACGAACTCGCCGCGTTCGATGTGGCAGTCGATGTTCTCGAATACCGGGCTGCCGGCGTAGCTTTTCTGCAGTTTCTGTACGCTGACGAAGCTCATGTCAGGTCTTGTCCTTGTTCAGGCGGTTGGCGACCCATGTCAGTACCAGCACAAAGGCGAAGTACGAGATCACCAGTGCGCTGTTGAAGTGGCCGCTGCTGTTGCGCATGTTGTTCAGGTACACCTGCAGGGTCTCGTAGCGGGTGCCGACCAGCAGGTTGGCGAACACGAACTCGCCGAACAGGAACGAGAACGACAGCAGCAGTGCCACCATCAGGCCCTTGCGCAGGTTTGGCAGCACCACCAGCAGCGCGGCCTGCCAGGTGCTGGCGCCGAGCAACTGGGCGGCGTCCATCAGGTCGCGCAGGTTGATGGCCTGCAGGTTGTTGGTAATGGCCCGGTACATGAACGGCAGGGTGATGGTGAAGTAGCAGCCGATCAGGATCCAGGGCGTGCCGACCATGGCCATCGGCCCGCTGCCATACAGCTGCAGCAGCCCCACCGACGACACCACCGGCGGCACCGCGAACGGCAACAGGATGAGGATGTTCATCAACGCGTCGAGCCGCGGGAAGTGGTAGTGCACCACGAACAGCAGCGGCAGGATCAGCACCACCGACAGCAGCAGCGCACCCATGCACACCAGCAGCGACTGGCCGAAGGCAGCCAGGAAGCGCGGCTCGCTCCACAACGCCACGTACCATTTCAGGGTCAGGCCGCTGGGCAGCAGGCTGGCCGACCAGCTGGTGGCCAGCGAATAGAGCAGGGTGCCGGCCAGTGGCAGCAGCAGGATCAGGAACAGCAGGTAGACCACGATGCGGTGGTACCAGCCGCCGGAACGGGCGTCAGCGCGCATGGTAGCTCCGTTTCAGTAGCCATTGATGCACCACCGTGACCAGCGTCATCAGCCCCACCAGCACCATCGCCAGGGCGCTGGCCAGGTTCGGGTCGAGGCTGATGTCGCCGGCCACCAGGCCAGCGATGCGGATCGGCAGTACGTTGAAATTGCCGGTGGTCAACGCATACACGGTGGCGTAGGCGCCCAGGGCATTGGCCAGCAGAATGACGAAGGTGCCCAGCAGTGCCGGGGTCAGCACCGGCAAGCCGATGTGCCGCCAGTATTGCCAGTGATTGGCACCCAGCAGCGCGGCCGACTCGCGCCAGTCTTCACGCAGGGCGTCGAAGGCCGGGTAGAGCAGCAACACGCCCAGCGGGATCTGGAAGTAGGTATACACCAGGATCAGCCCGCTTTTGGAGTAGATGCTGAAGTCTTCCAGCAGGCCGATCTGCTTCAGCAGCAGCGTCAGCGCGCCGTTGAAACCGAGCAGGATGATGAAGGCGAAGGCCAGCGGCACCCCGGCAAAGTTGCTGGTCATGTTGGCGAAGGCGCTGACGAAGTCGCGCAGTTTCGAGTCCACCTGGCGCAGCGAATAAGCGCCAAGGGTGGCGATGACGATGCCGAACAGGCTCGACCAGAAGCTGATTTCCAGGCTGCGTTGCAGGGCCTGCAGGTAGAACTTCGAGCTGAATACCTTGCTGAAATTTTCGACGCCCCAGCCCGCTTCCGATTGCACGCTGTTGATCGCTACCCAGGCCAGCGGGGCAATCTGGAAGACGACAAAGAACACGGCAAACGGCAGCAGGCAGAGCAGGGCCAGGTAGCGGCCACGGGCGCCGCTGCGCTTGGGTGCAGTCACTTCAGCAGCTCCCGGCACACGGTCTTGTCGTGGGCAGCGCCAAGCAGCTCGCACATGGTGCCGCACAGCTCGGTCTGCAACGGCTTGGCCGCCGGGTCCAGGCTGAACGCGTCGCCAAAGACGAATAATGGCACTTCGCGCTCCTCGGCCAGCAAACCGTTGTGCGAGCGGTCGTTGTTCATGCCGTGGTCGGCGGTGACCAGCACCTGATAGCCCTCTTCGAGCCAGCCTGGCAGGTAGTCGGCCAGCAAGATATCGGCGCTGCGCGCGGCGTTGCGGTACTGGCTGCTGTCCAGGCCGTGGCGGTGGCCGACATCGTCGATGCTCATCGGGTGCACCAGCAGGAAGTTGGGGGCATGGCGGCGGCGCAGGTATTCGCCATCGGCCAGCAGGTGCGAATCGGGGTAACGGTCGTCCCAGTAGAACAGCCCATGCTGGATCGGCAGCTTCGGCGCGTGGGTATGGCGGTCGCGCTGCGGGTCGAAAGGCGAGCGGTTGTACAGCTCACTCATCCAGTGATAGGCCGCCGCTGCGGTGCCCAGGTTGGCTTCGCGGGCGTAGTGAAACACGCTGCGCTGGTTAGACAGGCGGTTGACGTTGTTGTGCACGATGCCGCTGTCGATGGGCGGCACGCCGGTGAGGATGCATTCGTACAACGGCCGTGACAGCGACGGCAGCTCGCATTCCACGCGGTACAGCGCGGCGCGGTCGGCCTCGACATAGGCATGCAGGTGGCCCATGGCGTGGTGCGCAACCTGATAGTTGAGGCCGTCTAGCAGGACCAGGATGACGTTGTGGCTCATTCAATACTCCGCAAAGGAACCGGGGAGGGCTTCGCCCTCCTTTCGCGACACAAGGCCGCTCCCACAGGGACAGCGAAAACCTCTGGGGCGACGCCGGCCCTGTGGGAGCGGCCTTGCGTCGCGATGGGCTGCACAGCAGCCCCGGGATGGTCCTGCCTTATTCCATCTCGATGATCACTTGCTCCTGCCACATCTGCGGCAGTTTCTTCGAGGTGGCTTCCCAGGCTTCGGCATTCTTGATCGGCTGGGCGGCACCGTACTGCTCGTTAGGCAGCAACTTGGCCTGCACATCTGCCGGCAGCTTCAGGTGCTCGGCACGGATCGGCCGGGCATGCCCCTTGGCCAGGTTGATCTGCCCGGCATCGCTGAAGATGTATTCACGGGTCAGTTTGGCCGCGTTGGGGTGCTTGGCGTACTTGTTGATGACCGTGGTATAGCCGGAGATCACCGAGCCATCCGACGGGATCAGCACTTCAAAGCGCTTGGGGTCGATCTGTTCGCGGTAGCTCAGGCCGTTGAAGTCCCACACCACGCCCACTTCCACCTCGCCCTTCTCCAGGGTCTGGATGGTCGGGTTGGCCAGCGACAGGCGCTTCTGCTGGGCCAGTTTGGTGAACAGTTGCAGGCCCGGCGCCACGTTGCTTTCGTCGCCCTTGTAGGCGATGGCGGCGGCGAGCACCCCGTTGGCGGCCTGGGCGGCAGTGCCGACGTCGCCAATGGCGACCTTGTACTTGCCTTTTTCCAGGTCATGCCAGGTTTTTGGCCGTTCCTCTTCCTTGACCAGGTCCTTGTTGATGATGAAGGCAATGGTGCCGGTATAGGCCAGCGCCCAGTGGCCGTCCTTGTCCTTGGCCCACTCCGGCACCTGATCCCAGGTGCTTGGTTTGTACGGCTGGCTCACGCCCTTGGTCACGGCGATCGGGCCGAAGGCGGCGCCCACATCGCCGATGTCGGCGCTGGCGTTGTCCTTCTCGGCTTCGAACTTGGCGATTTCCTGGGCCGAGCTCATGTCGGTGTCGCTGTGCTTGAGGCCGTACTTGCTGGCAAGGTCTTCCCAGGTGCCTTTCCAGTTGGCCCAGGCATCGGGCATGCCCACGCTGTTGACGGTGCCTTCCTTGCGGGCGGCATCTTCCAGGGCCTTGAGGTCCTCGGCCATGGCCGAGGTACAGAACGCGATGGCCGAACCGAGCAGTGACGCCATGAACAACTTTTTCATCCGTAGCTCCTTGGGTGGGTGCCTTTAACCGATCGTTGTTATGAGTGAAGCCGTTGCCTGGAACCTTTGGTCTAGGTCAGCAAACCTTGAGCCAAGGTAGGCCGCTTGCGTGACAATTTGATGTAGGGAGGGGCCCGTGCAGGTGGCTATGGGCCCCTGGCAATACAGCGTAGACCATGGTTAACCCCCGGTTTTGCGGGGCTGGCCCGATTCTGGCAGTGCCTCCTCGGCAGCCTTGTCACAGGATGTTCATCAGCCCTGCCTAGGCTTGCACTAATCTCCAAGTGCCCTGTTCTGGGGCTGGACTAGTCCAGATAGGTAACCTTTGATGCAGCCGATGCCACCGCGTGCGGTAACAGCCATCTGCCATGCCTTGCAGGAGCAGATCGAGCACGGCCTGCTGGCGCCGGGCAGCAAGCTGCCGGCCGAGCGCAAGCTTAGCGAGGTGTTCGACACCACGCGCATCACCCTGCGCGAGGCGCTGGCGCAGCTGGAGGCCCAAGGCCTGATCTACCGCGAAGAGCGCCGCGGCTGGTTCGTCGCGCCCCAGCGGCTGACCTACGACCTGATCGAGCGCAGTCACTTCCATGCCATGGTGCGTGACCAGGGCCGTGTGGCCACTACCGAACTGCTCTCGGCACGGCTGCAACCGGCCTCGGCGGCCATCTGCGCGCGCTTGCTGTTACCGGCGTTGTCCAGTGTGGTGCGTATCTGCCGGTTACGGCGGATTGACGGGCGGGCGGTGCTGTATGCCGAGCATTACCTCAACCCCCGGTACTTTCCGGACATTCTCGAACAGGACCTGGCGCAGTCGCTGACCGAGATTTATGGACGGGTGTATGGCATCCGGTATGGGCAGGTGTGCTTCGAGATCCTGCCGACGGCGTTGCCGGTGGAGGCCGCGGCGGCATTGAAGGTGTCGGTGGGCAGCCCGGGGTTGCACATCACCCGGGTCAACAGCGACCAGCATGGGCACCTGATCGACTGCGACCTGGAGTATTGGCGGCACGATGCCATCCGCATTCGTGCACAGGCCGGTTGATCCTGGATTCCGGGGCTGCCTTGCAGCCCATCGCCGGCAAGCCAGCTCCCACCTTGATTGCATTGGCTTCACGCCCTGTGCAGTACCTGTAGGAGCTGGCTTGCCGGCGATAGGGCCCTAACGGGATGAACCTGCCTCCGTCATGCCACCACCCCCGGCGGTCACCACCTGTACCGACAACCGCGGCGTCGCCAGGTCCAGCCCGGCCTCATCCAGCTGCCGCTTCAGCGCCAGGTTGAACGCCCGCGACACTTCCCACTGTTTGATCGGCGCGGTCTTGAACCGGGCCCGCAAGATCGCCGACCCCGACTCGAAACTCTCCACCCCCTGCAGCTCCAGCGGTGACCAGATGTTGCGGCGCATCAATGGGTCATTGCGCAGCTTCTGCCCCACCTCGCGAACCAGCGTGATCGCCTGGTCGATGTTCATGTTGTGCGGGACGGCCACACGGAAGATGGCGTAGCCGAACTCCCGCGAGTAGTTCTTGATGCTCTTGATCTCGCTGAACGGGATGGTGTGCACGATGCCGTCGATGTCCCGCAGGCGTACGGTACGGATGGTCAGCCCCTCCACCGTGCCCAGGTGCCCGCCCACATCCACGTAGTCGTCGATGGCCAGCGAGTCTTCGATGATGATGAACAACCCGGTGATCAGGTCGGCCACCAGCGATTGCGCGCCAAAGCCGATGGCCAGGCCGATCACACCGGCACCGGCCAGCAGCGGGGTGACGTTCATGCCCATGTTGGCCAGGGCGACGATCACCGCAATGATGAAGATCACCACGAACAGCACGTTGCGGATCAACGGCATCATGGTTTGTGCGCGGGCGTTGGCCAGGCCCCGGCGCGAGCGCACCAGGGCGTGGTGCACGGCGGTGTCGGCAAGGATCCACACCAGCCAGGCGACGATCAGCGTGCCGGCCAGGCCCATCAGGCGCAGGCTGACTTCGTGGCCGTCGCCCTCGGCGAAGCTGATCATCGACAGGCCCCACACCCGCAGGCCCAGTTCGATGAACACCAGCCAGATGAACAGGTGCACCAGCAGGTAGCCGAAGTTGCGCAGGCGTTCGGCGTACACGGCCTGCCGCTTGTTGGCGCGTTTGGGGTTGGCGGCGTGGCGGCGTACCAGCCCGTTGAGCACCATGCACACCACCACCAGCACGGTACACATCAGCGACTGACGCAGGGCGGTGCTGGTGTCGCCGGCCGAGACGAAGGTGGCGAACAGCGAAATGGCCACCAGGATCAACGCCGGGATGAACCAGAAGCTGCCGAGGATCTCGATGGTGTCGCTGAGGGTGCGGCGGGTCAGGCGTCGCGCCAGCGGCTGGTTGCGGATCAGGTGGGCGATCGGGCGGCGGAAGCGCAGAATGAACAGCCCGGTGCACAGCGCGGCGATGACGTTGGCCAGGGTCGCCAAGGCATGGGCCAGGTGGGTCCCCAGTGCGACCAGCATGCGCGGGTCGCTCATGGCCTCGCCAAACGCTGCGAAGCTGCCGATCAGCCACAGCGGGCGGAATGCCTGGTGCCGCAAAATGTGCAGGGCGCGGTGGCGGTGCGGGCCGTCGAGCAGCGAGAAGGCGATTACGCAGATGGCCGAGAAGCAAGTGCCGACGACCAGCGCGTAGGCCAGAACCATGGCCAGCGACTTACCCAGCGACGGCGGCAGCACAAAGCTCAGGTACACGGTGAACACCAGCGCCACCAACCACGGGCCGAGCTTGCGCAGGGCAAAGCGCACCAGGTCCCAGGTACGCGGGTGTTGGGGCAGTTCTTCGCTCAGGCCAAAGCGCAGGCGTATCCGGTGGCCGACCCAGTTAAAGGCGTAGGCCAGCACGCTCCACACGGCAATGACGGCGGCAAAGCCGAACAGGATCGCCGGCCACTGGTGCACCGGCACCACCAGTTCGGTCAGTTCGGCCTGGGCTTGTTCGATTTCCGTAGACCAGCGGTGGAAAGGGCTGGCCTCGCCGCTGAACTGTTTTTCGAAGTCGTGCAGGGCGCCGCCGATCAGGCCGAGCACACCCTGTTCCACGCTGGGTTGTGATTGTTTGGTGGCGTCGCGCAGCTTTTTCAGGTCGGCCAGCAGCTTGGCCCGCTGCTGGTCGTTTTCCAGGTTTTTGATCACTTCGTCCAGCGACTTGCCCAGCGGCTCGGTGGCCTCCGGTTGCGCGGGCGCACTGCCGCCCAGCAGGCCGGGCAGGCCCGCTGCCTGTACCGGAGTGATGAACAGCAGCAGGAGAAGGAACAGGTAACGCAGGAGGGCAGGCACGGGCAAATCTACCTCAGGTCAAACGATTGACCGAGTGTAGAGGTTTATGTCGGCAGTTTCTCGAGGATCTTCCAGCAGGTGAGGCCGAAGATGCCCAAGGTGCCGATCCACATCATCAGCACACCGATATTGCGCTCGCGCATGCTGAAGCCGATGGTCAGCAGCATCAGGAACAGGAACACCGGCACGAACAGTGACAGAAACGGGGACATGGACAGCAATCCTTTTGCAGTGGGGCCATGTAACAAGCATAGCGGTTAGCGAGCGAAGCGGAATTGACCTTGAGCATTCGATCAGGTCACACCGCTTTATGTAGGAGCAGCCTTGTGCTGCGAAGAGGCCGGTTCACCCAGTAAAGATGCATGGGTTGTACTGGCCTCTTCGCAGCACAAGGCTGCTCCTACAAGTGCGGTATGGGGCTCAACTGCTCAGGGCAGTTCGCGGCTACGGTAGAAGGCAGTCAGCACCTTCACCAGGTGTGCAAGGTCGTGGCTGCCGCACAGTTCACGAATGGAGTGCATGGCAAAGGTCGGCAAACCGATATCCACCGTGCGCACGCCCAGGTGGCTGGCTGTAATCGGCCCGATGGTCGAGCCACAGCCCATGTCGCTGCGCACCACAAAGCTTTGCACCGGCACTTCTTCGGCCATGCACAGGTGGCGGAAGAAACCGGCGGTTTCGCTGTTGGTGGCGTAGCGCTGGTTGTTGTTCACCTTGATCACCGGCCCGGCGTTGAGCTTGGGCCCGTGGTTGCCGTCGTGCCTGTCGGCGTAGTTGGGGTGCACGCCGTGGGCGTTGTCGGCCGACACCATCAGCGAGCGCTGGATGGTGCGCACGTAAGCGTCGCCATCGGGCAGCAGGCGCTGCAGGGTCTGCTCCAGCATCGGGCCGTCGGCGCCGCAGGCGGAGCTGCTGCCGACTTCCTCGTGGTCGTTGCACACCAGCACGCTGGTTTCGTCGCTGTCGGCGGCCAGCAGGGCTTGCAGGCCGGCGTAGCACGACAGCAGGTTGTCCAGGCGGGCCCCGGCGATGAAGTCGCCGTTCAGGCCGACCAGCGCGGCGTCCTGGGTGTCGTAGAAGCTCAGTTCGTAATCCAGCACCACGTCGGCGATCAGCTCGTGCTCGCGAGCCAGCTGCTCGGTAAGCAGGGCGCGGAAGTCGATGCGTTCGTCACCCGCGACCTGGGCCAGGATGGGCGGCAGCTCGTTCTGCGGGTTGATCGCCCAGCCTTCATTGGCGGTGCGGTTCAGGTGGATGGCCAGGTTGGGGATGATCGCGATTGGCAGCTTGAAGTCGATCAGCTGGCTTTCGACCTTGCCGTCACGGCGGTAGGTGACGCGGCCGGCCAGCGATAGGTCGCGGTCGAACCAAGGCGCCAGCAGGGCGCCGCCATACACTTCCACGCCCAGTTGCAGGAAGCCCTGGCGCTGCAGCTCCGGCTGCGGCTTGACGCGCAGGCACGGGCTGTCGGTGTGGGCGCCGACCATGCGGATACCGTTCAGCAACGGTGCCTGCTTGCCCAGTTTGATGGCGATGATCGACGAGTCGTTACGGGTGACGTAGTAGCGGCCGCCAAGCACAGTGGCCCAGCTGTCACGCTCGTCCAAGCGCTGGTAGCCGGCAGCTTCCAGGCGCTGGGCCAGGCTGGCGGTGGCATGGAAGGGCGTGGGGGAGGCCTTGAGGAAATCGATAAGGCCAGAATTCAGTTCGTCGCGCATAGCTCACTCCAGACAGCAGTGGCGCGAGTTTAACGCACAATGTCGACAATTTGTGTCTGCATTACACCCTGTAGGAGCAGCCTTGTGCTGCGAAGAGGCCAGTCCCAACAACACAGATAGAGGTTGTTCGCACCGGCCTCTTCGCAGCGCAAGGCTGCTCCTACAGGGGGATGAGGTGCGGCTTAGAAGGGCGCAGGGCACTCGAACTTCAACCGCTCGCCGGACACCGGGTGGGTAAAGCTCAGCATGGATGCATGCAGGCAAAGCCGCTCGTGCGCCGCCAGCGCTTCGGGGTTGGCATACAGCCGGTCACCCAGCAGCGGGTGGCCGATCGACAGCATGTGCACGCGCAACTGGTGCGAGCGCCCGGTGATCGGCGTCAGTTCTACCCGGCAGTGGTCGCCGCAGCGCTCGACGATACGCCAGAACGTCAGCGCATGTTTGCCCTGCTCATGGTCCACCACATGCCGTGGCTTGGTTGGCGGGTCGTAGCGCAGTGGCAGGTCGATGCTGCCGCTGTCCAGTGCCGGTTGGCCCCAGCACAGTGCGGTGTAGGCCTTTTCGGTTTCGCGGTCGTGGAACTGGCGCGACAGCTCCCGGTGGCTGTCGGCATCGCGGGCCAGCAGGATGATGCCGGAGGTTTCCCAGTCCAGACGGTGCACGATCAGCGCGTCAGGGTAGCCGTTTTCCTGCAGGCGGGTGATCAGGCAGTCCTTGTTGTCCTCGGCGCGGCCAGGCACCGACAGCAGCAGGGTCGGTTTGTTGATCACCAGGATGGCGGCGTCTTCGTGCAGGATCTGGATATTGGACAGCGGCATTGCGTGTTCTCTGTTAAATCGGGAGAAAAAAGCGGGGCCGCTCTGCCGCCCATTCGCGGCACAAGGCCGCTCCTACAGGGGAACGCGATCCCTTGCAGGAGCGGCCTTGTGCCGCGAATGGGCTGCAAAGCAGCCCCGGCTTTCAGCCAGATCAGCGATCCGGCAGGGTAATGTTCAGCTCCAGAATCGAGCAGCTGCCCTGGTTTTCCAGCTCGATATGCACGTCATCGTTGCCGATGTTCACATACTTGCGGATCACTTCCAGCAGTTCTTTCTGCAGCGCCGGCAGGTAGTCCGGCTCGCTGCGTTGGCCGCGCTCGTGCGCCACGATGATCTGTAGACGCTCTTTCGCTACCGACGCGCTGGTCTGTTTCTGTCTGCCACGAAAGAAGTCAAAAAGGTTCATGGTTTACTTGCCTCCAAACAGGCGCGCGAAGAATCCTTGCTTCGGCACTTCAACAAAACGCAGGGGTTTGTCTTTCCCCAGCAGGCGGTCGACGGTGTCGCTGTACGCCTGGCCAGCATCGCTCTGGTCGTCGAGGATGACCGGGATACCTTGGTTGGAGGCCTTGAGCACAGCCTGGGACTCAGGGATTACGCCCTTGAGCTTGATCGCCAGGATGTCGGTGACGTCGTCGATGCTCAGCATTTCGCCGTTGACGACGCGCTCTGGGTTATAGCGAGTGATCAGCAGGTGTTCCTTGATCGGCTCCTCGCCGTTTTCGGAGCGGCGCGATTTGCTCGACAGAATGCCCAGCATGCGGTCCGAGTCACGTACCGAAGAAACCTCAGGGTTGGTTACCACGATGGCTTCGTCGGCGAAGTACATCGCCAGGTGCGCACCTTTCTCGATACCGGCCGGGGAGTCGCAGATGACGTATTCGAAATCTTCTTTCAACGCCATCAGCACCTTCTCGACGCCTTCCAGGGTCAGCGCGTCTTTATCGCGGGTCTGGCTGGCGGCAAGTACATACAGGTTCTCGAGGCGCTTGTCCTTGATCAGGGCCTGCTGCAGGTTGGCTTCTTCGTTGACCACGTTGACGAAGTCGTACACCACGCGGCGCTCGCAGCCCATGATCAGGTCGAGGTTACGCAGGCCCACGTCGAAGTCGACGATGACGGTCTTGTGGCCACGCAGTGCGAGGCCGGTACCAATGGCGGCGCTGGTGGTGGTCTTGCCCACACCCCCCTTGCCGGAAGTAACCACGAGAATCTTGGCCAAGGTGTTTCACCCCTAAAATAAGTCGGGACACGTGTCCCGGCAAAAAGCAAATAAACGGCAACAGTTAAAAAAGTTGCTCTGAAAATGACGGCAAGTATCCGTTAAAGACGGGTGATGTTCAACACATCACCGGACAGGCTGACTTGCACACCTGTGCCCCACAGGGGGTCGCGGCGCAGGTCTTCGCAAACCTTGTACTGGCCGGCGATGGAGACCATTTCGGCGGTCATCTGCTGGCAGAAGATCCGCGCCTTGGTATTGCCTTTGATGCCGGCCAGGGCCCGGCCGCGCATGGCGCCGTACACATGGATGTTGCCATCGGCCAGAAGTTCCGCACCCGGGCTGACCGAGGCGGTAACGATCAGATCGCCACCCTGAGCATAGATCTGCTGGCCGCCGCGCACCGGCGCAGTAATGATCCGGGTCGGCCGCACCTCGGGCTCGGGGGCCGGTGGTGGGGCGGGCGCCGGCTCGGGCTTTCTGACTACCTCGGGCTCGGGCTCCAGCGGCCGCTCGCGGGCGCCGGACGGCGGTAGCACCGGCAGGTCGATGGCGATGGCGGCGGCGATGTCCTCGATGCGGTTGGCGCGGATGGCCAGGGTACGCAGGCCATGGTGGCGGCAGATGCGCATCAAGCCTGGCAGGTCGATTGCCCCTTCGCCGGCCGGCAGTTTGTCCAGCGCCAGCACCAGTGGCGTATTGCTGAAGAAGTTCGGTGCCTGGGCAACTTTGGCCGCCAGCTGGCGGTCGAGGGCTTCAAGGTCATTGCGCGCCAGCTCCAGCACTGTGATGGCGAGCATGCTGCCCTTGAGCTGGAACACGGAGGCGGTGTCGGATGTGTGGTTTGGGCTCATGGTCTGCATAGACGGCTTGTTGCGAAAAAAGTGCCCTGATTTATAACGAGAACACCGGTTGCCCGCAACATACGCTGATCCGTTGTAGAATGCGCAGCCTTTGTCTTTCCGGAAGCTTCAATGGAACGCCCGCGTTTTCGTCCCTATTTCCTTCACCCAAAGTTCTGGGGCCTGTGGCTGGGCCTGGGCCTGCTGTGGCTGGTGGTCCAGTTGCCGTACCGGGTCCTGTTGAAAGCCGGTGCCGCGCTGGGGGCCGTGATGTACTGCTTTGCCGGCGAACGTCGGCGCATTGCCGCGCGCAACCTCGAGCTGTGCTTCCCGGAGCTGTCGGTCGACGAACGGCGGCGTTTGCTCAAGGCCAACTTCGCCTCCACCGGTATCGCCTTCTTCGAAATGGCCATGAGCTGGTGGTGGCCCAAGGCCAGGCTGGCGCGCCTGGCCCATATCGAGGGGCTGGAGCACCTGCAGGCCGCCCAGCAGGCGGGGCAGGGCGCCATCCTCATGGCTGTGCACTTTACCACCCTGGAAATCGGCGCCGCCCTGCTGGGCCAGCAGCACACCATCGACGGCATGTACCGCGAGCACGGCAACGCGCTGTTCGACTTCATCCAGCGCAGCGGCCGCGAGCGGCATAACCTCGACTCGCTGGCGGTGGAGCGCGAGGATGTGCGTGGCATGCTCAAGCTGCTGCGTTCGGGCCGGGCGATCTGGTATGCACCGGACCAGGACTACGGCGCCAAGCAGAGCATTTTCGTGCCGCTGTTCGGCATCCCGGCCGCGACGGTAACCGCCACCACCAAGTTCGCCCGGCTGGGCAAGGCACAGGTGATTCCATTCACCCAGAAGCGCCTGGAGGATGGCAGCGGCTATCGTCTGGTCATCCACCCGCCGTTGGCGGACTTCCCCGGCGAAAGCGAAGAGGCCGACTGCCTGCGCATCAACCAGTGGGTCGAGAGTGTGTTGCGCGAGTGCCCCGAGCAGTACCTGTGGGCGCACCGCCGGTTCAAGTCGCGGCCCGAGGGTGCGCCGCGGCTGTACGACAAGAAAAAGCGCTGAACTGACTTTACCTGTGCCGGCCCTTTCGCGGGCTTGCCCGCTCCCACAGGCTCGCTACAGGCCCTGGCATTGTGCGGACCTGTGGGAGCGGGCAAGCCCGCGAAGAGGCCGGGCCTGAAAACAGCTGATCCAGGAAGGAAGCGATGGCCCCAACCCCGGTAACCGGTCTTATCCTTTCTGGCGGCGGCGCCCGCGCCGCCTATCAGGTCGGCGTATTGGCCGGCATCGCCGAGCTGCTGCCCGCTGGCGCACACAATCCGTTCCCGGTCATCGTCGGCACCTCTGCCGGTGCCATCAATGCCGTCACCCTGGCCAGCGGCGCCACTCACTTCAACGACGCCGTGCAGCGGCTTACCGCCTTCTGGCAGAACTTTCGCAGCCACCTGGTCATCCGCAGTGACTGGCCCGGGGTCGTCCGTCAGGCTAGCCGTTTCGTCGGCCACAGCCTGCTCGGGCTGGGCGGCCAGGCGCCGGTGGCGCTGCTGGACAGCAGCCCGTTGCGCAGCCTGCTGAAGGCACACCTGAATCTGGATGGCATCACCCATTCCCTGGCCGCCGAGCAGTTACACGCGGTGGCAGTCACCGCCTTTGGCTACGAGTCCGGCCAGGCGGTCACCTTCTACCAGGGGCGCGGCACCATTGAAGCCTGGCTGCGCCACCGCCGCATCGGCGTGCCCACGCCATTGACCATCGACCATCTGCTGGCCAGTGCGGCCATCCCGCTGCTGTTTGCCCCGGTGCAGCTGGGAGACGAATTCTACGGCGATGGCGCGGTGCGCCAGTCGGCGCCGATCAGCCCGGCGTTGCACCTGGGTGCCAGCCGGGTTCTGGTGGTCGGGGTCAGCGGCAACCCGCAGCGGCCAGCGCCACCGTTGCCCACTCAGCGTGTGTTCAGCGGGCAGCAGCCGAGCCTGGCGCAGATCGGTGGGCACATGCTCAACAGCACGTTCATCGATAGCCTGGAAGACGACATCGAACTGCTGCAGCGGCTCAACCACTTGAGCCGGCTGTTGCCGGCGCACCTGGATGCCCGCCGCCTGGGGTTGGCGCCGATCGAGGTACTGGTGGTAGCGCCCAGTCAGCCGTTGGACGAGATCGCCGCCCGGCACCGGCGCGAGCTGCCGGCGGCGTTGCGCCTGTTTCTGCGCGGGCCGGGGGCGACGCGCACCAGCGGGGCGGGGGTATTGAGCTATCTGCTGTTCGAGGCCAGTTATTGCAGTGAACTGATCGAACTGGGGCGCAAGGATGCCCTGGCCAAGAAGCGGGAGCTGTGCCAGTTCCTGGGAATTTGATGTTGCCTGTACCTGCCTCACCGCCGGCAAGCCAGCCCCCACAGGATCACCACAACCTTGGGCATTGTGCGGACCTGTGACAGCCGGCTTGCCGGCGATTGGGCCGAAGCAGGTTTACTCAGCTATCTGCAACTTGCGCGCTTGGGTATACACGTACCGCACCTTCTCGTACTCGAACGGTGAGTTCAGCTGGCCATAGCGGAAGTTGGTGGTATAGCGCTTGTCCACCACGCGCAGGGCGAAGATTTCCGGGTGGTCGGTGCTGGTTTCGGCCACGTTCAGGTAATTGACCGCCTGCTCGCCCGCATAGTCCACCACCAGCCCGGTGGTGTCGCGCAGGTTCGAAGGCCCCAGCACCGGCAGCATCAGGTACGGCCCCTCCGGTACGCCATAGAAGCCCAGGGTCTGGCCAAAGTCTTCGCTCTGGCGCGGCAGGCCCATGCTGGTCGCCGGGTCCCATAGCCCACCCACCCCGATCAGGGTGTTGAACATCAGCCGCGCCGTGATCTCGGCCGAACGCTTGGCCTTGAGCTGCAGCACGCTGTTGAACAGGTTTGGCACATCGCCCAGGTTGTTGAAGAAGTTGCTTACCCCCGTGCGCACGAAGCGCGGGGTTACATACTGGTAACCACTCACCAGCGGCAGCAGCACCCATTGGTCCAGCCGGTAGTTGAAGTGATAGACGCGCCGGTTGATCGACTCCAGCGGGTCGTACACGTTCAGCGCTTCCAGGGTTGAGCGCTCGAACTCGCGCTGGTCCAGCCCCGGGTTGAATTTCAGCTCGCGCAGCGGGTCGATGAAGCCATCGGATTCAGGCACCAGCGGCGCGGTACCGATCACTTGCGGGTCGGCCTCGATCACGCTGGCCCGGGGGGCGGTTTCGGCGGCCAGGGTGTGGCCGGCGGCAAGCAGGGCAGTGGCGAAGAGGAGTTTGTTAACCACGGAAGAACTCCAGCATGGCGTCACTGTTGACGCGGTAGTTGAGGTTGCCGCAATGGCCGCCATGGGGGTAGAGGGTCAGCCGGTCACCAAATACCTTGCGCAGGAAGCCGATGTCGCCCGGGCCGAGAATGACGTCGTCGGCGTTGTGCATCACCGCGATCTTGTCACTGCCGCGCAGGTAGTCTTCCAGGGCGTACAGGCTCACCTGGTTGACCAGCTGCAGAATGCTGTTGCCGTCGGTGCGGGCGCGCCACATCGGGATCACCTGTTCGGTCATGTAGCAGTCGAAATCACACTGCAGGGCACGCTTGAAGAACGGCGTGAGGCTGCTGCCCTCGGTAATCGGAAACTTCGGCGGAATGATCAGGCCGCGGCGGTTGATCAGGTCGGAAGTGAAGGCAATGTCGGCTGCCGAGAAACGGAACGAAGTGCCGATCAGCATGGCCATCTGTTCGTTGGACAGGTGCTGTCTGGACTGCTGGAAGTCATACAGAAGGGCGTCGTTGAGGTCGATGTAGCCCTTGTCCTGGAAGTAGCGGGTCAGCTTGGTCAGCATCAGCTCGTAGAACGTAGTGCTGCGGTCGATGCCCTTGACCTGGGTTTGCACCAGTTTGTCGAGGTTGTTGATCGAGGTGTACAGGTTGACCGGTGGGTTCAGCAGCAGCACACGCTTGAAGTTGAAGCTGCGGCGGGTTTCGTCCAAGTGGCTGACGAAAGCAGCGTCGAGCGCACCCAGGCTGTAGCCGGTGAGGTAGAACTCACTGACTGGCAGGCGCGGGTGCTGGGCACGCACGGCCTGCATCACCCGGTACATGTCTTCGGCGTCTTCCTGGCTGACGCCGGGGGTGGCAAAGCGCGAGGCAGCACTTATGAAGTCGTAGCTGGTGGGCGATGACAGTTGCACAACGTGGAAGCCGCCCTGGTAGAACAGCTTCTTCAGGTATTCATTGATGCTGCTGCTGTACGGCGCACCGGTGCCGGCGATGATGAAGATCAGCGGCGCTTCGTGATCCTGGCGGGCCAGGCGGTACTTGAGCTTTTTCACCGCCCAGAAATTGTCGGGCAAGGTGAACTCACGCTCCGGGCGCAGGTTGAGGCTGTAGTCCGACTGGTCGATGTCATCGTCGCTGGGCAGGGTCGGGCGCTGGTCCGGCGGCGTGGTGGCGATGGTCGCCTCGAACGGGTTGGTCAAGGGGTAGCCGTAGCTGGCAGCGTCGATATCCCGCGCTGAAGCGGCCACCGCCATGAGCAGGCTACCGAGCACGGCAGCGAGGCGCAAAGATCGAAGCATGTAATCCCCCAAAAGAACGCAAGGTCGAGCAGTGTGCAGGCTAGGACCACAGCCAACCGGGCAAAGTTGCCAGTCGCGGTGGCCTTTGGTGTGCTTGTTATCTGCAACATAGCTGCAGGGTTGGGATTTTGCCTTACAACCGGGCATAAGCGATCATGGATGCTTTCGATTACCGCTATTGGAGAACAGGATGTCTCGTTCGCTGCCGGCTGCGCTGCTGGTGCTGTTTCTGGGGCTGTGGCTCGCTGCCAGCTATGGCGTGCGCTATGGGCTGATGGAGGATGGCCAGTGGGTTGGGCTGTGCACGGTGCCTGCGGCGTATTGGCAGTGTGAGGTGCGGTCATTGCTGGGGTTGGGCATTCACCACCAGGTGCTGGCCTGGAGCGGGCTGGGCCTGGCGCTGCTGGCGCAGTTCGTGCCCGCGCGCGCGGGCTGGTGGCTGGCGGTGTTGGCATTGGTGTTAGCGGTACCGGCGCTGGTGCTGTATACCGCCAGCATTGCCGTGTTTGCGCTGGTGCTGGCGGGGTTGCGCCTGGTCAGGAGACCGCAGCAAGGCTGACAGGGGCCGCTTCGCGCCCCATCGCCGGCAAGCCAGCTCCCACAGGGACTGCGCAGGTCCCGAAGGCTGCACAACGCCTGTGCCAGCTCCCACAGGGACCGCGCAGGTCCCGAAGGCTGCACAACGCCTGTGGGAGCTGGCTTGCCGGCGATGGGGCGCGAAGCGGCCCCCGGGCATCAAGCCTGGCGCACCCGCAAGCTGCGCCACAATGCGGCTGTCATGAGCACACTCACCACCGCCCAACCCCAGGCCTGCTGGTTTTCCAGCCCTTCCACGAACAACTGCGGCGCCACCCCGGCCCCGACAATGAACGCCAGCAACGCCACCTCCGCCCGCCGTGCCCGCACCGGCCACAGCACATACACCAGCGCCGGCAAGGCCAGCGCGGCGCTGGGGAAGCTGCGGTAGCGCGGGTCGAACACCATCGCCAGCATGCTCACCGCCGCGGCAAAGCCCGCCGCCAGCAACAGCCAGCCCGCCCGCGCCTGCAGCCAGGCGAACAAGCGCTCGCGCCAGCCGGCCCGCTGCGCCAACGCCAGCAGCGCATGGGCCAGCACCAGCAGGTTCAGCCCGGCCAGCGCAACGGCCCACAACCACTCCCCGGCAAAGCGTGCATGGGTGCGCATCAGTTCGCCCCACATCCCTAGGCAACCTGCGCCAAACGCGGCCAGCAATGGCAACAGCAAGGCCGCCATCGGCGTAGCAGGGCGCCCGGCCAGCAACAACATGGCCGCCATCAACAGTGCACTGGCCAGCAGCCATTGCGGCCAGTCATGCAGGTTGCTCACCGGCCCTTCCAGCACGCCCTTGTCCTGCCGGTCGGCATCGTAAAGCCCCCAGTAACCGCCTACTGCCCCTTCATTGGCGCGTTTCCACGGCTGGTCGAACGCTTCGATCAGGTTGTAGTGCCAGCCGTTGCTTTCGGCCATGGCCACGAAGCCGCGAATAAAGCGTGCCTCGTTGACCCGGCTGGGTATTGCGGTTTCGCGTTGGCGGCCTTCGCTGGGCCAGCCGGTTTCGCCAATCACGATGTCCTTGGGCGCAAAGCGTGTGCCGAACACCCGGCGCACATCGGCCACGTGGGCCAGTGCATCGTCGATGCCGCGCGGATCGTCTTCCCAGTAGGGCAGCAGGTGGATGGTCAAAAAGTCCACCGCGGGTGCTACCTGCGGGTGCTGCAGCCAGAACTCCCACACATCCGCGTAGGTCACCGGTACCTTCACCTGGCTTTTCACCCGGGCGATCAGCTTGGCCAGGTGCGCGCCGGTGACTTCCTTGCGCAGCAACGTCTCGTTGCCCACGATCACCGCGCTGACCACGTCGGGGTTGGCGTTGGCGGTGGCGATCAGCAGGTCGATTTCCCTGTCGGTGTCGGCCGGGTGAGCGTTGACCCAGGCGCCCAGCATCACTTTCAGCCCATGCTTGCGCGCCAGCGCCGGGATTGCCTCAAGGCCGGTCACGGAATAGGTGCGGATGCACTGGAAACGCTCAGCCAGCAAGGCCAGGTCGGCGTCCATGCGTGCCGGGCGCAGGCGAAATGGTTGGTCGTAGGGCGACTGGTCCTTGTCGAACGGCGTGTAGGACGCGCATTGCAACTTGTGCGTCGGGCTGGCCGCATCGGGCAGGTGCACCGGCTTGCCAAGCCCGTACCAGAGCCCGGCGAGCCCGAGCAGGGCCAGCAGGTAGGCAAGCAGGTACAGCGGCAGCAACAGGCGGGCAGAACTGGGCATCGGGCGGTCCATCGTCAGGCGCAAAAGGGTAGATAGTAGCCCGGCGCCAAAGCTTTGGCATGCAAGGATCGCGCAGGCGGGTGTAGGCCGATGACGCTAATGGCACAGTGCTGTCGCATATGGGGCGGGTGCAGGTCGCAGCTGGATCAGGTCGACCTGTGTTGCAGGAAGATGATGCAATCTCCAAGACCTGACGAGGGGATGCTTTGATGGCAACTTTGAAAAAAATGCGACGTTTACTGGGTGTGGGCACCGCCCTGGTAATGGCCATGAGCGCTGCACAGGCAATGGCCAAAGAAGTAAGCATAGGTTACGTGGATGGTTGGGCCGACAGTGTGGCCACCACCAACGTGGCCGCCGAAGTGATCAAGCAAAAGCTCGGCTACGACGTGAAGTTGCAGGCCGTGGCCACGGGGATCATGTGGCAGGGTGTGGCAACCGGCAAGCTCGATGCCATGTTGTCGGCCTGGTTGCCGGTGACGCATGGTGAGTACTGGGCCAAGAACAAGGACAACGTGGTCGACTACGGCGCCAACTTCAAGGACGCCAAGATCGGCCTGATCGTGCCCGAGTACGTGAAGGCGGCCAGCATCGCCGACCTCAAGACCGATACCACCTTCAAGCAGAAGATTGTCGGCATCGACGCAGGCTCCGGCGTGATGCTCAAGACCGACCAGGCGATCAAGGACTACGACCTGACCGGCTACAAGTTGCAGGCCAGTTCGGGCGCGGCGATGACGGCGGAGCTGGGCCGTGCCTACGCCAAGCAGCAGTCGATTGCAGTGACCGGCTGGGTCCCGCACTGGATGTTCGCCAAGTGGAAGCTCAAGTTCCTCGAAGACCCGAAAGGGGTGTATGGCGCGGCGGAAACCGTGAACAGCATCGGCAGCAAGGAACTGGCCACCAAGGCACCGGAAGTGGCGGAGTTCCTGAAAAAGTTCAGCTGGCAGTCCAAGGACGAGATTGGCGAGGTGATGCTGGCGATCCAGGAAGGGGCCAAGCCGGAAGCGGCGGCCAAGGATTGGGTAGCCAAGCACCCTGATCGTGTGAAGGAGTGGACTGGCAAGTAATCACTCTCAAGGGCCAGTTCAGCTTGTTCGCGGGCTCGCCCGCTCCCACAGGGATATCACTGCCCTCAGGCCTTGTGATGCCCCTGTGGGAGCGGGCGAGCCCGCGAATGGGCCCTAACTTTGTTACGCAATCGGTAAAACACCGTTGCATCTAAGACTAAGGTCGTCTGGTTGCCGTCCAACAGCCGCATAAAGTAAGGGTGTGGGTTTTATCCCCTACCTGTGCTGCTAGGACAAAAACAATGAACGACAGCATTTACCTCTCGATACAAAACAGCCCCCGTTTCAAGGAGCTGGTCACCAAACGCGAACGGTTCGCCTGGATTCTCTCGGCGATCATGCTCGGCCTGTATTGCGGCTTCATCCTCCTGATCGCCTACGGTCCTCATCTGCTGGGTGCCAAGCTCAGCCCTGAGTCGTCGATTACCTGGGGCATTCCCCTGGGCGTCGGCCTGATCGTTTCGGCATTTGTCCTGACCGCCATCTACGTACGCCGCGCCAACGGCGAATTCGATGAGCTGAACAAGGCCATCCTCAAGGAGGCGCAACAATGATTCGCCACGCCAAAGCCCTGGCCGTACTGGCCTGCGGAGCCTTCGCACCCGCCGTGTGGGCAGCCGATGCCCTGACCGGCGAGGTGC
This sequence comes from Pseudomonas sp. TSO6, assembly GCF_056098905.1. Lineage (NCBI taxonomy): Bacteria > Pseudomonadati > Pseudomonadota > Gammaproteobacteria > Pseudomonadales > Pseudomonadaceae > Pseudomonas > Pseudomonas sp. TSO6. Next base: position 93,625 of record NZ_JBLZWV010000058.1, on the reverse strand, counting down.
AGAAACAGCCGCTGAACGTTGCCGCGATCGCCATGTTCGTGGCTTTTGTCGCCTTCACCCTCGGTATCACCTACTGGGCCTCCAAACGCAACAAGTCGGCGGCGGACTACTACGCTGCCGGTGGCAAGATCACCGGCTTCCAGAATGGCCTGGCGATCGCTGGCGACTACATGTCGGCTGCCTCCTTCCTGGGTATTTCCGCACTGGTGTTCACCTCTGGCTACGACGGCCTGATCTACTCGATCGGCTTTTTGGTTGGCTGGCCGATCATCCTCTTCCTGATCGCCGAACGCCTGCGTAACCTGGGCAAGTACACCTTTGCCGACGTGGCCTCGTATCGCCTCGGGCAGAAGGAAATCCGTACCCTGTCGGCCTCCGGTTCGCTGGTGGTGGTGGCGTTCTACCTGATCGCGCAAATGGTCGGTGCCGGCAAGCTGATTGAACTGCTGTTCGGCCTGGACTACCACGTTGCGGTGATCCTGGTGGGTATCCTGATGTGCCTGTATGTGCTGTTCGGCGGCATGCTGGCCACCACCTGGGTACAGATCATCAAGGCCGTGCTGCTGCTGTCCGGTGCCAGCTTCATGGCGCTGATGGTGATGAAGCACGTAGGCTTCGACTTCAACACCCTGTTCTCCGAAGCGATCAAGGTGCACAGCAAGGGCGAGGCGATCATGAGCCCAGGCGGCCTGGTCAAGGACCCGATCTCGGCCTTCTCGCTGGGCCTGGCACTGATGTTCGGTACCGCCGGCCTGCCACACATCCTGATGCGCTTCTTCACCGTCAGTGATGCCAAGGAAGCGCGCAAAAGCGTGCTCTACGCCACCGGCTTCATCGGCTACTTCTACATCCTGACCTTCATCATCGGCTTTGGCGCGATCCTGCTGGTCAGCACCAACCCGGACTTCAAGGACGCCGCCGGCGCCCTGTTGGGCGGCAACAACATGGCAGCGGTGCACCTGGCCGATGCCGTGGGTGGCAGCATCTTCCTCGGTTTCATTTCGGCAGTGGCATTCGCCACCATCCTGGCAGTGGTTGCCGGCCTGACCCTGGCCGGTGCCTCGGCGGTGTCCCACGACCTGTACGCCAGCGTATGGCGCAAGGGCAAGGCCAACGACAAGGACGAGATCCGCGTGTCGAAGATCACCACCATCGCCCTGGGCGTGCTGGCGATCGGCCTGGGTATCCTGTTCGAGAAGCAGAACATCGCCTTCATGGTCGGCCTGGCGTTCTCCATCGCTGCCAGCTGCAACTTCCCGGTGCTGCTGCTTTCCATGTACTGGAAGAAACTGACCACCCGGGGCGCCATGATTGGCGGCTGGCTGGGCTTGGTAAGTGCGGTAACGCTGATGATCCTCGGCCCGACCATCTGGGTGCAGATCCTCGGCCACGAGAAGCCGATCTACCCGTACGAGTACCCGGCGCTGTTCTCCATGGCCATCGCCTTCGTCAGCATCTGGTTCTTCTCGGTCACCGACAAGTCCAAGGCTGCCGACGACGAGCGTGCACTGTTCTACCCGCAGTTCGTGCGTTCGCAGACTGGCCTGGGTGCCAGCGGGGCGGTTTCCCACTGATGCAGTAGCAATAACGCGCTGAAATGCATAACGCCCCGCTAGCCGGGGCGTTATGCATTCTGGGGTTGCTCCCGGCAATACTGGCAAACTGCACCTGTTGGGAAATGTCCTAAATCCGCTCGGAACGGTCCTAACTTCCAATCGCCAGCGTTCACGAATAATCGCCACCACTGATCGGGCAGTCGCCCGTCAGCCAGTGATTCCCTCAAGGAGATTTGATCGTGAAACGTATGCTGTTTGCCCTCCCTCTGGCCATGCTGCGCCTGGACCGCTGGCTTGCCAGCTACCTCGCGGAGCATGCCCCGCGGCGCGAAGGCGGTACCGTCCACACAGTCATGTCTGCCCATTCACTACCCTGATGAACCCTGCCAGCCCTCCAGGCCTTGATTAGACTCGCTGCACTACCTGCCAGAACAAGGCCAGCCACCATGCATAACCGCATCATGATCACCGGCGCCGGGTCCGGCCTCGGTCGCGAGATCGCCCTGCGCTGGGCGCGCGAGGGCTGGCGCCTGGCGCTGGCCGATGTCAACGAAAACGGCCTGCGCGAAACCCTGGAGCTGGCCCGTGCCGCCGGCGGCGAAGGCTTCATCCAGCGCTGCGATGTGCGTGATTACAGCCAGCTCACTGCCCTGGCCCAGGCATGCACCGAGCAGTTCGGGGGCATCGACGTGATCGTCAACAACGCTGGCGTTGCGTCTGGCGGATTTTTTGCTGAACTGTCCCTGGAAGACTGGGACTGGCAGATCGCGGTCAACCTGATGGGCGTGGTCAAGGGCTGCAAGGCCTTTTTGCCGCTGCTGGAGCGTAGCAAGGGCCGAATCATCAACGTTGCATCGATGGCCGCACTGATGCAGGGCCCTGGCATGAGCAACTACAACGTCGCCAAGGCTGGCGTGCTGGCGCTTTCGGAAAGCCTGCTGGTGGAGTTACGCCAGCTGGAGGTGTCGGTGCACGTGGTGTGCCCGTCGTTCTTCCAGACCAACCTGCTGGACTCGTTTCGCGGGCCGAACCCGGCGATGAAGGCGCAGGTGGGCAAGCTGCTGGAGGGGTCGCCGATCACCGCCGCCGACATTGCCGGGTACATTCACCAGCAGGTCGCCGCGGGCGAGTTCCTGATTCTGCCCCACGAGGCCGGGCGCCAGGCCTGGCAGCTGAAATGCCAGGCGCCTGAGCGGCTGTATGACGAGATGGCCGATATGGCGGTGAAAATGCGCGCAAAGGCCCCTACGCGATGATGAAGGGGCTGTAGAAGCACTGACCGGGGCAGGGTGGTGCAAGCCTGCGCCCGACAAGACACTGGCAGCTGATGCGCTAAACCGCAGCACTCAAGAACGCCCCGACTGTCGGGGCGTTTTCATTTCAACGGTCGTCTGAAGTGGCTGTCCGCATCGGGTCATATCATCCCGAGCAACAGTAAGACCAGCAGAATCACCAATACCACGCCGATAATGCCGGACGGGCCATAGCCCCAGCTACGCGAGTGGGGGAAGACCGGTAAGCCACCGATCAGCAGCAGAATCAGGATGATGATAAGGATCGTGGTCATGGTGGAGTCCTTGCGTGGTTGAGGGGCAAGGGCCTCGTACTGCAGGCCTCTTGTTAAATCGGACCGGCGCCGCTTGCGAAAGATTCCATCGGTGTACCGCTTGTTCCGGCCGCTTCGCAGCACAATGCCGATAGGCCGGTGAAAGTGCGCGCCAAGTCCTGTTCGCGAGGAGCAGTCTGTAGGGGAAGTTACCGTGAAATGTAGGGCTCTTCTGAATTGTAGCGGAACTATTGAGTAGCCGAATGCCTGGCAGGCAGTCTCCGGTTTTCCCTTTGGCAAGAGGATCGGAACATGTTGGTAATCGGGCGTGAAGTGGGGGAAATCATCGTGATTGGCGATAACATCCGCATAATGGTGGTGGATGTCCGGGAGGGCGTGGTGCGTTTTGGCGTGGACGCCCCGCGCTCGGTGCAGGTGCACCGGGCCGAGGTCTACAAGCGTATCAAGGAGGCTAAGCGAGGCGAGGCCTGATGTTGCCTTCAGCATCCCTGCTCAGTCTTGCCCGCGAAGGGGGCCGGGCCTGCTAGTCGAGCAGCTCGCGGGGCACGTCATGCTTGGCGAGCAACTGGCATTGCTGGCTTTCCAGGTCGAACAGGATGAATGCCTGGCCCTTCGCCAACGCCTGGCGTACCCGCAGTACGCGCGTCTCCAGCGGGGTATCGTCGCCGTTGTCGGTGCCATCGCGGGTGACGAAGTCCTCGATCAGCAGGGTCAGGGTTTCGGCTTGCAGTTGGTCGTAGGGGATCAGCATGGTGGGTCGTTTCTGAAGTAAGTGTGGCAATGCTACGCGAAACGTTCGGGAATTGGGGGGCTGCCAAGCAGCCCCCAAGGCCATCACCCTTTATTGCCGACCAGGCTGTCCACCGCAGGCACCCGCGTGTCGCTTTCCATCTGTGCATCGTGCTCCAACTGGTGGCTGAACCTTTCCAGCGAGGCATTGGCCGGCTGCGAGTCGCTGGCAAACACTGGCGGGCTCAACAAGTACGCCGACAGCAACCGGCTCAACGCCGCAAGGCTGTCGATGTGCGTGCGTTCGTAGCCATGGGTGGCGTCGCAACCAAATGCCACTAGTGCGGTGCGGATGTCATGCCCCGCCGTCACCGCCGAATGGGCATCGCTGAAGTAATAGCGGAACAGGTCACGGCGCACCGGCAAGTCGTGGTCGCCGGCCAGCTTCAGCAAATGCCGGGACAGGTGGTAGTCGTAAGGCCCGGACGAGTCCTGCATGGCTACGCTTACCGCATGCTCGCTGGACGCCTGGCCAGGTGCCACCGGGGCGATGTCGATGCCGACGAACTCGCTGACATCCCAAGGCAGGGCGCCGGCTGCGCCCGAGCCGGTTTCCTCGGTGATGGTGAACAGCGGGTGGCAGTCGATCAGCGGCTGGCGACCGCTTTCCACCACAGCCTTCAGTGCCGCCAGCAATGCCGCTACACCGGCCTTGTCGTCCAGGTGACGGGCGCTGATATGGCCGCTTTCGGTGAACTCTGGCAATGGGTCGAAGGCGACGAAGTCACCAATGCTGATCCCCAGTGCCTCACAGTCGGCGCGGGTGGCGCAGTAGGCATCCAGCCGCACTTCCACATGCTCCCAGCTTACCGGCATCTGATCGATGGCGGTATTGAAGGCATGCCCGCTGGCCATCAGCGGTAGCACGCTGCCACGGAACACGCCGGTATCGGTGAATACACTGACCCGGCTACCTTCGGCAAAGCGGCTAGACCAGCAACCCACCGGTGCCAGCGCCAGGCGGCCGTTGTCCTGCAACTGGCGCACGCTGGCGCCGATGGTGTCCAGGTGGGCCGACACGGCGCGGTCGGGGGATGTCTGGCGGCCCTTGAGGGTGGCGCGAATGGTGCCGCGGCGGGTCAGCTCGAAGGGTATGCCCAACTCGTCCAGGCGTTCGGCCACGTAGCGCACGATGGTATCGGTGAAACCGGTGGGGCTGGGGATGGCCAGCATCTCCAGCAGCACACGTTTGAGGTAGTCGAGATCGGGTTCGGGGAGTCGTTCGGACATGAGTACTCCTTAGAGTTGCGTTGACTTCTTCGCGGGCACGCCCGCGCCCACAGGCACCCCACAAGCCTCAGGAACTGTGCCGGGCCTGTGGGAGCGGGCGCGCCCGCGAAGAGGCCATCAGCGGTTACGCCAACGGCCGGCTATGCGGAAACAGCAGGTCGATAAAGCGCTCGGCCGTTGGCTGGGGTTCATGGTTGGCCAGGCCGGCACGTTCGTTGGCTTCGATGATCACGTACTCCGGCTGCCCGGCATCGCGCACCATGAAGTCCAGCCCGACCACAGGAATTTCCAGCGCCCGTGCAGCGCGCACGGCAGCGTCCGCCAGCACCGGGTGCAGGCGTTCGGTCACATCCTCCAGGGTGCCACCGGTGTGCAGGTTGGCGGTGCGTCGCACGGCCAGGCGCTGGCTGGCAGGCAACACATCGTCATAGCCAAACCCCGCGGCGCGCAGGGTGCGCTCGGTTTCGTCGTCAAGCGGAATGCGGCTTTCGCCGCCGGTGGCAGCCTGGCGCCGACGGCTCTGGGCTTCGATCAACTGGCGGACGCTGTGTTTGCCATCGCCCAGCACCTGTGCCGGGTGGCGGATGGCAGCGGCCACCACTTCGTAGCCGATCACCACGATGCGCAGGTCCAGCCCGGCATGGAAGCTTTCCAGCAGCACGCGGCTGTCGAACTGGCGAGCGTGCGCCACGGCGCGGGTGATGTCGTCGATGCAGGTCAGGTTAACCGCCACGCCCTGGCCTTGCTCGCCGTCGACCGGCTTGACCACCACCGCGCCATGCTCGTCGAGAAACGCCAGGTTGTCGTCGGCATTACCCGCCAGCTGCTGCGCCGGCACCTGCAGCCCGGCATTGCCCAGAGCGTGCTGGGTCAGGCGCTTGTCCTGGCACAAAGTCATGGTCACGGCACTGGTCAGGTCGCTGAGCGATTCACGGCAGCGAATACGCCGCCCGCCCAGGCTTAAGGTGAACAGGCCGGCGGCGGCGTCATCCACTTGGACTTCAATGCCGCGGCGCAGCGCCTCGTCGACGATGATGCGTGCGTAGGGGTTGAGGTCCGCTTGCGGCCCGGGGCCAAGAAACAACTGCTCGTTGATGCCGTTCTTGCGCTTGACCGCAAAGGTGGGCAGGTTGCGAAAACCCAGCTTTTCATACAGGCGCTTGGCCTGGCGGTTGTCGTGCAGCACCGACAGGTCGAGGTAAGCCAGGCCACGGCTCATGAAGTGCTCGATCAGGTGGCGCACCAGCACCTCGCCCACGCCGGGGCGGGTGCAGTGCGGGTCGACTGCCAGGCACCACAGGCTGCTGCCATGTTCCGGGTCGTCGAACGCCTTGGCATGGTTCAGGCCCATGACGCTGCCGATCACCGCGCCGCTGTCTTCGTCCTCAGCCAGCCAGTACACCGGTCCGCCCAAGTGCCGGGGCGTAAGCAGTTCGGCGTCGACCGGCAGCATGCCGCGCGCCTGGTACAGGGTGTTGATCGCCTGCCAGTCGGCGGGGTTCTGCGCCCGGCGCACGCGGAAACCGCGGAACACCCGCTGCGCTGGCCGGTAGTCGGTAAACCACAGACGCAGGGTGTCGGACGGGTCGAGGAACAGTTGCTGCGGGGCCTGGGCCAGCAACTGCTGCGGCGCGGCCACGTACAGGGCGATGTCGCGCTCGCCGGGGCTTTCGTCCAGCAGCGCCTCGGCCAGGCTGGCCGGGTCGGGGTAGGTATGGCCGATCAGCAGCCGGCCCCAGCCGCAGTGCACGGCACGCGGCTGGTCGTGGGGCTGGCTGCCGTCGCCGGCCAGGCGCGCCTGCAGGCGCTCATAGGACGGCGCCTGGCCGCGCAGCAGGCGCTGACCGTATGCGATTTCATGGGCTTTCATCGGTCAGATTCCTTGTTCGCTCAGCCACAGGTTCAGCGCCGCCAGCTGCCACAGCTTGGAGCCGCGCAGCGGAGTGAGCTGGCCGTGCGGGTTGCTCAGCAGGCGGTCGAGCATGGCCGGGTTGAACAGCCCACGGTCCTGGCTGGGGTCGGTCAGTAGCTCACGCACCCAGCCCAGGGTGGCGCCTTCCAGGTGCTTGAGGCCCGGCACCGGGAAGTAGCCCTTCTTGCGGTCGATCACCTCATGCGGGATCACCCGTCGCGCCGCCTGCTTGAGCACCTGCTTGCCGCCATCGGGCAGCTTGAAGCGCGCCGGAATACGCGCCGACAGCTCCACCAGGCGGTAGTCGAGGAATGGCGTACGTGCCTCCAGGCCCCAGGCCATGGTCATGTTGTCCACTCGCTTGACCGGGTCATCAACCAACATCACCGTGCTGTCCAGGCGCAGGGCTTTGTCCACCGCGTCGCGGGCACCGGGGCGGGCGAAGTGCTCGCGCACGAAGTCGCCGGCCGCGTCGGTTTCAAGCGCCCAGGGCGCCTGCACGGTGTCGCGGTACTCGGCGTGGCTGCGGTCGAAGAATGCATCGCGGTAAGCCGCAAAGGCGTCATCGGCGCCGTCCACCTGCGGGTACCAGTGGTACCCGGCGAACAGCTCGTCGGCGCCCTGGCCGCTTTGCACGCCCTTGCAGTGCTTGGCCACTTCCCGCGACAACAGGTAGAAGGCGATGCAGTCGTGGCTGACCATTGGCTCGCTCATGGCGCGGAATGCCGCTGGCAGCTGGTCGATGATCTCGTTTTCGGCGATGCGCAGCTGGTGGTGGCGGGTGCCGTAGTGCTTGGCGATCAGGTCGGAATACTGGAACTCGTCGCCACGTTCGCCACCTGCATCTTCAAAACCGATGGAGAAGGTCGACAGGTCGTCCACACCCGCTTCGCGCAGCAGACCGACCAGCAGGCTGGAGTCGACACCACCGGACAGCAGCACACCGACGTCGACGGCCGCGCGTTGGCGGATGGCCACGGCGTCGCGGGTGGCGTCGAGCACGCGGGTGGTCCAGCCTTCCAGGTCCAGCTCACGCTCATCCGGGTTGGCACCGTATTTCAGCTGCCACCAGGTCTGGCGCTCGACCTCGCCATGGCGGTCGATGCGCATCCAGGTGCCAGGCTCCAGCTTTTGCACGTTGGCCAGCAGGGTACGTGGTGCCGGCACCACGGCATGGAAGTTCAGGTAATGGTTGAGCGCCACCGGGTCGAGCATCGGGTCGATGTCGCCGCCCTTGAGCAGCGCTGGCAGGGTCGAGGCAAAACGCAGGCGCTCGCTGTTGCGCGACAGGTACAGGGGCTTTACGCCCAGGCGGTCGCGGGCCAGGAACAGGCGCTGGTTGTCGCGCTCCCAGATGGCCAGGGCGAACATGCCGTTGAGCTTGGGCAGCAAGGCCGCGCCCCAGGCGTGGTAGCCCTTGAGCAGCACCTCGGTGTCGCCGTCGGACCAGAAGCTGTAGCCCAGGTCTTGCAGCTCCTGGCGCAGTTCGGGGAAGTTGTAGATGGCACCGTTGAACGCCAGTGACAGGCCCAAGGTGTTGTCGACCATCGGCTGCGCCGAGCCGTCGGACAAGTCCATGATTTTCAGGCGCCGGTGGCCGAGGGCAATAGGGCCTTGGCTATGGAAGCCCCACGCATCCGGGCCGCGAGGCGCGAGGTGATGCGTTATGCGCTCTACCGCAGCCAGGTCGGCTGGGCGAGGGGCCTGGTCGATGGGGGTGAAACGCAACTCTCCTGCTAATCCGCACATAAGTCCTTACCGGTTTTTCCGTTGGGGAGGGGGTGCCCAGGATTAGGGCACCTTAAGGAACTGACCGATGTGCTTTTTGAGAGTTTTAGAACGATTTGTTATATGGGGCCGCTGTGCGGCCCAATCGCCGGCAAGCCAGCTCCCACGGGTCACGTCAGGCCTGATGCCTTGCGCGGTCCCTGTGGGAGCTGGCTTGCCGGCGATTGGCTGCGCAGCAGCCCCCGGCCGATTACTTCCCCCGAATCAGCTTACGCAAGGCAAACCGGTTCGGATGACACGCCTCTGCCACTGCTCGCGGCAACGGCAGCGGTTCACCACACACCCAGGCCGCCACCAGCTCGCCACTGAGCGGCGCCGTGATCAACCCGCGCGACCCATGCCCGCTGTTCACATACAACCCATCCAGCCAAGGGCAGGCTACATCCGGCACTTGCCGCGCATCCCGGCCCAACACCGCATAGGCCTCGGCAAACGCCTGCACATCAGCTACCGGCCCCACGATCGGCAGGTAATCCGGGCTGGTGCAACGGAATGCCGCGCGCCCCTGCAACTGCTCAGGGGCTAACTCTACCGTGCCCAATCGCTGGACCAGATCGACGGAAATCTCGTCCAGCAACGCCAGGTTGCCCTGGTGCTCGGCCAGCGTCGGCGCCAAGTCTTCGCTGTGGAAATCAAAGCTTGCGCCCAGGGTATGTTCATCACCGCGCGGCGGCGCCACGTAGCCCTCCGCACACACCACGGTGCGCAGCGCCCGGCTGCTGGCGGTGGCGGGCAAGCGGGTAATCTGCCCCCGGATACGCTTGAGCGGCAGTTGCGCGCAAGGCTCGAAACGCCTTACTTCGGCGGCACCGGCCAGAATCACCACGGGCGCGCAGGCAATCAGGCGGTCACCCGCCCAGGCCTGCCACTGCTGGTCGACCTTGCGCAGCTCCAGCACTTCCTGATGGGTGACCAGCCGAATCCCTGAGTGCTGCAGCTGTTGCTGGCACAACGCAGGTGGGTGCACCCAGCCGCCTTCGGGGTAGAACAACCCGCCGGCCGGCAAGGCCACCCCGGCGACGGCTTCAGCTTCTGTACGTTCCAACGCGTGCAGCAGGTTGGAGTCGAAAGCGGCAGCCAGCTTGCCTTGGCGCTCAGCTTCCTTGTTGTCGAAGGCCAGTTGCAGCACGCCGCAGGCATCCCAGTCGCGGCCACGCTGCAGGCGTTCAAGCTGGCGCCGGGTGTAGCCGAAACCGGACAGGATCATCTGTGAAAGTGCGGTGCCATGGGCGGACAGCTTGAGGTACAGCACCCCCTGCGGATTGCCCGAAGCTTCCTGGGCCGGCGCTTCGTGGCGCTCCAGCACGGTGACCTGCCAGCCACGCCGGGCCAGGCTGGCAGCGGTTGTGCTGCCGGCCAGCCCGGCACCGATCACCAGTGCCTCGCGTGGCCCCTGTGAAGGGGCGGGGCGCGCGTACCAAGGTGCGCCGGGGGCTGGCAGGGGGCCGACGTAGGCGCCGCTCATCACCTCCCACTTCTTGCCGATGCCTGGCACCTTCTTCATGGCGAAGCCGGCTTCGACCAGGCTGCGGCGCACCCAGCCGGTGGTGGTGAAGGTGCCCAGCACAGTGCCCGGGTGCGATAGCCGCGCCAGCTGCGCGAACAGCTCTGGTGTCCACATGTCGGGGTTCTTGGCGGGGGCGAAGCCATCGAGGAACCACACATCGATCTGCGCGTCGAGCTGTGGCAGCTGCTCGAGCACGTCGCCGATCAGCAGGGTCAGGGTGACCCGGCCATTGGCGAAGGTGAACTGCTGAAAGCCCGGGTGCACCGCCACATATTGTTCCAGCAGGGGCTCGGTGTAGGCGGCAAGTTCAGGCCACAGGCGTACTGCGCGGGCCATGTCAGCGTGGCCGAGGGGGTATTTTTCGACACTGACGAAGTGCAGGCGCGCGTCGCTGTGGGCGTGCTGGTCAAACAGTTGCCAGGCGCAGAAAAAATTCATGCCGGTGCCAAAGCCGGTTTCGCCAATCACCATGCAGCTGTGCGGCGTCAGGTTGGCAAAGCGCTCGGCCAGGCGGGTCTGGCCGAGGAATACGTGTTTGGTTTCTTCGATGCCTTCGTTGACCGCGAAATAGACGTCGTCATATTGCCGCGAGTGGGGGCGGCCCTGGTCGTCCCAGTCGATCTGGGCGTGCTGGAGGAGGGTGGACATGGTTGGCTCGGTTGCAGCGGATGGCGGGATTTTATGCCATCCGGGTTACCTGTGGGAGCGCGTTCACGCGCGAACAGGTCAGTACAGGCATAAATGAAATCCGCTAGTCTTGCTTATCCATTGAAGGAGCCAGTGCATGTTCGAATCCGCCGAAATCGGCCACAGCATCGACAAGGAGGCTTACGACGCCGAGGTGCCCGCTTTGCGCGAGGCCCTGCTCGAAGCCCAGTACGAACTCAAGCAGCAGGCGCGCTTCCCGGTGATCGTGCTGATCAACGGCATCGAAGGCGCTGGCAAGGGTGAGACGGTAAAGCTGCTCAACGAGTGGATGGACCCGCGCATGATCGATGTGCTCACCTTCGACCAGCAGACCGACGAAGAGCTGGCCCGGCCGCCCGCCTGGCGTTACTGGCGGGCTTTGCCACCCAAGGGGCGGATGGGCGTGTTCTTTGGCAACTGGTATAGCCAGATGCTGCAGGGGCGGGTGCACGGGGTGTTCAAGGATGCCGTGCTCGATCAGGCGATCATGGGCGCCGAGCGCCTGGAGCAGATGCTGTGCGATGAAGGTGCGCTGATCATCAAGTTCTGGTTCCACCTGTCCAAGAAGCAGATGAAGGCACGGCTGAAGTCGCTCAAGGACGACCCGCTGCACAGCTGGAAGATCAGCCCGCTGGACTGGCAGCAGTCGCAAACCTACGACCGTTTCGTGCGCTTTGGCGAGCGCGTGCTGCGCCGCACCAGCCGCGACTATGCGCCGTGGCACATCGTCGAAGGGGTAGACCCGAACTACCGCAGCCTGGCGGTGGGGCGCATCCTGCTGGACAGCCTGCAGGCCGCGCTGGCCAACAACCCCAAGGGCAAGCACCAGGGCAATGTCGCCCCGCTGGGCCGCAGCATCGACGACCGCAGCCTGCTCGGCGCCCTGGACATGACGTTGCGCCTGGACAAGGCTGACTATCAGGAGCAGTTGGTCACCGAACAGGCCCGCCTGGCCGGGCTGCTGCGCGACAAGCGCATGCGCCGGCACGCCCTGGTGGCGGTGTTCGAAGGCAACGATGCTGCCGGCAAGGGCAGTGCCATCCGCCGCGTGGCCGCGGCGCTGGACCCGCGCCAGTACCGCATCGTGCCGATTGCCGCGCCCACCGAGGAAGAGCGCGCGCAACCCTACTTGTGGCGGTTTTGGCGGCATATCCCGGCACGCGGCAAGTTCACCATCTTCGACCGCTCCTGGTATGGCCGGGTGCTGGTGGAGCGGGTGGAAGGTTTTTGCAGCCCGGCCGACTGGATGCGTGCCTACAGCGAGATCAACGACTTTGAAGAGCAGTTGGTGAACGCCGGTGTGGTGGTGGTGAAGTTCTGGCTGGCGATCGACCAGCAGACCCAGCTGGAGCGTTTTCAGGAGCGTGAGCAGATCCCGTTCAAGCGCTACAAGATCACCGAGGACGACTGGCGCAACCGCGACAAGTGGGACGACTATGTCCAGGCGGTGGGCGACATGGTCGACCGCACCAGCAGCGAGATTGCACCCTGGACGCTGGTGGAGGCCAACGACAAGCGCTGGGCGCGGGTGAAGGTGCTGCGCACCATCAACCAGGCGCTTGAGGCGGCGTTTGCCAAGCACAAAAAATAGCCAGGGGTTTTGGTTGCCTGTTCTGGCCTCTTCGCGGGTGAACCCGCTCCCACAGGGACTGCACAATGGCCAATCCTGTGATCATCCTGTGGGAGCGGGTTCACCCGCGAAGAGGCCAGAACAGGCTGCACACCTGCCAAGCCATGCCCCACAAGAATGACCTGATGAATTCTTTTCTCGGCACTCTTCTCCGTCACTGCCCTCCAAGCCCGTAGAATTCAGTCACCCCCACCACGGGCTTGAACGAGGACGCTATGCACACCACTTCCGGCCGCTGGAGCTATGGCCTGTTCCTGGCACTTCTGACTGCCTTGCTCTGGGGCATCTTGCCGATCAAGCTCAAGCAGGTACTGCAAGTGGTCGACCCGATCACAGTCACCTGGTACCGCCTGCTGGTTTCCGGTGGCCTGCTGTTCGCCTGGCTGGCAGCCAAGCGACGCCTGCCGTCGTTCACCCGGCTGGCACCCAGGGGCAAAGGCCTGGTAGTGGTGGCCGTGCTGGGCTTGATGGGCAACTACGTGCTGTACCTGATCGGCCTCAACCTGCTCAGCCCTGGTAGCGCGCAACTGGTGGTACAGGTCGGCCCGGTGCTGTTGCTGGTGGCCAGCGTGTTCGTGTTCCGCGAGCGCTTCAGCCTGGGGCAGGGCGTGGGCCTGGTGATTCTGCTGGCGGGTTTTGGCCTGTTCTTCAACGAGCGCCTCGAAGAGCTGCTGACTTCATTGGGCACCTACACCACCGGCGTGCTGACCATTCTGCTGGCCACCAGCATCTGGGTGTTCTACGCCCTCAGCCAGAAGCAACTGCTGACCGTGTGGCATTCACAGCAGGTGATGATGGTGATCTATCTCAGTTGTGCTGCGCTGCTCACGCCTTGGGTACACCCGCTGGAGGCGTTGCAACTGACCCCGGTGCAGGGCTGGCTGCTGCTGGCCTGCTGCCTGAATACCCTGGTGGCTTACGGCGCATTTGCCGAGGCGCTGGCGCACTGGGAGGCGTCGCGGGTGAGTGCCACCCTGGCGTTGACACCGCTGGTGACCTTTGTTGCGGTGGCACTCGCGGCACTGGTGTGGCCGGAGTATGTGCACGCCGAGGACATCAATGCCCTGGGTTATGTAGGGGCGGTGACCGTGGTGTCCGGCTCGGCGCTGGTAGCCCTGGGGCCATCGCTGGTGGCCAGTTGGCGCGCGAGGCGTGCGCGGTTGGCCCAGGTTCATTGATCGCTTGCTCCGGCCCTATCGCCGGCAAGCCAGCTCCCACAGGCTCACCACAGGCCTGAAAGATGTGGGGCCCTTGTGGAAGTTGGCTTCCCACAGGATCACCACAGGCTTGAAAGATGTGGGGCCCCTGTGGAAGTTGGCTTCCCACAGGATCACCACAGGCGTGAAAGATGTGGGGTCCCTGTGGAAGTTGGCTTCCCACAGGATCACCACAGGCGTGAAAGATGTGGGGTCCCTGTGGAAGTTGGCTTCCCACAGGATCACCACAGGCTTGAAAGATGTGGGGTCCCTGTGGAAGTTGGCTTCCCACAGGATCACCACAGGCTTGAAAGATGTGGGGTCCCTGTGGAAGTTGGCTTCCCACAGGATCACCACAAGCTTGAAAGATGTGGGGCCCCTGTGGAAGTTAGCTTCCCACAGGATCACCACAGGCGTGAATGTTGTGCGATCCCTGTGGGAGCTGGCTTGCCGGCGATAGGGCCGGGGCAGGCAATAAAGAGCTCAGCCCTTGCCACCCGGTGCCAGCATGTTCTCTGGCCGCACCCATTGGTCGAACTGCTCATTGGTCAGGTACTTCAGCTCCAATGCAGCCTCGCGCAAGGTCTTGCCTTCGCTGTAAGCCTTCTTGGCAATTTCCGCCGCCTTGTCATAGCCGATATGCGGGTTCAACGCCGTCACCAGCATCAAGCCCCGCTCCAGGTGCGCGGCCATTTGCTCGGCATCGGGCTCGATGCCCGCCACGCAGTGCAACTGGAAGTTGCGGCAGCCATCGGCCAGCAGTTCGATCGACTGCAACAGGTTGTGGATGATCACCGGCTTGAACACGTTCAGTTGCAGATGCCCCTGGCTAGCGGCAAAACCGATGGCGGCATCGTTGCCCAGCACCTGGCAAGCCAGCATCGACAGCGCTTCGCACTGGGTAGGGTTAACCTTGCCGGGCATGATCGAACTGCCCGGTTCGTTGGCCGGCAGGCGCACTTCGGCAAAGCCTGCGCGTGGGCCGGAGCCCAGCAGGCGCAAATCGTTGGCGATTTTCATCAGCGCCACTGCCAGGGTTTTCAAGGCGCCTGCCAGGCTGGTCAGCGGTTCATGGCCGGCCAGCGCCGCGAACTTGTTTGGTGCCGTCACAAACGGCAGGCCGGACTCCGCCGCCAACTCGGCAGCGATGGCTTCGGCAAAACCATTCGGGGCATTGAGCCCGGTGCCAACCGCGGTGCCGCCCTGGGCCAGTTCGCATACCGCCGGCAGGGTGGCGCGGATGGCGCGCTGGGCATAGTCGAGCTGGGCGACGAAGGCGGACACCTCCTGGCCGAAAGTGATCGGCGTGGCGTCCATCATGTGCGTGCGGCCGGTCTTCACCAGCTTTTGGTGGCGGGCCGACAGCTCGGCAAGCCCCGACGACAGTTCGGCGACTGCCGGCAGCAGCTGCTCGTGCACCGCCTGCGCCGCAGCGATGTGCATGGCTGTGGGGAAGCAGTCGTTGGAGCTCTGCGAGCGGTTGACGTGGTCGTTGGGGTGCACTGGCGCTTTGCCGCCACGGCCTTTGCCGGCCAGTTCGTTGGCGCGCCCGGCGATCACTTCGTTGACGTTCATGTTGCTTTGCGTGCCGCTGCCGGTCTGCCACACGACCAACGGGAACTGGTCGTCGTGCTGGCCATCAAGCACTTCGTCGGCGGCTTGTTCGATCAGCCGGGCGATGTCGGCCGGCAGGTCGCCGTTGCGGTCGTTGACGCGTGCCGCGGCTTTCTTGATCAGCGCCAGGGCGTGCAGCACCGCGAGGGGCATGCGTTCCTTGCCAATGGCGAAGTTGATCAGCGAACGCTGGGTTTGCGCACCCCAGTAGGCGCCATCAGGAACTTCGACCGGGCCCAGGCTGTCTGTCTCGATACGGCTCATTCTGTACTCACTCCTGTGTAGTTCGAAATCGCAGTTTAGGCCCTGATTCGACCGAGCGGTTCCGTCGCTCGTCGTGCCACTTGAGCACATCGCCACCACGGCGCAGAATGCTCTACTCTGAGGTACCCGCCTCCCTCTTCTTGAAGGAAATGCAATGACCCGTCTCCGTGTCCTTTGTGCCGCCGTTGCCCTGGCTTGCGCCAGCGGCCAGGTGCTCGCTGCCACCGCCAGCCACAACGCTGCTGCCGAGAAATTCCTGACCCTGGCCAACGCCGACAAGCTGGGCACCCCGGTGTACATGCAGGTCCAACAGATGTTCGCCCAGCGCTTCGCTCAAACCAAGGCCCCGGCCGCCAAACAGCCAGTGCTGGCAAGCTACCAGGCCAAAGCCAACGCCGCGCTGGACAGCGCCATCGGCTGGAACAAGCTGAAGCCCAAGATGGTCGACCTGTACACCCAGACCTTCACCGAGCAAGAGCTGAAAGACCTGGTCAAGTTCTATGAATCGCCGCTGGGCAAGAAAGTCCTGCGTGAAATGCCCAAGGTTACCCAGCAGTCGGCCCAGCTGACCCAGCAGAGCCTTGAGCCAGCAGTGCCGGTGGTGAACAAGCTGCTGGAAGACATGACCAAGGAACTGGACCCTAATGCTGGCAAGGCTGCCGTCCCTGCCAAGAAGTGAGCACGCCGCAATGACCATGCAACAGCGCATTGAACAACAGCTGGGCGCCCTGGCGCCGCAGCACCTGCAAGTGCTCGACGAAAGCCACATGCACAGTCGTGGTCAGGAGACCCACTACAAGGCAGTGATCGTCAGCGAGCAGTTTGCCGGGTTGAACAGCGTCAAGCGCCACCAGAAGGTGTACGCCACCATGGGTGAGCTGATGGGGCAGATCCATGCCCTGGCCATTCATACCTACACCGCCGAAGAATGGGCCAAGGTCGGCGCTGCTCCGGCCTCGCCGGTATGTGCCGGCGGCGGGCACTGAAACCTTTTTGTCGTTCTGGTAGAATCCGTACCATCCAAGGGGGCCGCTGTGCGGCCCATTCGCGGCACAAGGCCGCTCCTACAGGGATTGCACCGCCCGTTGGGTTGTGTATTTCCCTGTAGGAGCGGCCTTGTGCCGCGAATGGGGCGCAAAGCGCCCCCTGCTTTTTGTCAAACCCGGTCCGCCCCTTACGAGGGCAACCACCTGGAGAACCCGCTTCATGTCACAACCTATCGTCGTCGCGGCGCTGTACAAGTTCGTCACCCTGCAAGACTACGTCGAGCTGCGCGAGCCGCTGCTCAAGGTCATGCTCGACAATGACGTCAAAGGCACCCTGCTGCTGGCCCACGAAGGCATCAACGGCACCGTGTCGGCCACCCGCGAAGGCATCGACGGCCTGCTGGCCTGGCTGCGCAACGACCCGCGCCTGGCCGATGTCGACCATAAAGAGTCGTACTGCGACGAGCAGCCGTTCTACCGCACAAAGGTCAAGCTCAAGAAAGAGATCGTCACCCTCGGCGTGCCGGGCGTGGACCCGAACCAGGCGGTCGGCACCTATGTCGAGCCCAAGGACTGGAACGCGCTGATCAGCGACCCGGAAGTGCTGCTGATCGATACCCGCAACGACTACGAAGTGGCCATCGGCACCTTCAAGGGCGCGATGGACCCGAAGACCGAAACCTTCCGCGAGTTCCCGGAGTACATCAAGGCCAACTTCGACCCCAGCAAGCACAAGAAAGTGGCCATGTTCTGCACCGGCGGCATTCGTTGCGAAAAAGCCTCCAGCTACATGCTCGGTGAAGGCTTCGAGGCGGTCTATCATCTTAAGGGTGGCGTGCTGAAGTACTTCGAGGAAGTGCCTCAGGAAGAAAGCCTGTGGGACGGCGACTGCTTCGTCTTCGACAACCGCGTCACGGTGCGCCATGACCTGAGCGAAGGCGAGTACGACCAGTGCCACGCCTGCCGCCACCCGATCAATGCAGAGGAGCGCGCGTCCGAGCACTATTCGCCAGGTGTCAGCTGCCCGCATTGCTGGGACACCCTGAGCGAGAAGACCCGGCGCAGTGCCATCGACCGGCAGAAGCAGATCGAGCTGGCCAAGGCCCGCAACCTGCCGCACCCGATCGGTTACAACTACAAAGCCGAGGCCTGATGCATGTCTGCACGCCTGATTTATGTGATGGACCCGATGTGCTCCTGGTGCTGGGGTT
Organism: Pseudomonas sp. TSO6; assembly: GCF_056098905.1. NCBI lineage: Bacteria > Pseudomonadati > Pseudomonadota > Gammaproteobacteria > Pseudomonadales > Pseudomonadaceae > Pseudomonas > Pseudomonas sp. TSO6. The sequence continues at coordinate 75,688 of NZ_JBLZWV010000058.1, read as the reverse complement.
TCGCGCCGGTAGCCGCCGCCCTGATCGCCCAGGCGCGTGAGGCGGGCGTTGTCACCCGCGTGGTGCCGGGCGGGCTGCGCACCGGCGGCAGCGCCCTGGACAGCTCCACCCGCAAGTACATCCTCGAACACTGGCAGGCGGTGGCCGACGCGACCGGCCAGCCATTTCGTTTCGAAGGGGCCATGCCTGAGGGCTTCGTCTACGACACCGAGCCGGCCTGCCGCGCCCTGGTCACTGCCCGTGAGCTGGACGCCGAACGCGTCTGGCCGCTGCTGGCGCTGATCCAGCGTTCGTTCTACGAGCAGGGCGTGGACGTGACCACGGCGCCGCAGCTGGTCGAGCTGGCCTCGCAGTGCGGCTTCGACCGCACCGTGTTTGCCGACACCTTCGCCCGCGCCGATACCCGCGCCGCCACCGCAGCCGATTTCAGCTGGGCCCAGGACCTGGGTATTGCCGGCTTTCCGACCCTGCTGGCCGAGCGCAATGGCCAACTGGCCCTGCTGACCAACGGCTACCAGCCGCTGGGCCGCCTGCAACCCTTGCTCGGCCGCTGGCTGCAGCAGGCCGCCTGTGCTTGATGTGCCTGGGTCACCCGACCCGGTGCCGGGCAAGCCTCACGCTGCGGGCGATCGACTGAGCTGGGCGGAAATCCGCCGCCTGGCCCTGCATCACAAGAAGAACCTCTGGTCTGCCAACCTCATCGCCGTGCTAGCGGCTTGCTGCAGCGTGCCCATCCCGTTGCTGCTGCCCCTGTTGGTGGACGAAGTACTGCTCGGTCATGGCGATGCTGCGCTGAAGTGGATGAACCACCTGCTGCCCTCCAACTGGCAGGTGGCAGCCGGCTATATCGGGCTGATGCTGGCGCTTACCCTGTGCCTGCGCCTGGCTGCCCTGGCGTTCAACGTGATCCAGGCCAAGCTGTTTGCCGGGTTGGCCAAGGATATCGTCTACCGCCTGCGCATCCGCCTGATCGAGCGGCTCAAGCGTATTTCGCTGAAGGAATACGAAAGCCTTGGCAGTGGCACGGTAACCACCCACCTGGTCACCGACCTGGACACCCTCGACAAGTTCGTGGGCGAAACCCTCAGCCGCTTCCTGGTGGCCATGCTGACCCTGACCGGCACAGCGGCGATCCTGATCTGGATGCACTGGCAGCTGGCCTTGCTGATCTTGCTGTTCAACCCGCTGGTGATCTATTTCACCGTGCAGCTGGGCAAACGCGTCAAACACCTGAAAAAGCTTGAGAACGACAGCACCGCGCGCTTTACCCAGGCGCTGACGGAAACCCTCGATGCCATCCAGGAAATCCGTGCCAGCAACCGCCAGGGCTACTTCCTTGGCCGTTTGGGCCTGCGCGCCCGTGAAGTGCGTGACTACGCCGTGGATTCGCAGTGGAAAAGCGATGCCAGTGGCCGTGCCAGTGGCTTGTTGTTCCAGTTCGGCATCGATATCTTCCGCGCCGCAGCCATGCTGACCGTACTGTTCTCCGATTTGTCGATCGGCCAGATGCTGGCGGTGTTCAGCTACCTGTGGTTCATGATCGGGCCGGTGGAGCAACTGCTCAACCTGCAATATGCCTACTACGCCGCCGGCGGTGCGCTGAGCCGCCTCAACGAGCTGCTGGCGCGCGATGACGAACCGCAGTACCCGGCCGCCAGTGACCCGTTCGCCGGCCGTGAGACGGTGGGCATCGAAGTGCGCGACTTGCGCTTTGCCTATGCCGACGAGCCGGTGCTGGAAAACCTCGACCTGTCTATCGCTCCGGGCGAAAAGGTGGCGATTGTCGGCGCCAGTGGTGGCGGCAAGAGCACCCTGGTGCAACTGCTGCTGGGCCTTTACAGCGCCCAGGCCGGGACCATCCGCTTTGGCGGTGCCAGCCTGCAGGAAATCGGCCTGGAAACCCTGCGCGAAAACGTCGCGGTGGTGCTGCAGCACCCGTCGCTGTTCAATGACACCGTACGTGCCAACCTGACCATGGGCCGCGACAGCAGTGACGACGCCTGCTGGCAGGCGCTGCGCATCGCCCAGCTGGACGCCACCATCGCCGCCTTGCCGCAGGGCCTGGACAGTGTGGTGGGGCGCTCCGGCGTGCGCTTGTCTGGCGGGCAGCGGCAGCGCCTGGCCATCGCCCGCATGGTGCTGGCCGAGCCCAAGGTGGTCATCCTCGACGAAGCCACCTCGGCCCTGGACGCCGCCACCGAGTACAACCTGCACCTGGCCCTGGCGCGCTTCCTCAGCGGCCGCACCACGCTGATCATCGCCCACCGGCTGTCGGCGGTGAAGCAGGCCGACCGGGTGCTGGTGTTCGATGGCGGGCATGTAGCCGAAGATGGCGACCACCAGCAGCTGATTGCCGAGGGTGGGTTGTACGCCAAGCTTTATGGGCACTTGCAGCAAAGCTGAATTTCAGGTGCCTTGTGCCGTCGCTGTGGGAGCGGCCTTGTGTCGCGAAAGGGCTGCAAAGCAGCCCCGGCAATTTCAGCATCAACCTTGAAATCCGGGGGCCGCGTCGCGGCCCTTTCGCGACGCAAGGCCGCTCCCACAGCGTGCGTGCAAATCCTGCGATTCCCTGTCATAAAAAACCCCGTCACGTTGATGGCAGATGGCCTACGCTGTGCTTGTCTGGGTCGATTTGCGCCTTATCTGCTCTGTGACAGGGACTCCATGAAGGGACATCGCACACTCGAAGCGCCGAAGTTGCTCGGCATCACCTGGCCCTTCATCGCCGTTGTGGTCTTTCAGGTGGCGCTGGGCAGCCTCAGCCTTTATACGCTCTCGGCCGTGCGCGCCTATGTCGCGGGCGAAAGCCTGTGGTCGAAGGCGCAGAAAGACGCCATCTATTACCTGAACCTGTACGCCGACACCCGCGACGAGAGTACCTATCAGCGCTATCGCCAGGCCATTACCGTGCCCCAGGGCGACCACCAGTTGCGCGAGGTGCTCGACCAGCCCAGCCCCGACCTGGCGGCTGCTCGCCAGGCCGTTCTGCAAGGCGGCAACCACCCCGACGATGTCGAGCGGATCATCTGGTTCTACCGTAACTTCCGCAACATCGGCTACATGCAGACAGCCATCGACTACTGGGATATCGGCGACGACTACCTGGCCAAGCTGGATGTGCTCGCCGGCGAGATGCGCCAGAGCTTTGCCAGTGGCCCGGTCGACGCCCAGGCCGTCAATGCCTGGAAGGCGCGCATCGTCACCATCAACGAAGGGGTCACGCCCGCTGCCAAAGCGTTCAGCGATGCGTTGGGCGAAGGCTCGCGCATGTTGCTGCGGGTGCTGCTGATCACCAACCTGCTGACAGCGATGTTCCTCATTACCATTGCCTGGCGCCGCTCCAGCAAGCTGCTGGCCCAGCGTCAGGCCTTCGCCACCGCCCTGCAGGCAGAGAAAGAACGGGCACAGACCACCTTGCAGGCCATTGGCGATGCGGTCATTACTGCCGACGTGGATGGCTGCATCGGCTACATGAACCCGGCCGCCGAGCAACTCACCCACTGGCAGTCTGGCCAGGCCCAGGGCCTGCCGCTGTCGGCGTTGTTCAGCCTGGTGGACGAGCAGGCCGAGGAAGATGGCCGCAGCCTGGTCGAGCAGGTGCTTAGCGGCAGCCTCAAGGGTGGTGCCGAGCATGCCCGGCTGATCCAGCGCCTGGACGGCAGCACCGTGTCGATCAACCTGGTGGGCTCGCCGATCGTCAGTGACGGCCAGCTCAGTGGCATCGTGCTGGTGCTGCATGACATGACCCAGGAGCGCCAGTACATCGCCAACCTGTCCTGGCAGGCCACCCATGACGCCCTGACCGGCCTGGCCAACCGCCGTGAGTTCGAATACCGCCTGGAACAGGCGCTGAATGGCCTTGCGCGCCAGGCCGGGCGGCATTCGCTGATGTTCCTGGACCTCGACCAGTTCAAGCTGGTGAACGACACCTGCGGCCATGCCGCGGGTGACGAATTGCTGCGGCACATCTGCGCCGTGCTGCAATCTGGCCTGCGCGAAGGTGACACGCTGGCGCGGCTGGGTGGCGACGAGTTTGGCGTGCTGCTGGAAAGCTGCCCGCCAGACCAGGCCGAGCGCATCGCCGAGCAGTTGCGCCAGATGGTGCAGAGCCTGCACTTCGTGTGGAAGGGGCGGCCGTTCGTCACCACGGTCAGTATCGGCCTGGTGCACATCGCCCAAACCCCAGGCACCCTGGAAACCTCGCTGCGTGCTGCCGACATGGCCTGCTACATGGCCAAGGAGAAGGGGCGCAACCGCGTGCAGGTGTACCACGCCGACGACAGCGAGCTGTCCATGCGTTTTGGCGAAATGGCCTGGATCCAGCGCTTGCATGTGGCGCTGGAAGAAAACCGCTTCTGCCTGTACGCACAGGAAATTGCCCCGCTGAAAACCTTCGAAGGCCCAGGCCACATCGAAATCCTGCTGCGCCTGCACGACGAAAGTGGCCGCACCATCCTGCCCAGCAGCTTCATCCCCGCGGCCGAGCGCTACGGCCTGATGACTGCGCTGGACCGCTGGGTGGTGCGCAATGTGTTCCAGGTTGTGCGCCAATGCCTGGACGAAGGCCGCGAAGGGCCGCTGTCGATCTGCGCGATCAACCTGTCGGGGTCGAGCATCGGCGATGACAAGTTCCTCGATTACCTGCAGCGGTTGTTTGTCGAGTACGCCATTCCGCCGCGGATGATCTGTTTCGAAATTACCGAAACCAGCGCGATTGCCAACCTGGGCAGTGCCATTCGCTTCATCAACGAGCTGAAGGGGCTGGGCTGTCGCTTCTCGCTCGATGACTTCTGCGCCGGCATGTCGTCGTTCGCCTACCTCAAGCATTTACCCGTGGATTACCTGAAGATCGACGGCAGTTTCGTCAAGGACATGCTCGATGACCCGGTCAACCGGGCCATGGTAGAGGTCATCAACCACATCGGCCATGTCATGGGCAAACGCACCATAGCCGAGTTCGTCGAAACACCCTTGATCGAGCAGGCCCTGCAGGAAATCGGCGTGGATTACGCCCAGGGTTACCTGATCGAACGCCCCCAGGTGTTCACCTGTGACAGTCTGCAGCGCCAACGGATCGCCGCCCGGCCTCTGTTGCAGCGGGCGCCTGGCACGTTTCGCTAGCGAGAAATCACAAGGATCAAGGAGCTGAAAGTGATTGATGCATTCGTTCGTATCGGGCCTTTGATGGACCCCGCCAGCTATCCCCAATGGGCCCAGCAACTGATTGAAGACTGCCGCGAGAGCAAGCGCCGGGTGGTGGAGCATGAGTTCTACGCGCGCCTGCGCGACGGCCAGCTCAAGCAGTCGACCATTCGTCAGTACCTGATCGGCGGCTGGCCGGTGGTGGAGCAGTTCTCGCTGTACATGGCCCATAACCTGACCAAGACCCGCTATGGCCGCCATCAGGGCGAAGACATGGCGCGGCGCTGGCTGATGCGCAATATCCGGGTTGAGCTCAACCATGCCGACTACTGGGTGAACTGGTGCCAGGCCCATGGTGTGCACCTGCATGAGCTGCAGGCCCAGGAAGTGCCCCCCGAGCTGAACGGCCTGAACGACTGGTGCTGGCGCGTGTGTGTCACCGAGAACCTGGCCATTTCCATGGCGGCGACCAACTACGCCATCGAAGGTGCGACCGGGGAATGGTCGGCGGTGGTGTGCTCGACCGATACCTACGCCCAGGGCTTCCCGGAAGACCAGCGCAAGCGGGCGATGAAATGGCTGAAGATGCATGCCCAGTATGACGATGCGCACCCGTGGGAGGCGCTGGAAATCATCTGTACCCTGGCCGGCGAGAACCCGACCCTGGGGCTGCGTACCGAGTTGCGCAGGGCTATTTGCAAGAGTTATGACTGCATGTACCTGTTCCTGGAGCGGTGCATGCAGCTGGAAGGGCGCCAGCAAGGCCGTTTGCGCCCGGCGTTGGCGGCGGGCTGATCATCCGCCTGTACCGGCCCTATCGCCGGCAAGCCAGCTCCCACAGGATCACCACAGGCCAGGGCAATGTGCAATCCCTGTGGGAGCTGGCTTGCCGGCGATAGGGCCAGTACAGGCAAAAGGCTTATTGGGCGTTGAGCGCCTGCCCGTTCACTGCCTTGCTGTCGGGCCCCATCAGGTACAGGTACACCGGCATGATCTCTTCAGGCAGCGGGTTGTTCTGCGGGTTTTCGCTGGGGTAGGCCTGGGCCCGCATCGCCGTGCGCGTGGCGCCCGGGTTGATGCTGTTGGAGCGCACGGGTGCCACGCCTTCCAGTTCGTCGGCCAGGGTCTGCATCAGGCCCTCGGTGGCGAACTTCGACACGCCATAAGCGCCCCAGTAAGCCCGGCCTTTGCGCCCGACGCTGCTGCTGGTGAACACCACGGAGGCGTCTTCCGACAGTTTCAGCAGTGGCAGCAGGGTGCTGGTGAGCATGAAGGTGGCATCGACGTTGATGTGCATCACGCGCATGAAGTTGTCGCCCGACAACTGCTCCAGCGGCGTGCGCGGGCCAATGATCGAGGCGTTGTTCAGCAGGCCGTCCAGGCGGCCGAACTGGTCTTCGATCATCACTGCCAGCTCGTCGTACTGGTGGGGCAGGGCGGTTTCCAGGTTGAACGGGATGACCACCGGTTGGGGGTGCCCGGCGGCTTCGATCTCGTCGTAGACCTCGTTCAGGTTGGCTTCGGTCTTGCCCAGCAGTAGCACGGTGGCGCCCACTGCCGCGTAAGCCTTGGCGGCCGCAGCACCAATGCCGCGGCCGGCGCCGGTAACCAGGATGACCCGGCCTTGCAGCAGGTCGGGACGGGCGGTGTAGTCGAACATTGTGTATTCCCTGTCTCTAGTTCAGCAGCCACACAGCGCGCTGTCGATCACTTTGCGCAGTTCCAGCGGGTGGTCCACCACCACGTCGGCACCCCAGTTGTTGGGGTTGTCCTCTGGATGAATATAGCCGTAGCGCACCGCTGCCGTGCGGGTGCCGGCGTCGCGGCCAGACTCGATGTCGCGCAGATCGTCGCCGACGAACAGCACAGTGGCAGGGTCCAGGCCCAGCGTCGTGCAGGCCAGGGTCAGTGGCTCGGGGTCTGGCTTGCTGTTTTTCACGTGGTCCGGGCAGATCAGCAGTGCCGAGCGCTCGGCCAGGCCCAGCCGCTGCATGATCGGCTCGGCGAAGCGCACCGGCTTGTTGGTGACCACGCCCCACAGCAGGTTGCCTTTCTCGATGTCGGCCAGCAGCTCGGCCATGCCGTCGAACAGCTTGCTGTGTACCGCGCAGTCGCGCTGGTAGCGCTCCAGAAACTCCAGGCGCAGGGCCTCGAAGCCTTCGGCTTCCGGGTCCATGGCAAACGTGGTGGCAACCATGGCGCGGGCGCCACCAGAGATCACGCCACGGATCAGGTTGTCGTCAATGGCCGGCAGGCCGCGCTCGGCGAGCATGGCCTGGCAGATGGCGATAAAGTCCGGCGCCGTGTCGAGCAAGGTGCCGTCCATGTCGAAGAGTACTGCTCGCAAACGCATGCTCATTCCTCGCGCAGGGTCTGGATCATGTAGTTGACGTCGACGTCGCTGTTGAGCTTGTAGTGCTTGGTCAGCGGGTTGTAGGTGAGGCCGATGATGTCCTTCACCTGCAGGCCGGCATCGCGGCTCCAGGCGCCCAGTTCGGATGGGCGGATGAACTTCTTGAAGTCATGGGTGCCGCGCGGCAGCATCTTCAGGATGTACTCGGCGCCGACGATGGCCAGCAGGTAGGCCTTGGGGTTGCGGTTGATGGTGGAGAAGAACACCTGGCCGCCAGGCTTGACCATGCGGTAGCAGGCGCGAATCACCGAGGATGGGTCGGGCACGTGCTCGAGCATTTCCAGGCAGGTGACCACGTCGAACTGTTCAGGCATTTCTTCGGCCAGGGCTTCGGCGGTGATCTGCCGGTATTCCACCTGTACGCCCGACTCCAGCTGGTGCAGCTGGGCCACGGCCAGGGGTGCCTCGCCCATGTCGATACCGGTCACCGTGGCGCCGCGCAGGGCCATGGCTTCGCTGAGGATGCCGCCGCCGCAGCCTACGTCCAGCACTTTCTTGCCGGCCAGGTTGGCCCGCTCGTCGATCCAGTTGACGCGCAGCGGGTTGATTTCGTGCAGCGGCTTGAACTCGCTTTCGCGGTCCCACCAGCGGTGGGCCAGCGCTTCGAACTTGGCGATTTCGGCGCGGTCGACGTTGCTCATTGAACAGTCCTCTGAAACTTCGCAAAATTGCGCCGGAGTATACCCGAGCGCTCGGCCCCCAGGCTCGCTATAATCGCCGGCTTTTGACATGCGAACCACGGGGAGAGGCGATGCGCGAGCGACTTTTGGCGGCGGAGAAGGTGACCGGGATCCGCTGGCAGGGCGGCATCTTGCACCTGCTCGACCAGCGCCTGCTGCCGTCGGAAGAACGCTGGCTGGCCTGCGACAATGTCGCGCAGGTGGCGGCGGCAATCCGCGACATGGCAGTGCGCGGCGCCTCGGCCATCGGCATTGCTGCCGCCTACGGCCTGGTACTGGCCCTGGAAGAGCGGCTGGCAGAAGGTGGCGACTGGGAAATGGACCTTGAAGAGGACTTTCTCACCCTTGCCGAAGCACGCCCCACGGCGGCCAACCTGTTCTGGGCGCTGAACCGCATGCGTGAGCGCCTGCTGCGTCTACGCCCGGATGAAGACGTGCTGGCAGCGCTGGAGGCAGAAGCCGTTGCCGTCCACGAAAGCGACCGTGAAGCCAACCTGACCATGGCCCAGCAAGGCATCGAGCTGATCCGCCGTCATCAGGGCAATGCCCAGACGCTGCTTACCTACGGCAATGCCGGTGCCCTGGCCAGTGGCGGTTTCGGCACTGCGCTGGGGGTTATCCGCGCCGGCTACCTGGAGGGCATGGTGGAGCGGGTGTATGCCGGCGAAACTCGCCCTTGGCTGCAAGGCTCGCGCCTGACGGCCTGGGAGCTGGCCAACGAGGGAATTCCGGTGACCCTGTGCGCCGATTCGGCGCTGGCGCATCTGATGAAGACCAAGGGCATCACCTGGGTGGTGGTGGGCGCGGACTGCATCGCTGCCAATGGCGACGTGGCCAGCAAGATTGGCACCTACCAGTTGGCGGTCAGCGCCATGCACCATGGTGTGCGCTTCATGGTGGTGGCGCCGAGTACCAGCATCGACCTGAACCTGGCCACCGGCGAGGATATCCCGCTGGAAGAGCGTGACGCCGACGAGTGGCTGGACTTTGGCGGTGCCCCGGCGGTACGGGATGTGCAGGTATTCAACCCGGTGTTCGACGTGACCCCGGCCGACCTGATTGACGTTATCGTGACCGAGCGGGGCGTTGTCGAGCGCCCGGATACCGCCAAACTGGCCCAGTTGATTTGCCGCAAGCGTCTGCACTGATACCTCGGTAGAACGCGTACTTTGTGGGAGCGGCCTTGCGTCGCGATAGGGCCGCAAAGCGGCCCCGGGATGTCGGCGAAGAAGCAAAAATTGCCGGGGCTGCTGCGCAGCCCTTTCGCGACACAAGGCCGCTCCCACAATGACCGTGTACTGCCGTTCAGATCTCCCCACCGCCCCCGCCTTTGTGATAACATCCGGCAGTTTCCAAGACCGCCCATCACGGCGGCCTTCATTGCGCAGATCCATGGCACAACTCATTGATTTGTCGTAAGTCGTCGCACGCTTCTACGCTGCGGCGGCGAGCTTCGTTCGGCCCTTGATGGAGCTGCGAAGTTTCACCAGAAAAAGGAATCAGGCTTCTCATGGGCGAACTGGCCAAAGAAATCCTCCCGGTCAATATCGAAGACGAACTGAGACAGTCTTACCTCGACTACGCGATGAGCGTGATTGTCGGGCGAGCGCTGCCCGATGCGCGTGACGGCTTGAAGCCCGTGCATCGTCGCGTTCTCTATGCGATGAGCGAACTGGGCAACGACTGGAACAAGCCGTACAAGAAATCCGCCCGTGTGGTCGGTGACGTGATCGGTAAGTACCACCCGCACGGCGACACTGCGGTCTACGACACCATCGTGCGTATGGCCCAGCCGTTCTCGCTGCGTTACCTGCTGGTCGACGGCCAGGGCAACTTCGGTTCGGTGGACGGCGACAACGCCGCAGCCATGCGATACACCGAAGTGCGCATGACCAAGCTGGCGCACGAGCTGCTGGCCGACCTGCACAAGGAAACCGTCGACTGGGTGCCCAACTACGACGGCACCGAGCAGATCCCGGCGGTCATGCCGACCCGTATTCCCAACCTGCTGGTCAACGGTTCCAGCGGTATCGCCGTGGGCATGGCGACCAACATTCCGCCACACAACCTCGGTGAAGTCATCGACGGCTGCCTGGCGCTGATCGACAATCCGGAAGTCACCATCGATGAACTGATGCAGTTCATCCCTGGGCCAGACTTCCCGACTGCCGGCATCATCAACGGTCGCCAAGGCATCATCGAGGCCTATCGCACCGGTCGTGGCCGCATCTACATGCGCGCCCGCTCCGAAATCGAAGACATCGACAAGGTGGGCGGCCGTCAGCAGATCGTCGTCACCGAGCTGCCGTACCAGCTGAACAAAGCGCGCCTGATCGAAAAGATCGCCGAGCTGGTTAAAGAGAAGAAGATCGAAGGCATCACCGAGCTGCGCGACGAGTCCGACAAGGACGGTATGCGCATCGTCATCGAGCTGCGTCGCGGCGAGGTGCCGGAGGTGGTGCTTAACAACCTCTACCAGCAAACCCAGCTGCAGAGCGTGTTTGGCATCAACGTGGTCGCCCTGATCGACGGTCGTCCGCGCCTGCTCAACCTCAAGGACCTGCTCGAAGCGTTCGTCCGTCACCGCCGTGAAGTGGTGACCCGCCGCACCGTATTCGAGTTGCGCAAGGCCCGTGAGCGTGGCCACATCCTTGAAGGCCAGGCGGTTGCGCTGTCCAACATCGACCCGGTCATCGCCCTGATCAAGGCTTCGCCGACCCCGTCCGAGGCCAAGGAAGCCCTGGTTTCCACGCCGTGGGAATCCAGTGCCGTGCAGGTCATGGTCGAGCGCGCCGGCGCCGATTCCTGCCGCCCTGAAGACCTGCCTGAGCAGTACGGCCTGCATGAGGGCAAGTACTTCCTGTCGCCGGAGCAGGCCCAGGCCATTCTCGACCTGCGCCTGCACCGCCTGACCGGCCTGGAGCACGAGAAGCTGCTGGCCGAGTACCAGGAAATCCTCGAGCAGATCGGCGAGCTGATCCGCATCCTCAGCAGCGCCGAGCGCCTGATGGAAGTGATCCGCGAAGAGCTGGAAGCCATACGTGCCGAGTACGGCGATGTGCGCCGCACCGAAATCCTGAATGCCAGCCACGACCTCAACTACGGCGACATGATCCCGGAAGAAGAGCGCGTGGTTACCATCTCCCACGGTGGTTATGCCAAGACCCAGCCATTGTCCGCTTACCAGGCCCAGCGCCGTGGCGGCAAAGGCAAGTCGGCAACCGGCGTGAAGGACGAGGACTACATCGAGCACCTGTTGGTTGCCAACAGCCATGCCACCCTGTTGCTGTTCTCCAGCAAGGGCAAGGTGTACTGGAAGAAGACCTACGAAATCCCCGAAGCCTCCCGCGCTGCCCGTGGTCGCCCGCTGGTCAACCTGCTGCCGCTGGAGGAGGGTGAGCGCATCACCGCCATGCTGCAGATCGACCTCGAAGCGCTGCAGCAGAACGCCGACCTCGACGAAGAACTGGAAGACGCTGATGACACCGTGCTCGAGGGTGAGCTGGTAGAGGCCGAGGAAGTCGACGAAGAAGACGGCGACACCGCAGAATGGGTGGCAGAGCCGACTGGCGCTTACATCTTCATGGCCACCGCCTCCGGTACCGTCAAGAAGACCCCGCTGGTGCAGTTTGCCCGTCCGCGCTCCAACGGCCTGATCGCCTTGAAGCTGAAGGAAGGCGACACCCTGATCGCGGCGGCCATCACCGACGGCGCCAAGGAAGTCATGATGTTCTCCGACGCCGGCAAGGTCATCCGCTTCGCCGAAAGCGTCGTGCGTGAAATGGGCCGTACGGCCCGCGGTGTGCGCGGCATGAAACTGGGCAAAGGCCAGCAGATCATTTCGATGCTGATCCCGGAGTCCGGCGCGCAGATCCTCACTGCCTCCGAGCGTGGCTTCGGCAAGCGCACCCCGCTGTCCAAGTTCCCGCGTCGCGGCCGTGGTGGTCAGGGCGTGATCGCCATGGGGACCAAGGGGCGCAACGGTCTGCTGGTCGGTGCTATCCAGGTGCAGGAAGGCGAGGAGATCATGCTGATTTCCGACCAGGGCACGCTGGTGCGTACCCGGGTTGGCGAGGTGTCCAGCCTGAGCCGTAACACCCAGGGTGTTACGCTGATCAAGCTGGCGGCTGACGAAACGCTGGTGGGCCTGGAGCGTATCCAGGAGCCGTCCGAGGACGAACTCGATGATGTGATCGAGACGGACGAGGAGGGCGTCGAGGCTGAAGCGCCAGACAATGAAGACGCTGCGGGTGCCGAAGAGGCCCCGCAGGAGTAAGCAAGCGTAAACCCGAACGGGGCGACCAAGGTCGCCCCGTTTGACTGATTAGACGTGGCAACGTCCTCGAGGGCGGTGCAATACCCTGTGGGAGCGGGTTCACCCGCGAAGAAGGCGACACGGTAGATGGCACCGGCTGCGCCGGTGTTCGCGGGTGAACCCGTTCCCACAGGGTTCCCGGTAGCATCGAATCAAGATTTTGTTCTATTTGGCAGAGCGAGAGTGGATGTGAGCAAACGAGCCTTTAACTTCTGCGCAGGCCCTGCCGCGCTTCCTGATGCTGTCTTGCAGCGCGCCCAGGCAGAGATGCTGGACTGGCGCGGCAAGGGCTTGTCGGTGATGGAAATGAGCCATCGCAGCGACGACTACGTGGCCATCGCCGAAAAGGCCGAGCAGGACCTGCGTGACCTGCTGTCCGTCCCCTCCAACTACAAGGTGCTGTTCCTGCAGGGCGGCGCCAGCCAGCAGTTCGCCGAGATTCCGCTGAACCTGCTGCCGGAAAGCGGCACTGCCGACTACATCGAAACCGGTATCTGGTCGAAAAAGGCCATCGAGGAAGCGCGCCGCTTCGGTAACATCAACGTCGCCGCCAGTGCCAAGCCCTACGACTACCTGAATATCCCGGGCCAGAACGACTGGAACCTGACCAAGAACGCTGCCTACGTGCACTATGCGTCCAACGAGACCATCGGTGGCCTGCAGTTTGACTGGGTGCCGCAGACTGGCGATGTGCCGCTGGTGGTCGACATGTCCTCCGACATTCTCTCGCGCCCCATCGACGTGTCGCAGTTCGGCCTGATCTACGCCGGCGCGCAGAAAAACATCGGCCCAAGCGGCCTGGTGGTGGTCATCGTGCGCGAAGACCTGCTGGGCCATGCCCGCAGCAGCTGCCCGACCATGCTCGACTACAAGGTTTCGGCTGACAACGGCTCGATGTACAACACCCCGGCCACTTACTCCTGGTACCTCTCGGGCCTGGTCTTCGAGTGGCTGAAAGAGCAGGGTGGCGTCGACGCCATGGAGCAGCGCAACCGCGCCAAGAAAGAGCGCCTGTACGGCTTCATCGACAACAGCGATTTCTACACCAACCCGATCAGCGTCAACGCCCGTTCGTGGATGAACGTGCCGTTCCGCCTGGCTGACGAGCGCCTGGACAAGGCCTTCCTCGCCGGCGCCGATGCCCGCGGCCTGCTCAACCTCAAGGGCCACCGTTCGGTGGGCGGCATGCGCGCTTCCATCTACAACGCCCTGGGCCTTGAGGCTGTAGAAGCCTTGGTGGGCTACATGGCCGAATTCGAGAAGGAGCACGGCTGATGTCCGAACAGGAACTCAAGGCGCTGCGTGTACGCATCGACAGCCTCGACGAGAAGATTCTCGAGCTGATCAGCGACCGTGCCCGTTGCGCTGAAGAAGTCGCCCGGGTCAAGACCGCCTCGCTGAAAGAAGGCGAGAAGCCGGTGTTCTACCGCCCTGAGCGCGAAGCTGCTGTGCTCAAGCGCGTCATGGAACGCAACAAGGGCCCGCTGGGCAACGAAGAGATGGCGCGGTTGTTCCGCGAAATCATGTCGTCGTGCCTGGCCCTTGAACAGCCGCTGAAAATCGCCTACCTCGGCCCTGAGGGTACCTTCACCCAGGCTGCGGCCATGAAGCACTTCGGCCACGCGGTGATCAGCCGGCCGATGGCGGCCATCGATGAAGTGTTCCGCGAAGTGGCGGCCGGTGCCGTCAACTTTGGCGTGGTGCCGGTGGAAAACTCCACCGAAGGCGCTGTCAGTCACACCTTGGACAGCTTCCTTGAGCACGACATGGTCATTTGCGGCGAAGTCGAGCTGCGAATCCACCATCACCTGCTGGTAGGTGAGAGCACCAAGACCGACAGCATCACGCGCATCTACTCCCACGCCCAGTCGCTGGCCCAGTGCCGCAAGTGGCTGGACGCGCACTACCCGAACGTGGAGCGCGTGGCGGTTTCGAGCAATGCCGAGGCGGCCAAGCGAGTCAAGGGCGAGTGGAACTCGGCGGCGATTGCCGGCGACATGGCGGCCAACCTTTATGGTTTGACCCGCCTGGCAGAAAAGATCGAAGACCGCCCGGACAACTCCACGCGCTTTTTGATGATCGGCAGCCAGGAAGTGCCGCCGACCGGCGACGACAAGACCTCGATCATTGTCTCGATGAGCAACAAGCCAGGTGCCTTGCACGAGTTGCTGGTGCCGTTCCACCAGAACGGCATCGACCTGACCCGCATCGAGACCCGCCCGTCGCGCAGTGGCAAGTGGACCTACGTGTTCTTCATCGACTTCGTTGGCCACCACCGCGACCCGTTGATCAAGGCGGTGCTCGAGCAGATCAGCCAGGAGGCTGTGGCGCTGAAGGTGCTGGGCTCCTACCCGAAGGCGGTGCTTTGATCGAAGATTGCCGGGGCCGCTGCGCGGCCCATCGCCGGCAAGCCAGCTCCCACAGGTACAGCGGCAGTCTCCAGATTTGCGCGGTCCCTGTAGGAGCTGGCTTGCCGGCGATGGGCTGCAAGGCAGCCCCTGCAGTCTCACAGGCTGTCCAGATTTCAGAACAGGGTTCGCACCAGTGGTAAAAGCAGCAAAAACCAAACCTGAGCCGATCATCAACCGCCTGGTCGTGGTCGGTCTCGGCCTGATCGGTGGCTCGTTCGCCAAGGGCCTGCGTGAAAGCGGCCTATGCCGCGAAGTGGTCGGTGTCGACCTGGGCGCCCCTTCGCGCAAGCAGGCCGTGGCCCTGGGCGTGGTCGACCGCTGCGAAGAAGACCTCGCCGCAGCCTGTGTCGGTGCCGATGTCATCCAGTTGGCCGTGCCGATCCTGGCCATGGAAAAAGTCCTGGCCCTGCTGGCCCGGCTCGATCTGGGCGATGCGATCATTACCGATGTCGGCAGTGCCAAGGGTAATGTCGTCCGTGAGGCGCGTTCTGTTTTTGTAAACGAGAGCGGTCAGCGCCTGCCGCGCTTCGTCCCCGGCCACCCGATCGCGGGTTCCGAGCAGAGCGGGGTAGAGGCCTCCAACGCCACCCTGTTCCGTCGGCACAAGGTGATCCTCACGCCGCTGGCCGAAACCGACCCGGCCGCGCTGGCCCTGGTCGACCGCCTGTGGCGTGCGCTGGGTGCCGATGTGGAGCACATGTCGGTCGAACGTCATGACGAAGTGCTGGCAGCCACCAGCCACTTGCCGCACCTGCTGGCCTTTGGTTTGGTCGATTCGCTGGCCAAGCGCAATGAAAACCTCGAGATCTTCCGGTACGCTGCGGGAGGCTTCCGCGATTTCACAAGAATCGCCGGCAGCGACCCGACCATGTGGCACGACATCTTCCTCGCCAACCGCGACGCTGTCCTGCGCACACTCGATACATATCGCAGCGATCTCGACGCCTTGCGCGACGCGATCGCAGAAGGGGACGGGCACCAGTTGCTGGGTGTATTCACCCGTGCGCGTGTTGCCCGCGAGCATTTCAGTAAAATCCTGGCCCGCCGGGCCTATGTGGACGCTATGAACGCCAACGATCTGATTTTC
Source organism: Pseudomonas sp. TSO6 (assembly GCF_056098905.1). Taxonomy (NCBI): domain Bacteria; kingdom Pseudomonadati; phylum Pseudomonadota; class Gammaproteobacteria; order Pseudomonadales; family Pseudomonadaceae; genus Pseudomonas; species Pseudomonas sp. TSO6. The sequence continues at coordinate 59,640 of NZ_JBLZWV010000058.1, read as the reverse complement.
CTGGCCCAACCGGGTGGCCGCCTGAACGGGCGGATCCGCGTACCGGGCGACAAGTCGATTTCCCACCGCTCGATCATGCTCGGCTCGCTGGCCGAAGGCACCACCGAAGTCGAAGGCTTCCTCGAAGGTGAGGACGCACTGGCGACCCTGCAGGCATTCCGCGACATGGGTGTGGTCATCGAAGGCCCCAACCACGGTCGCGTGACCATTCATGGTGTTGGCCTGCACGGCCTCAAGCCGCCGCCCGGGCCGCTGTACGTGGGCAACTCGGGTACCTCGATGCGCCTGCTGTCGGGCCTGCTGGCCGGCCAGTCGTTCGACGTGACCATGACCGGCGACGCTTCGCTGTCCAAGCGCCCGATGAACCGTGTGGCCAACCCGCTGCGTGAAATGGGTGCCGTGGTCGAAACCGGCCCGGAAGGCCGTCCGCCGCTGACCATTCGCGGTGGCCACAAGCTCAAAGGGCTGACCTACACGCTGCCGATGGCCAGCGCCCAGGTCAAATCCTGCCTGCTGCTGGCCGGCCTGTACGCTGAAGGCAAGACCACCGTTACCGAGCCTGCGCCTACCCGTGACCACACCGAACGCATGCTGCGCGGCTTTGGCTATGCGGTCGAGTCGAACGGCCCGGTGGCCTCGCTGCAGTCCGGCGGCAAGCTGACCGCTACCCGCATTGAAGTGCCGGCCGACATTTCCTCGGCAGCCTTCTTCCTGGTGGCGGCCTCCATTGCCGAAGGTTCCGAGCTGGTGCTGGAGCACGTTGGCATCAACCCGACCCGCACCGGTGTAATCGACATCCTGCGCTTGATGGGTGGCGACATCACCCTGGAAAACCAGCGTGAAGTTGGCGGCGAGCCAGTGGCCGACCTGCGCGTGCGCGGTGCTAGGCTGAAAGGTATCGACATCCCTGAAGAGCTCGTGCCGCTGGCCATCGACGAATTCCCGGTCCTGTTCGTGGCTGCCGCCTGCGCCGAAGGGCGTACCGTGCTGCGTGGCGCCGAAGAGCTGCGGGTGAAGGAGTCCGACCGTATCCAGGTGATGGCCGATGGCCTGATCACCCTGGGCATCAAGTGCGAACCAACCCCGGACGGCATCATCATCGACGGCGGCCAGTTGGGCGGCGGCGAAGTGCATGGCCACGGTGACCACCGTATTGCCATGGCCTTCAGCGTCGCCTCGCTGCGCGCCAGCGCGCCAATTCGCATCCACGACTGTGCCAACGTCGCCACCTCGTTCCCCAACTTCCTGGCGCTGTGCGCCGAAGTGGGTATCCGCGTGGCTGAAGAGGGCAAGTCGTGAATTCGCTGGCACCGGTCATCACCATCGACGGGCCGAGCGGCTCGGGCAAGGGCACGGTCGCCGGCCTGCTGGCCCGCGAGCTGGGCTGGAAACTGCTGGACTCCGGCGCGCTGTACCGCTTGCTGGCGTTCAACGCCAGCAATCATGGCGTCGACCTCACCAACGAAGAGCTGCTGACCAGGCTTGCCGCCCATCTGGATGTGCAGTTCATCGCTGCCCAGCCCGGTAAGCTGCAACAGATCATCCTTGAGGGTGAGGACGTCAGCAATGTCATCCGCACCGAAACCGTCGGCGCCGGCGCGTCGATGGTGGCCTCGCTGCCGGCAGTGCGTGATGCCCTGCTGGTGCGTCAGCGCGAATTTCGCGATGTGCCGGGGTTGATCGCCGACGGTCGCGACATGGGTACCGTGGTATTCCCTGACGCGCCGTTGAAGGTGTTTCTGACCGCCAGCGCAGAAGAGCGTGCACGTCGCCGTTACCTGCAGTTGAAGGGCAAGGGTGAAGATGTTAGTCTGTCGAGTCTGCTGGATGAGATTCGTGCGCGTGATGAGCGCGACACCCAACGTGCAGTGGCCCCGCTGAAGCCAGCGGCCGATGCCATTCAGTTGGACTCTACCGAGTTGTCCATCGAGCAGGTGTTGCAACGTATCAGAAGCGAGATCGCCCTGCGCGACCTCGCCTGATCGCCAGGAAAACAGGCAGGGGCACCAGTCAACGTCCTGCCGGCTTTCCTTTACTTAAAACGAACCCACATTGTCTGGAATGTGGTTATGGGCGTTTGTTTCGCCCGAATCTACAGGAATTAAAATGAGCGAAAGCTTTGCAGAACTCTTTGAAGAAAGCCTGAAAACCCTCAATCTTCAGCCGGGTGCCATCATCACCGGTATCGTTGTCGACATCGACGGCGACTGGGTTACCGTACACGCTGGCCTGAAGTCCGAGGGCGTCATCCCGCTCGAGCAGTTCTACAACGAAGCTGGCGAGCTGACCATCAAGGTCGGTGACGAAGTTCACGTTGCGCTGGACGCGGTCGAAGACGGCTTTGGCGAAACCAAACTGTCCCGTGAAAAAGCCAAGCGCGCCGAGTGCTGGATTGTTCTGGAAGCAGCTTTCGCCGCCGAAGAAGTGGTCAAGGGCGTTATCAACGGTAAGGTTAAAGGCGGCTTCACTGTCGACGTTAACGGCATCCGTGCGTTCCTGCCGGGCTCCCTGGTTGATGTCCGCCCTGTGCGCGACACCACCCACCTCGAAGGCAAAGAGCTGGAATTCAAGGTCATCAAGCTGGACCAGAAGCGCAACAACGTTGTTGTTTCGCGTCGCAGCGTGCTGGAAGCCGAGAACAGCGCCGAGCGCGAAGCCCTGCTGGAAACCCTGCAGGAAGGCCAACAAGTCAAAGGTATCGTCAAGAACCTCACCGACTACGGCGCATTCGTGGACCTGGGCGGTATCGACGGCCTGCTGCACATCACCGACATGGCCTGGAAGCGCATCAAGCACCCTTCGGAAATCGTTAACGTTGGCGACGAAGTCGACGTACGCGTTCTGAAGTTCGACCGCGAGCGCAACCGCGTTTCGCTGGGTCTGAAGCAGATGGGCGAAGATCCGTGGGTAGCTATCACTGCCCGTTACCCAGAAGGTACTCGCGTACAAGCTCGCGTTACCAACCTGACCGACTACGGCTGCTTCGCTGAGCTGGAAGAAGGCGTTGAAGGTCTGGTACACGTTTCCGAAATGGACTGGACCAACAAGAACATCCACCCGTCGAAAGTCGTTCAGGTTGGCGACGAAGTGGAAGTTATGGTTCTGGACATCGACGAAGAGCGTCGTCGTATCTCCCTGGGCATCAAGCAGTGCAAGTCCAACCCATGGGAAGACTTCTCCGGCCAGTTCAACAAGGGTGACAAGATCACCGGTACCATCAAGTCGATCACCGACTTCGGTATCTTCATCGGCCTGGACGGCGGTATCGACGGCCTGGTTCACCTGTCCGACATCTCCTGGAACGAAACCGGCGAAGAAGCCGTACGTCGTTTCAAGAAGGGCGACGAGCTGGAAACCGTCATCCTGTCGGTCGACCCAGAGCGCGAGCGCATCTCCCTGGGCATCAAGCAGCTGGAAGACGATCCGTTCTCCAACTTCGTTGCTGTCAATGACAAGGGCGCTATCGTCAAGGGCATCGTGAAAGAAGTTGACGCCAAAGGCGCCATCGTCACCCTGGCCGACGACATCGAAGCCACTCTGAAAGCTTCCGAAATCAGCCGTGACCGCGTTGAAGACGCGCGTAACGTTCTGAAGGAAGGCGAAGAGATCGAAGCCAAGATCATCAGCGTTGACCGCAAGTCCCGCGTTATCAGCCTGTCGATCAAATCGAAAGACGACGCTGAAGAGCGTGAAGCCATCCAGAGCCTGAAAAACGCTCCGGAAGCGGCTGCCGACACCACCATGGCTGCGCTGCTGCGCGAAGCAATGGCCAAGCAGAACTGAGTTCTGTTTGATCGGTAAAAAAGGGCGACCCTCGGGTCGCCCTTTTTTTTTGCGTTTTTTATTGGTGGGGTAGTGGGGGGTGTTTGCCGTAAGGGTTGTGTCGCCAGTGAGATCGAGCGCCGCCCGCGCGGCGCATCGCGAGCTGCGCTCGCTCCTACGTTTGTTTCGGGCCAGTAACGCCTGTGACAGGCGCGCGCGACCGCCTTGTTTGTACGACGCGATATCGCGCCATGCGCCAAGGCGTTCGCGCACAAATCCCACACGAATGATTGGCCCGAAACAAACGTAGGAGCGAGCAGAGCTCGCGATGCGCCGCGCGGGCGGCGCTCGATTGTTGCACCAGCGCAAATTCCTCGTTAGGCCCCGTCAACCCCCACCCTCTAGACCATTCTTGCAAAACTTCAATCTTGAATTTTTTTATTAAGTCAAGAACCACCCTGTTCAAATCCCTCCCAGCGTGCTACAAACTGGTTAAGCAATGATCTAGCTGCTTGATAACGAAGGGAAAAATATGACGAAGTCGGAGCTGATCGAACGTATTGTCACCCATCAGGGGCTGCTCTCGTCCAAGGATGTGGAGCTGGCCATCAAGACCATGCTTGAGCAGATGTCACAATGCCTCGCCACTGGCGATCGCATCGAGATCCGCGGTTTTGGGAGCTTCTCGCTGCATTATCGCGCCCCGCGCGTGGGCCGTAACCCGAAGACCGGCCAATCGGTCAGCCTCGAGGGCAAGTTTGTGCCGCACTTCAAACCTGGCAAAGAGCTGCGAGACCGGGTCAACGAAGAAGACGAGGCTGAAGCCTGATCAATCAAGGAGCATTCTGATGCGTAACCTCAAGCGCGCCCTGGCGGCGGTGTTCGTGCTGCTGTTGGCGGCTGTGGTGCTGTTCTTCGTGCTGGAGAACCAGCAGGCCGTGGCGTTGGTCCTGTTCGGTTGGGCTGCGCCGGAAATGCCGGTTGCTGTGCTGGTATTGGCCGCCCTGGTTATTGGCCTGGCAGTCGGGCCGTTACTGGGTGCCTACGGCGTGCAACGCAGCAAGCGCAAGATCAGAGAGTCTGCCCGTCAGGCGGCACTCAGCAGCCACTAAGGAAACTTCCTACGCCTGCTGAGGAAAGTATCACCTATGCACGCATCGGCCTTCATGGAGTAATAGCCCACTTCATTTTCGGCCCCGGCGAGTGTGCGCAGCATGGAATATCCCAGCCTTTCCCATCACGGTGCTACCCGCGGCGTCACCGGGTCTTGTCATCAGTTGCACCTTGGTCCGTCCGCCAGTGTGCTGATCGATTGCGGGCTTGAGCAGGGGGGCGAAGCTGCGCCGGGTGCGCAAAGCGCTGCGCTCGGCTTCGATATCCAGGGCATCCAGGCCCTGGTTATTACCCATGTTCATCTCGACCACGTTGGTCGCATTCCTGCACTGCTGGCTGCCGGCTATCGCGGCCCCATCATTTGCAGTGAGCCCTCTGCGCGGCTGCTGCCCCTTGTACTGGAAGATGCCTACAAGCTGAGCATCAGCAGCGAGCCTGCGCAGGTGGCGCGGTACATCGATTTCATCCGTGACCTGATCGTGCCGCTGCCTTTCGAGCAGTGGCACGCGGTGCTTGAGCGCCCTGGCCTGGTTTGTCGTATTCGCCTGCAGCGCGCCGGGCATCTGCTGGGTTCGGCTTACGTCGAGTGCGACATGCAGCATGGGCAGGCCAATAGCCGCTATGTGTTTTCCGGCGACCTGGGTGCGTGTGGCAACCCATTGCTGCGCCCGGTGCAGCCGCCGGAGCGAGCTGATGTGCTCGTGCTGGAAAGTACCTATGGCGACCGCCTGCATGCCCATGCCGGCGACCGTAGGCAACGGCTGGAAGCCGCCATCGATCGCGCCCTGGCTGACAAAGGCACCATCCTCATCCCGGCTTTTAGCCTGGGGCGCACCCAGGAGCTGTTATACGAGCTCGAAGACATCCTTCATCGCAAGGCGTTGTTGGGCGGCGCTGGCCCCGGGCCTGATGGCGACCCGCTCGACTGGTCGCAATTGCCTATCATCCTCGACTCGCCCCTGGCTCAGCGCATCACCAGCGTGTACCGGGAGCTGCACGACTACTGGAATGCCGAAGCAAGGGCGCGGCTTGCCGAAGGGCGGGACCCGCTGGATTTCAGCCAGTTGATCAGCGTGGATACCCATGCCCGGCATCAGCAGGTGGTCAATTACCTCAAAAGCACCGGGCGACCGGCGATCGTGATAGCTGGCAATGGCATGTGCTCGGGTGGGCGCATCGTCAATTATCTCAAGGCCATGCTCGGGGATGCGCGGCATGAGGTGATGTTCGTCGGCTATCAGGCCAAGGGTACGCCGGGGGCGGTGATACAGGCCAGTGAAGGGGCGCAAGGGTTTGTGCAGATTGATCTGGATGGAAGCCTGTACGAGGTCCGTGCGAAGGTGGTCACGTTGAGTGGGTATTCGGGGCATGCGGACCAGGCGGGGCTGGTAGAGTTCGTACAGGGGATACCGGATGTGCCTGGACGTGTAGCGTTAGTACACGGCCATCAGCGTGCGAAAGTGGCATTGCAGGAGGCGCTCAGGTCGCGTCTGGTCAAGCGTAATCCCGACTGGGAAGTACTTATTCCCTAATTATTGGGGTTACCGTTGAACCTTGACGCGTACCGTTGTCTCATCCGTATTGTCAAGGTTTGGAGGTCATTGGAGCTGCGCCGAAACCGGCCTGGAGCTGACGGTCGGTGGTGCGGTCTCATCCGTCTCCAGCACAAGCTACGTGAAAAAATCTCTGTTATTCTACGAGCCTGAGTTTGCGTCTTGAGCCTATGGATGGCCAGGAATCATCTCGCTGGGCGCGTACATTTATTGCCGCTGCATCCGAACGCGGCGGCTGTCAGATATATAAGACACATGTAGGTTTCCTGAGGTTTGAAACTTCAAGTTGCCGTTAAGGACTCGAATATGGAATTGATCCCGGTAATTCTATCCGGTGGCGTTGGTAGCCGTCTGTGGCCTGTATCGCGTGAGGCTCATCCGAAGCCGTTCATGACCCTGCCAGACGGGCAGAACCTCATCCAGAAAACCTTCCTGCGCGCCGCCGATCTGAACGGTGTGGTTGAAGTCCTCACAGTGACCAACCGCGAACTACTGTTCAAGACCGAGGACGAATATCGCTCCATCAACAAACATAACCTGAGCCAGGGCTACATCCTCGAGCCCTTCGGCCGCAATACCGCCGCTGCGGTAGCGGCTGCGGCACTGCAGCTTCTGGAGTCCCGTGGCCCGCAGGCGTACATGCTCGTGCTGGCCGCCGACCACCTGATTCAGAACGAAGCCGCTTTTGCCGACTCGGTTGCGAAGGCCGTTCAGTTGGCTGAGCAGGGTTGGCTTGTTACATTCGGCATCAGGCCGCAATACCCTGAAACCGGGTTCGGCTACATCGAAGCAGCATCTGGCGGTTTGCTTGAGGGCGGGCTCAAAGTCGAGCGTTTCGTCGAAAAACCAGACGCCAAAACAGCCGAATCCTACGTTGCGGCCGGTAACTATTACTGGAACGCCGGTATGTTCTGCTTCCAGGTGGGTACTGTACTCGAACAGTTCAAGGCACACGCTCCCGATGTGCTCGAGGCTGTAGAGCGTACGCTTGAGTCTTCGCGCCGTTCAACTTCAAAAGGCTATAGCTGCCTTGCGCTCGATGCCGAACGTTTCGCCGAGGTGCCGGATATTTCCATCGACTACGCCTTGATGGAGCGCTCGCAGAAAGTGGCAACTATTCCCTGCGATATCGGTTGGAGCGATATCGGTTCCTGGAACGCGGTCAGCGAGCTGACGCCCGCCGACGATCAGGGCAACCGCTTCGAAGGCGAAGTAATGGCTCATGATTCGCGCAATAACTACGTGAGCACAGAGGACCGCTTGGCTGCGTTGGTAGGCGTGCAGGACTTGCTGGTGGTAGATACCCCGGATGCGTTGCTGATTGCCCATAAAGACCATGCTCAGGACGTCAAGCATATCGTCAAGCGCCTCAAGAGCGATGGCCACTCTGCCCACTTGCTGCACCGTACGGTCCACCGCCCGTGGGGCACCTACACCACTCTGGAGGACGGCGACCGCTTCAAGATCAAGCGTATCGTGGTCAAGCCCAAGGCGTCGCTGTCGCTGCAGATGCACCACCACCGCAGTGAGCACTGGATCGTCGTCAGCGGAATGGCTGTCGTGGTCAACGACGACCAGGAGCTGATGCTCAACACCAACGAATCCACCTTCATTCGTGCTGGCCACAAACACCGCCTGCAGAATCCAGGTGTAATCGACCTGGTGCTGATCGAAGTTCAAAGCGGCGACTACCTCGGCGAAGACGACATCGTCCGCTTCGAGGACAATTACGGTCGTTGCGACGCCTGAGTTCTGGCGCTCCAGTTAGCCCCAAGCGCCTGAGCCAGGCGCGGGGCTGACTCCATTCGGCAAGCCTTTCGCCGACTACCCCCTTTCTGATTGGCGTTCGCGCAAGCGTCGCCGTATACAAGTGAGCTGTATGCACCCACCTATCCAGACCCGCTGCTTCAAAGCCTATGACATCCGCGGCCAGGTACCGGCGGACCTCAATGACGACATTGCCTATCGAATTGGCCGTGCCCTGGTGGCAGAGCTGGGCGGGCGTAGTTATGTGGTCGGCCGTGACATGCGCCTCGAAAGCCCCGGCCTGTCCCTGGCCCTGATGAAGGGCCTGACCGAAGGCGGTGCTGATGTGATCGACATCGGCCTTTGCGGTACCGAAGAGGTGTATTTTGCCACCAGCCACTACCGGGCGGACGGTGGCATCATGGTAACGGCCAGCCATAATCCGAAAGGCTACAACGGTATGAAACTGGTGCGCGAGCAGTCGCGGCCAATCAGTGGTGACACGGGCCTCAACGACATCCGCATGCGAGTCGAAGCGGGTGACTTGGGGACTGCTGCCACTACCGCCGGCAGCGTTCGGGAGGCACTCGATAAAACCGCCTACATTGACCACCTGCTCACTTACATCGAACCGGCCCAGCTTAAGCCATTGAAAGTGCTGGCTGACCCAGGCAATGGTGCTGTTGGCCCGGTGCTGGAACTGCTCAAGGCGCGCCTGCCCTTGGAACTCATCATCATCAATGGTGAACCCGACGGCAACTTCCCCAATGGCATCCCCAACCCATTGCTGCCAGAAAACCGTGACCTGACCCGCCAAGCTGTGCTTGATACGGGCGCAGACATGGGCATTGCCTTCGACGGCGATTTTGACCGCTGCTTCTTCTTCGACAACCAGGGGCGCTTCATCGAAGGCTACTACGTGGTTGGGCTGTTGGCTGAAATGCTGTTGGCAAAACACCCGGGCAGCAAAATCATCCATGACCCGCGCCTGACCTGGAACACGATCGAACAGGTTGAGGCTGCCGGGGGGGTGGCTATCCAGAGCAAAACCGGTCATGCCTTCATCAAGGAGCGCATGCGTGCCGAAGACGCCGTCTACGGCGGCGAAATGAGTGCCCATCACTACTTCCGAGATTTTGCCTACTGCGACAGCGGAAATATCCCATGGTTGTTGGTGGCCCAATTGATGAGCCTGTCCGGCAAAAGCCTGGCACAGCTGGTGGACGAGCGCATTGCGGCGTTCCCGTGCAGTGGTGAAATCAACTACGAAGTAGCGGATGTCAAAGGCACCATCGATAAAATCCTTGCCCATTACCTGCCGCATAATCCAACGGTAGACCGCACAGACGGAATCAGTGTCCAGTTTGAGCAGTGGCGCTTCAGTTTGCGTGGTTCGAACACTGAGCCGCTGCTGCGCTTGAACGTTGAAAGCCGCGCGGATGAGGCCCTGGTTGCAGAGCGTGTGGCAGAAATCGCCAAGCTGATTCAAGGGTAAGCAGCTTCGTTGAGGCATGAGGTCGGAGGGTTACCGAGGCCTCATGTGCACTTCACGTCACCCTGCGTCGGCCGTCGGTTGGCTGACGCACCTGGATTGCGTATAAGATTACCGCCTGAACGTTGAGGGTCACGTTGCTATGACGTGGCTCAGGGCGGGTATTTTTAAAGCTTCCATTGGAGGGGAAAACGTGATTGCTGACAAGAGAAATGGCTTTACTATGGTGAGGCTTATCGCCGCATCATTAGTAATCATTACTCATACGTATGTCGTGCTCGGTTTGGATCATGGCGATATTTTTGAGCGAAATGGACTTATAGGCTTCAGCAAAATCGGCGTTGATGCGTTTTTTGTTATTTCTGGGTATTTAGTGACCCTTTCGATGTTAAGAGGGCAGAGCCTTTTCACGTTCTTCACTAACCGAGTGACCCGTATATTTCCTGGGTTGTTCGTTTCGGTGCTGGTGACCCTGCTGGTGCTGGGGTTGTTGGCACCTAGCTATTCCGAGTACATCACTCAAGCGGAAACCTGGCAGTACCTTCGTAATGCAACCTTATTTGATTTGCATCCTTTCATACCTGGCGTCTTTACTGAAAACGCCGTGCAGGTGGTGAATGGGTGCCTTTGGACATTGCCGTTGGAAGTGCTGTGTTATGTCGGGATCATGGTGCTGGCCTGGTCAAGATCCTTCAACTGGCGGTTCATCCTGCTGGCCATGCTGGTCATGCTGACGCTGCACTTGCATGACACGTTCATGCGTGACAGTTATGTCTTTACCGTGTCCAAGCTGTTCTTGAACGAGTTAGGCTATCTTTTCCTGTATGGCGCGCTCCTGGCGCATCTTAAGGACAAGGTCTATATGTCCTGGTTTATAACGATTCCAGCCATTGCTGTAATCATCTGGTCGTTCTTTAATAATGGTGGTGACTGGCACTTCTCTGCAGGCTTCTACCTGGTGCTTTGGCCATATTGCTTGATTTCGATCTGCGTGCTTGCAAAGAAAATGAGCTTTTTGAACAGGTTTGATTATTCGTACGGGATATACGTGTACGGCTTTGTCATCCAGCAGGTGTTGGCTAGCGTTTTCCCATCCATCACGGATGTCTATGTGTTCACGGTTCTGTCGTTAGTGCTATCTGTGCTTGCGGGTGCCGCATCATGGCACTTCGTAGAAAAGCCTGCACTTGATATGAAGAAGAGATACTTCTCTGCTGCCGATTCCAAAGTTTTGGCTTGATGCAGCAATGGCGTCCCCCTTCTCAGGGTGAAGAGGGACGCCAGTTTACAGCTACTTCACGGTCGCCTGTATGGCGGCAAACAGTTGTTGTGCGCTCTGCTCCCAGGTAATCCACGGCATCCCATTGGATTGTGGGTGCTGGGCATCACGATGAAGGTCCAGCCAAGTGGTGAGGCTTTCGCAAAGATCCTTTGGCCGTTCCCCTTCGAAGTAGAACGCATGGTTGCCTGCCACCTCCCGGAATACCGGGATATCCCTGACGATCAGCGGTAGCCCATACTGCGCCGCTTCAATGAGTGGCAAGCCAAACCCTTCGCCAAGCGATGCGGCTATCAAAGCATCGGCTTGTGCATAGAGGCTGCAAAGGTAATCGTCATCGATGCCTTCGAACCAGAACAGACGTTTACCGTTCTCAGGGTGGTTCTTCAGGCGTTGCACAAGCGACTCGACCATCCAGCCTTGCTTGCCAACGATAAGCAGATTGGCATCCTTCTGGTTGGCCCAAAGCAACTCAAATGCGTCGAGTACTTGCGCGTGCCCTTTTCTTGGCTCAACAGTGCCGACCATCAAGAACGAAGGGCGGGCCTGCAGTTGCGAGAGCACCGGCTTTGGTATCGCGCTGTGAGCCCCAGGTTGCGTCGGTGTTGAAATATCGGCACCCAGGTGGAACCACGATATATCGAATGGGCGCTTGCCAGGTTTGCGATGCTCGGCAACCCATTCCCCCATTTCATCTGCGACGGCTTTGGAAATGCAAACGACGCCGTCGGATTGCGATACCACTTCCAGCCATCTGTCCAGCGCATCCGCTGCACCTTCGGGGAAGCAATGAGACAGTTTCTTCAGCAGCAGGTCATAAACCACGAACTGCACATTTACCCCGCGGCGCTTCATGTCTGCGAGCGCCTGGTGCTGTTTTGGCACGATGGCGGGCTGCAAATCCAGACCAAGGAAACGATCGCCACTGCGCAGCACCACCGCCTCATCCTGGAGCAGGTGATTAGGGCAGTTCAGGAAGCCCAGGGTGAAGTGCCGAGCATATCGATAACCCGCGCTGTCATCCGTTGCATAGACCGGCTCGACGCGATAGCCGGCAGGCGGTGTCGTAAGCCATATTTCGAGGATGCTGCGGACGACGCGCTGAATGCCGCTTTTGGCATCTCGATTAACCAGTTCTGAAATGTCGATTAGCAACTGAGGCTGAGACATTGGCGGAGTGAGGCTGCGATCAATGGACTGGGCAAGGGCCATGGAGTCTTCAAATTTGAAGTTGGCTTTGTCCAGCTCCGCAATTGCGCTGACAACGCCTGCTATGGAGTGGGACGCTTCCTCGTGGAAGGCTTCGATAGCGTCACGGTAAAGGGCTGCACAGGCTCGTGGGGCGTGGTTGGTATGGATCAGTCGTTTAGCCTCTGCACCCACCTGCTCACGAGTGTTCGCGTCATTGCGCAACGTATTCAGTGCTTCGGACAGCGCAGCGTCTTCGAACGAGTCTGGCAGTTTGAAAATGCTGGCGTCCGGGATGTCCGACATGCTGCCGTTCGCATTGACAATCGTCGCGATACCGTAATTCAGGCAATCGAGCACCGCTGCCGATGTTTCACCGCGCGACAAGGATCGCAACTGCACTGCGGCATCTGCGATTTCCAGATAGGCTTTGAACATGTCAGCGTCCGCCCATCCGGTAATCTTGATGCGGTTGCGGCAGTGGCTGGCATTGATCTTCTTCAGCAGGCTTTCACCGTAGAGACCTTCATTGTTCTGCCCGACATAGACCAGGTGGCAATTTTCATCCCTCGACAACTCGGACTCAAGCCAGGCGTCAAGCAGGCGATTATTCAGTTTGGAAGGGCCCAGCAGGCCAAAGCTGCATACGACGAAATCATTCTCGGCAAACCCGAGCTTGTCCCGAGCAGCAACGCGCTTGCGCGCGTCAGGGAACCGCGGTGTGCGCAGTAGCGGAATTTCTTTCCAGTTGCGGCCCGCGCACTCACCGTACCATTCTTGCGCCAAACGGATCGAATAGTTTGAGTGAACAATGATCCCCTCGGCTTTCTGGAGCACGCGTAGATTGCACGGGTATTTCCAGACGGCATCGGCACTGTCCAGGCCATTGATACGCTCCTGGACTGCGTTATACCCATGGCTTTGGTACAGCGCGCGCGTCCAGAACCCTGGCTGCCCTTGATGAATCTCGATGTCCGCTACAACGCCTGATAAGAAGAAATCGTGCAGCACTACGGTTCCAGGGATTTTATCCAGTAACCGGAACATGTGTTCATGGAATGTGGAATTGCCAAAGTGATAGATGACGCGGTCGAACCGATGCGCATGTTCTTCAAACCAGGCGACCGAGCGGATGGCATAGTTGACGCCGGCGTCGAACGTTGTGACCGACTCCTGAGCGACAATGGCATCAATCTCATAATACTGAGCGAGCTCAGGAAGCAACTCGGCGCTGTAGTCGCTGATGCCGCTCCGGCCAGGTGGAAGGGGTGACACATATGCAAGGCGCGGGCGCTTTGTCGAACGGACGGATTTGGGCTGGGTACCGAATTCGCCTACCCACTTCTGAATCGCTTGTACTGCGGACGTTGCTGTCCGGTCCCAGCTGAATTTGCGCGCCTGCTCAACTGCAAAACTTGACAGCCTGGCCCTCAGCGCATCATCCCCGAGAATGGCTTCCATCTTTGTCGTGATGGACGACAGTTGGTACGGGTCGAAGAGCGCTTCAGCATTCCCCACGACTTCTGGCAGGCTGGAGGTATTCGATGCGATTACCGGTTTGCCACACGCCATGGCTTCCAGTGCGGGGAGGCCGAAGCCTTCATGCAAGGACGGGAACACGAAAAGCTTGCACAGGTTATACAGCGCAAGCAGGTCCTCTTCACTAACAAAGCCGGTGAAGCAGACATCGCCTTTTTTCAGGCCATTGGAAGTAGCAAGGCCCTCAAGGCGCGAGTGGTCTTCGGGGCGAATATTGCACACGATTACCAACTGGTGCTCGCGGCGCAGAGGTGCGCTGAGTTTGGCGTAGGCGCTGATCAGCCCTTCAATGTTTTTCCGAGGGTCGATGCCGCCTGTGTACATCACGAACTCGCGGGTAATACCAAGGCGGCTTTTAAGTGCTGCACCTTGTGCGTCGACAAGTGTTGGGCGGAAGTGATCGGTGTCGATCGCTGTCGAAATATTGACCACCTGGCTGGGCAGGAAGCCTAGGTGATCAATCACCTCTGAACGTGAAGAATTTGAAATGGCCAGCACCAGGTCCGCGCGGCGAAGCTGCTTCAGCTTTGTTTCGTACCATTGACGGACCGTAGGCGAGCTCAAATAGGTTTCTGGATTGATATGCGGAATCAGGTCATAAACGATGGCCGCTGTTGGTGGGGCTGAGCTCAGCGTCTTGATGCTGGTGACGGCATCGTCCACCAGCCCTTCGAACAGGCTGGTGACCAATACCAGGTCTGGGCGCAGCTCGCCTATGAACGCTTCTCTCACCCGCTCGGAAGCTTGCGTGCGCCATCGGTGATCATTCGTCAGTGCGCTGACGTTACTGCTGGGCGCCCAAACCCGAATGTGGCTGTCAGGCAGAAGGCCATGCAGCTCATCGCGAATGGCGTCGATCGAGTCGCCAAACAGGCCGTTGAGCACGACGATAACTTCTATATCGCCACGGTTTTTAATAAAAGCCTTGGTGAACGAAAGCGCGTAACGCCCGATGCCCCGATTTCTGTTTTCAGCTTGGGCGCCTTGAAGGTCAATGACTACGCGCATCAATTCATATCCTTACGTGGTTCGTTGCTGTTCAATCGCAAGTAGATGGCCTTGGCGTTTTCCGTGAAATCAGCCGGAGCTGCCGGGGCATCGCCCGGGGCGGACGTTGTGCTGGCATAAGGTTCTGTGTACTGCACCGTCTGGGAGGCCAGGGCAGACTCAGATCGCAGGCGTGCCGCCAGTTTTTGCAAGTGTGCGTAGGTCGACGGGGAGCGCGCCAGAACCTTTTTGATGAACCTGCGCAAGGTTGGCCGGCTCAGAACCCCCTTGAGGCCCGCTCGTATGAGCTGCTTCGATGTTTTTGTTGGCGAGAAAATCAGCTTTCTCGTTACGATCACGCCTTGGCGCATGGGGGCTGTAACCCGCCACGAGGTGCTTGTCTTCAGTTTCTGGAGGTGTTCAGTCAGCGCGCTGACGGTCTGATCCTTGTAAGCATTGGCGTCACTGAGCGCTACTACGTGCTGCTGACGAACCTCTGCCTCCGTGTGCCAGTGGTGAGCGTTTTTCAATGCCTCGTCCAACGAGCGCTGTAGCGTGTCGTTGGCAAGCTTGAGCTCATCCAGCCTCAAGTTCAGCACAGAGACCTTGAGGTCGTGCACCTGGGTCTGCAGCGCTGCGTTTTCGCGCTCCACAGCGCTGACGCGTGCGTTGTTGTGGTCCAGCAGCTGACGCTGCTCCTCGGCCCTGTTAAACAGAGTGGCTTCATAGCGCTGAGCCAGATCGGCCAAGCTCAAGCCGTAGCTGCCTTCGAACACTGCGTTGAACGCTGAAATGTCTAGCTGGCCGGCGGCCTTCTGGGCGACGATCGCATAGTCGGGGCTGGCACCGCCGAGCACTTCCATCAATGTCAGCGAAGGCGCGTCGATCAACCTGGGGCTTTCTTGCAGACGTAATAGCTTGGTGCGCCAGAAACCGCTGAACTTCGCCAGAAACTCCAGCAGCATGTGCGGGATTGGGCGCTCGTGAGTGGGGTCCAGGTAAAAATTCTGGGTACCGACAATCAGGTTTTCGGCGTTTGGCGTTTCGAGAATCAACAGCCCGCCAGGCTTCAGTACCCGGTTGGCCTCGCTGACCAAAGCCTTCAGCGCGTCAAACGGAATATGTTCAACGATGTGAAAGCCGCTCAATACGGTGAGGCTGTCGCTCGGCAATGATTGCAGGTAGGAGAGAGCTTCTGCTTTTTTTGCTGGCAGTGCGCGGGCCTGACAGGCCTCCAGCATCCCTTCGTCCAGATCGACGCCAGTGGCTTTGAAACCATTTTCGATTAACGTTTCCAGCCACTCACCACGGCCACAGCCTACGTCCAGTGCGTGGGCCTCTGGGTACAGCTTCAACAGCGGTGTGATGAACGGCAGATAAACCTGTAAACGCTGCTTGATGGTCTCATGCGAACCGCGGTGCTCGTCCTCGAAAGCGCGATAAAACTGGCTCATTGGACACACTCCACAGTGGGTTGAATCCAGGCTGAGCCTACAAAGGGTACCTTGTCTGAATTGATAACATTAAACACGAGTGCGAGATCCCGCCATTCGTAGTTGGCATTGAGGTGTGTGTCCGCTGTATGAAGCGCGACAGCGATCGAGTAAGAGCCTACGCCAATGTTGGCCTCGAATTTGAACGTATATTCCAGTTCAGTATTCGCCTCCAATGCCCCCATTTTTTTATCAAGATGGTGAGTATTGGTGCCGTAAATTGGCTGACCCAGGCGGTCCTTGATCATGTAGCCGACCACCAGTTCCGGGATTGCCTGGTTCACCTTGACTCTGATTTTCAAACTGACCGATTGGCCGACGCTGACAAATTCGATTGGCGCGTCGGCCTCGTTGTAAAGCGCAAGGCTATCGATGGTAGCCTCACCCGAACCCGAGCGCGTCTGCACGGTACCATCGGCCAGCGTGTGGACTTGAACGGTCGCGTTCTCTTTTTCGGCAATGATGGCGTTGTAGAAATCCATCACTTCTTCGGGGGCGCCGTCCTTGATCACGGTGCCGCCTTCTATCAGGAGTACTCGGTCGCACAATGCCTGAATGGAGCTGCGATCATGAGACACGATCAGTAGCGTGGTGCCTTGCTCCTGGAATTCGCGGATTCTGTCAAAGCTCTTGTGCTGGAAGTAACTGTCGCCGACCGAGAGGGCCTCATCTACGATCAGTATCTCCGGGCGACGGGCTGTCGCTACTGCAAAGGCCACCCGCATTTGCATGCCACTTGAGTAAGTCCGCACTGCCTGATCGAAATACTCGCCGACTTCAGCGAACTTCTCGACATCTGGCATGAATGCTTCAATTTCCTGGGCATTGAACCCCATCAGGCCAGCGGCGTGATAGACGTTCTGGCGGCCGGTCAATTCTGGGTTGAAGCCCATGCCCAGCTCCAGAATCGCCGCGATGCGCCCGTTCACCTGCACCTCCCCCGTGGTGGGTTGCAGCGTGCCAGTGAGCATTTTGAGTAGCGTTGATTTGCCAGCGCCATTCTGGCCAACGATGCCGATTGCCTCACCTGCGTTGATGACGAAATTGATGTGCTGGAGCACCCAGTGTTCTTCGCGAGGATTGATCCGGATGCCTAACCAGCGTGCGATGCGTTGCCATTCACTTCTATAGGTACGGTAGGCTTTACCCAAATCTTTAGCACTTAGCAAAGTCATAGTGCATCCACCATTTCAGGCGCCGCGCGGCGGAAAATATAAAGACCCAGCGCCAGCAAAACCAAAGTGAGGGCTACCGTGCTGGCCAAAGCCAGGAAGTTGGGAGAAAGGCCATAGACAAATACGTCATGATACGCACTTACCAGTGGCAGCATGGGGTTGTAGGCGAGCAGTGATTTCAGATTCTCGGGAATGATATTGATGGGGTAAACAATGGGTGTGAACCAGAACAGGATTTGAAGCACAATCGGCACCACCTGGCCAATATCCCGCACAAAAACGTTCAACACACCCAGTACAAGACCCAGCCCCATCGCCAAGGCCGCCACTGTCAGAATCAGTGGAACAGCCCACAGCATCTGCCAGGTGGGCCAATGGCCGAGGCATATGAACACCGCCAGGACAGAAAGCAGCAGCAGGAAATTGTTGAGCAGGGCAGAGCCCAATACGATGAAGGGCAGTGTGATTCTCGGGAACTTCATTTTTTTCATGAGGTTGCCGTTTTCGATGAAGAGCGTCAGGCATCGATTGATGATTTCGGAGAACAGGCTCCAGGCCAGCGTGCCTGCCATGAGATAAAGCGCATAGGCGTATTTGTTATCAATGCCTGGCAGCTTTGCAGCCAGCACGTTTGACAGGATCAGTGCATAGATCAGCACGTTCGCCAACGGGTTGATAATCATCCAAAGCCCGCCAAGGCTACTCCGCGAAAACCGAGAAACAAACTCGTTGCGGATCGAGGTGGCGATAAAGCTTCGGTAGCTGAATAGCCCTCTCAATAATCCAAACATGTGATCTCCTTAAGGTACTGGAGCGTCATGAGACGCTTTTTCAGTGCGTTGGTTCTTTACTGACCGGATGTTGCTAGGTGTCAGTTGAAAAGCAGTGCTGAATGTTGCCTGGCAGATTGACCCGTTTTTCCGTCAAAGACTGTAGCCACCTTCCTTATCTGATTCGGATTCGGGTCATGTGCAAGCGTCTTGAGAGGCTTGCGATGTGGCCGACAGACTAAAGGCCAAAATCGCCTGCCGAGGCTACCCGGCGGGCGTATGCATGGACCTCGGCTTGTAGCAAGGCGATCAGGCAAGGAAGCAGACACCGCAACCCCAGGCTGCCAGGCAATAAAAGCCTTGAGGATACCAGAGAATGCAGCCTCGTCGGGCAAGGTTGGCCTGGCAGGTACCATCCCGTTGTGCATGGGGTTCGTTGTTCGCCCCATTGCGGAGCCAGGCTGTTCATCTCAGTTAAAACGAGCGCCTGTGCACTGCAGCGTCAGGCAGCTGTGTGGACGCCAGGTTGGCGTGCCTTTGCCAAGCGACTGTTGCGCAGGAAACGTTGGGCTGGGCGCTCGACCCATCGATGGCAGGCAAGGCTCATGGGAATGAGCACGACAAAGAACGACAACATCAGCCAGGGCTGGTAGAAGATTTCTCGGTTGAAACCCAGTCGATCAAGCACAAGCGCAAACACGATTTGCAATGGGAAGTGCAGGAGGTAAGAGGAATAGCTGATATCACCGACCCACCCAGTGCTGCGCAACAGCCCAGGCCAGTGCAGGCCGGCAGCCGCCAGCGCAGCCAGCGTAGCCGGAAAGCACAGGCACATCACCAGGTAGGCGTTTAGCGCGTCGTAGTACCCTATTTGCGCAGCCCAGGCGCCCAACGCGACGATGCAGCATGCAAGCAGCGTGAGGCCGCTGCCAAACCAGCGTCGTAGTTGGCACATAACGCCATAGGCGAGCCCCCCGATGAAGAAGCACAGCAGCCCACTGCCGACCTTATAGCTGCCGGGGTATAGCATAAGGCCCGCGGCGCAAGCCAAGGCGGCAAGTGGCCAACGCCAACGGCCGGCCAGACAGATGACAAAGAACAAGGCGTACAGCAACACTTCGACCGATACCGACCAGACAGGGGCGTTGAATGACCAACCTTTTTCAAGCCCCCAGGCTGGCGCAAGCAGCAGGTTGAGCAGTGCATGGTAGGCATCGTTGAAGGGGTAGACAAAATAACTGCTGTGGCTTGCTGAATACACCCATTGCAGTGCGGCAACCCCTCCCAATGTCAGCAAGTGCAACGGGTAAAGACGGCTGAAGCGGTCTACGGCGAAATTGCGCAAGCTGATCCGTCCAGTCGCTACGCCTTGGGCGAACAGCCAGAAGAACACAAACCCAGAAATGGAGAAAAATAACTGTACAGCCAGGCCGCCGTATTGGTAGAGCGGCGCAAGCGTGGCGAAGAAGGGTTGGCGTGAAACCTCGAAGCCTGCCGGGCTATCGCCCACGTAGAAAAAGTGTTGCCAATGCCAGAACACGACACTGAGCGCGGCGATACCACGCAAGGTATCCAGCGTGTAGAGCCGTTCGGCCGGTTTGGATGCAGCAGGCATTTGAGTAGTCGCTGTCGGACAAAAAAATGAAATGCTGGCACTCGGTGCAAGACTCTGTCAATACAAGCGCGAACTTAAGGCTGGCTGCGGATCTTGCGCGCAGGCTCCGGGCTTGCACGCCAAGCGTTGGTGGCTCGCGATGCTTCAGCAATGATGGGTGCGGCGAGGTTGCGCTAACGCTCTGCAGCCCCGCCGGGACTATCAATCGAACAGCTCGGCCTCAGCCAGTGGGACGCCAAGCTTGTCCTTGCCAGACAGGCTTGGAGCGAAGTCGATGGGCCATTCGATGGCAACTGTCGGATCATCCCAGGCAATGCAGCGTTCACACTGAGGCGAGTAGAAATCGGTTGTCTTGTAGAGGAATTCTGCGGTTTCGCTCAGCGTGACGAACCCGTGTGCGAACCCTGGCGGGATCCACAGCTGGTTCTTGTTCTCTGCTGACAGCACCGCCCCCACCCATTTACCGAAGGTAGGGGATGAGCGACGGATATCCACCGCAACATCGAAGACCTCGCCCTGCACCACACGCACCAGCTTGCCCTGGGCGTGAGGTGCCAGCTGGTAGTGCAGGCCACGCAGCACGCCTTTTACCGAGCGTGAGTGGTTGTCTTGTACGAAGTCGGGCTGCAGGCCGGTGACTTCGCTGAAAACACGGGCGTTGAAGCTTTCGTAGAAGAAGCCACGTTCGTCGCCGAATACCTTGGGGGTAAACAGGACGACTTCGGGAATGTCCAGCGGAATAGCCTGCATCAGAACACCTTCTCTTTCAGCAAGTTTTGCAGATACTTGCCATAGCCGTTTTTAAGCAGCGGTTGCGCCAAACGCTCGAGTTGTTCAGCGTTGATCCAGCCAGCGCGGAAGCAGATTTCCTCAGGGCAGGCAACCTTCAAGCCTTGGCGGCGCTCCATGGTCGCAATGTACTGGCTGGCCTCGAGCAGGCTGTCGTGCGTGCCTGTGTCCAGCCAAGCGTAGCCACGGCCCATGATTTCAACCTGCAACTGCTGTTGCTGCAGATACAGATTGTTGAGATCTGTGATTTCCAGCTCGCCACGCGCAGATGGCTTTAGATCGCGGGCGAGGTCGACTACCTGGTTGTCATAGAAATACAGACCGGTAACGGCATAGCTTGACTTAGGAGCAGCTGGCTTCTCTTCAAGCGACAATACGCGGCCGTTGTCGTCAAACTCCGCTACGCCATAGCGCTCTGGGTCATGTACATGATACGCGAACACCGAAGCACCGGCTTTACGCTTGTCGGCGTTCAACAGCAGAGCCTGGAAGTCATGGCCGTAGAAAATATTGTCACCAAGTACCAGCGCAGAGGGGTCGTTACCGATGAAGTTCGCGCCGATGGTGAATGCCTGCGCCAAGCCGTCAGGGCTTGGTTGCACAGCGTAGGACAGGTTCAGGCCCCACTGGCTTCCATCGCCCAGCAGCTGTTCGAAGCGCGGTGTGTCCTGGGGTGTGGAAATGATCAGGATGTCTCTAATGCCCGCGAGCAGCAGGGTGCTCAGCGGGTAGTAGATCATCGGTTTGTCATACACCGGCAGCAACTGCTTGGAAACCGAAAGTGTGGCTGGGTGCAGGCGTGTACCCGAACCGCCAGCCAGAATAATTCCTTTACGAGCCATGAGAGTCCCTATTACTGGATTTCGTCCAGCATACGTTGCACGCCTTGCTCCCAAAGCGGCATTTTGAAATTGAACGTGTTCTCGAGCTTTTCCAGTGCCAGACGCGAGTTGCGCGGACGCGGAGCGGGCACGGGATAAGCTTCGGTACTGATTGCAGTAACTTGGTCAGCAGTCACTTTCAGCGCTACCCCGTTGCGAACAGCATGCGCCAGCACGAATTGAGCAAAACCATGCCAGCTGGTTTCACCAGACGCGGCCAAGTGGTAAGTCCCGGCCAGGTGACGGTTGTCTTGCCCGTTGAAAATTTGTCGCAGGATATGTGCGGTAACGTCGGCTATCAGATCTGCACCTGTAGGCGCACCGAATTGGTCTGCAACCACGCTCAACGCTTCACGCTCACTCGCCAGCCGCAGCATGGTCTTGGCAAAATTGTGCCCGCGCGCAGCATACACCCAGCTGGTGCGTAGTACTACGGCCTGTGCCCCACTTGCCCGGATGCCAAGCTCGCCATCCAGCTTCGTACGACCATATACGGACAGTGGGCCAGTGGCCGCCGACTCTTGCCAGCGTTGCTCGCCGCTGCCATCGAAAACATAGTCGGTCGAATAATGAATCAGCCATGCGCCCAACGCAGCTGCTTCACGCGCCAGAACACTCGGTGCTTCAGCGTTGATCAGTGCAGCGAGCGCTTGATCGCTCTC
The DNA here is from genome assembly GCF_056098905.1 of Pseudomonas sp. TSO6. NCBI lineage: Bacteria > Pseudomonadati > Pseudomonadota > Gammaproteobacteria > Pseudomonadales > Pseudomonadaceae > Pseudomonas > Pseudomonas sp. TSO6. The sequence continues at coordinate 37,596 of NZ_JBLZWV010000058.1, read as the reverse complement.
TGCTTTATCAACCGCAGTGTAGGCAGCAGCATTGACGATCACATCCGGCGCCACCTGGCGAACCGTTGTCGCCAAGCCATTGAGGTTGGACAAATCGCCACATAAGCCGTCGGCACCTTGGCGATCCAGTGCGATGACCTCACCCAGTGGAGCAAGTGCGCGCTGCAGTTCCCAGCCTACTTGTCCATTCTTCCCTAACAGCAGGATTTTCACGCTTTATCCGCCCCGTATTGCTGTGCTACCCAGTCACGGTAGCTGCCATCCATGACACCTTTTACCCATTCCTGATTGGCCAGGTACCAAGCCACTGTCTTGCGTATGCCGGTTTCGAAGGTTTCGGCAGGTTTCCAGCCAAGTTCACGCTCGATCTTACGTGCGTCGATGGCATAGCGGCGGTCATGGCCTGGGCGGTCGGTAACGTAAGTGATGAGTTCTGCGTATTGCTCGACAGGTTTGCCGGTTTGCTGATTGACTACTTGGCGCGACGCTGCCGGAGCCAATTCATCAAGCAAGCCGCAGAGGGTGCGGACGATGTCGATGTTGGCTTTTTCATTCCAGCCACCAATGTTGTACGTCTCGCCGAACGCGCCGGCTTCCAGTACGCGACGGATACCCGAGCAGTGGTCTTCTACATACAGCCAGTCGCGTATTTGCTGGCCGTCGCCATAGACAGGCAGTGCCTTGCCTGCGAGGGCATTGACGATCATCAACGGGATGAGTTTTTCCGGGAAGTGGAACGGCCCGTAGTTGTTGGAGCAGTTGGTGGTGAGTACCGGCATGCCGTAGGTATGGAAATACGAACGTACCAGGTGGTCGCTGGCCGCCTTGCTGGCCGAGTAGGGGCTGTTCGGCGCGTACGGGGTGGTCTCCGTGAAGGCTGGGTCGTTTGGCCCAAGTGTGCCGTAGACTTCGTCAGTGGAAACGTGGAGGAAGCGGAATGCCTCTTTCTCTGCACCCTCCAGGCTATTCCAATGCGCCCGGGCGGCTTCCAGCAAACGGAATGTGCCCATCACGTTGGTCTCGACAAATGCTTCGGGGCCGGTGATTGAGCGGTCTACATGGGATTCGGCCGCGAAGTGAACCACGGCGCGCGGGCGATGCTCGGCAAACAGTTTGGCCAGCAGTGCTGCATCGCAAATATTGCCCTGGACGAAGCAATGCTGAGGGTTGCCTTCCAGCGAATGCAGGTTGGCCAGGTTGCCTGCGTAGGTCAGGGCATCGAGGTTGAGGACGGGTTCAGAGTGCGCTGCACACCACTGATGAACAAAGTTGGAACCGATGAATCCGGCACCGCCTGTGACAAGAATCATAGTGTCTCTCTGTTTGATGAAAGGGGGGTATGAATAATACCATTTCTTTTTGCAGCGTTACAGGCTTGTGAGCGGCTTTTTAGGGTGAAGTGTCATTGTTAATGGGGGCTGACCTTGGTGTGCGAAGTGTCTAACATTTGTCTTGGATTTGTAATATGGATAATTGTTAAAGTGTATGTGTAAAGGAGGGTTATAATATATAATTTTCAAAAAATCATCATAGTATTTTTGTGTTTTTAGTTTTGTGGTGTGCTTGTTTTTAAGTGAAAAGAACAAAGATTTTTAACAGGTTATATGGATTTAGAGGCTCTTCGCCGTAAGGGTGTCACAAATCCCTCGTGTCCGACGTAGAGGCGATCCTGGTAGGCAAACGCTGCATTTCCCTAGGCTTACCCAGTGACAGAATGATGGCCAAGGCGGTGGGGCTCCGTGCCAGGTTTCGCAGTTGAGCGGGTTGTTTGACCGGGCTCTTCTCTAAGGATGGGCTCTACTGTCATCCTGTCTGCACGAGGTCAGGCATTTTCGTGAGCAGCGCATCAAAAAATATCTAGGAAAGTGCCAAACGGTTTTTATCAGGGCCTGTGGTTTGGTAAGATCCACCTACCTGGCTGCCGAAGCAGGCAGAAGCGACGTACAGCAACCGTAAGCATGCCTCAGAGGAAGATGCGTAATGTCTCAGATTTTTACATTCGGCCTTGAAGAAAGCATAGATGGCTCGAGTGCAATTGATACTAGGACTCTGTACAACAATGTTGGATTGAACACGGGGAACCTGGCATTCCACTACGCCATCAATCGATTGATTGGAATGGTGCCGCCTGCAACGCCTTGGAGTTCTGATCCTCAGGTTGTAAATGGATTCGGGGATTTAGGGATACTGCCATGCGCTAATCAGTTAGGCACGCATGCAAATTTGGGAGGGCTAGCGCAAAATATCAATAAAGTTGACGCTAAGTTAGTGGCAATTGGATTGGGGGCTCAGTCCCAGGCAAACTTCGAAGAAATTCCTCAGTTGCCAGATGGCACGATCCGCTGGATTGAAGAGCTTATCGCGCACGCGCCTTCGAAAAATCCTAATATCACCGTTAGGGGAGATTTTACTCTCCGGGTGCTAGAGCATTACGGATTTGAAGGTAATGCCGTATCCTTGGGGTGTCCTACTCTTTTCATTAACAAAACCAAGAATTTGGGTGAGTTGCTAGAGGAACGATATAAAGCGTTGCCGAAAAAAGTTGCAATCGCTGCCGGCCATCCTTCTCATGTGGCAATGAGCCGACTGGAAGCCTCCTTGGTCCGGATCATGGAGGATACCAATGGTTCTTACATTGTCCAAGCAACTGATGAGCTTGTGGCGTTTGCTCGTGGTGATATGAGCTATGCTGATAACGAATTCAAGAATAAGCTGCGTACTTACCTCAGATTGAATCTTGATGGTGGGCAGTTGGAACATTGGATACGCAAATACTTCATCGCATTCTTCAATATTCCTGCTTGGATGGAATATCTGAGAAGATTTGATTTTGTAGTGGGTGCACGGATTCACGGCGTTATGTTGGCGATTCAAGCAGGCGTGCCTGCAGTATGTATCGCTTACGATTCCCGCATCCGTGAACTGTGCGAGAAAAGTAAAATCCCTTATGTTATGGCAAATGACGTTAAGTATGGCGTGACGCTGAACGAAATCCGCGGGTATGCACGTTTCGATGGTAAAGCTTTCGATAAGAATCGGGCCGAACTAGCGGAAGAGTATAAGAACTTCATGCGTAATAATGGTTTGCCTTGTACGCTTTGAGCTCTGAGCATACTAATGCGGTGGAGACTTCCGAGCTTTTGATTGAATAATTTCTAAGAGTTTTAGATGTTCTCTTGAAATGTGATTCAAAGCGCAGCCTCAAATTGAAGTAAAGCCCATGATCTGGGCTTTACTGTCAATGAAGGTTACACTAAAAATTAAGAGGATCTACCCCAAGGGTGGCTAAGCTCCCATGCCCAGGCGTCTTGAATGATTGTATTCAGGTCGGAGCGCTGGGGGGTCCAACCCAATTCCATTTTGGCAAGCTTGGAGTCTGCAACAAGCGTTGCCGGATCACCCTCTCGCCTCGGCAAGTACTGAACCTCTATATTGCGTCCAGTCACACTCTTGGCGCTATTGATGACTTCTTGAACAGTAAAGCCTTCCCCATTCCCAAGGTTGTATTGTGCGGAAGGGGCGCCTGTGCATAGCCTTTTCAAGGCAAGTAGATGGGCGCGGCACAGATCTTGAACATGAATATAGTCTCGAACGCAAGTACCGTCTCTGGTTTCATAGTCTGAGCCAAAAACAGAGATGCTGTTACGCCTGCCTGACGCCGCTTGCAACACAAGCGGTATCAAATGGGTCTCGGGCTCATGACGTTCCCCCAATGAAGCAGAAATGTTAGCGCCGGCAGCATTGAAGTAACGCAAGGAAGTATATCTGAGCCCGAAAGCACGGTCGAAGTCTTGCAGGACCTGTTCAGCCATCCATTTAGTACGACCGTACGGATTAAGTGGAAGCTTGGGGTGGCCTTCGTCAATGGGGGTGTAATGCGGGTCTCCGTAAACAGCAGCAGTAGATGAAAAAATAAGATGCTTTACGTTGGCGCGCATCATAGCGTTGAGCAAGATAATCGTATTGCTCAAGTTATTGACATAGTATAGATCAGGGCGAATTACGGATTCGCCAACCTGTATCGAAGAGGCGAAATGCATAACAGCGCTGATCTGGTGCTGTGAGAATATGCTATCTAAAAGGTCACTGTCCTCAGTGGAGCCAACAATCAAAGTAGCGTTGTGAACTGCATCACGGTGGCCACAGCTCAAATCGTCCAGCACAACGACTTCAAAGCCACTGTTGACGAGGAGGTGCACCATGTTTGAGCCGATATAGCCAGCCCCGCCTATGACTAGGATCTTCATTAGTTGGCTGCCCCATCAATGAGTTCGATCGTGGACGTATGTGCTTCAGCATCGTTCTCCTGAGCTAACTCCAGGAACTGATTCAGGACATGTTCGGCGGATGTGGTCAGATAAAACTTTTTAACAGTTTGATTGGCGTTTTTTGAAATATTTTTCAATTGCTTAGGTTTTTGGATTATCTCATTGAGAAGTGTTCGCCAGTCATTCACGTCGTGAGCGAGGAAACCATTGCTCCCATGGGTGATGCTTTGGGAGAATTCTCCCACCGCAGAGGCAAGGACGGGAACGCCCATCGCTGCAGCTTCAATGAACTTTACGTTCGACTTGGCCCTATTGAAGATGGAGTCCTCGAGAGGAACTAAAAGCATGTCATGCTTAGCTATGAAGTCGAGCATCGACTCATATGGCAGAAGCGGATAACTGGAAACGTTATCCAGTGAAAGCATGCGCTCTGAAGCTTGGGCCGCGCCGAGGATTGATAGCTTAACTTCCGGATGGCTACGTAATGTCTGGAAAAGTAATTCTTCCACCATCATGAAGTCAGCTTTATGCGAATAGGTTCCAGATGCGTAAAGAAGATTCAGGCGCTTGAAGTCTTTAGACTTGGGTGGTCTCACCATCTCTGGTGTAATGGCATTGCGCAGCAGCAGTGTTGGCTTCGAATAGCTTTCCTCAATATAGGTCTTGAGGGCTGGGGTGGACGCAATGCAGCAGTCCATTTTCTTGATTAATTTCTCATAACCTTCGGCAACATATTGCGCTTCTTGGATATTCCACTCGCCACCTTTGACGGAGCCAATCGTCTCTAGATGCTCGGGGAATACCAAATCATCCATTTCGCCAATACAGATTTTGTTTAGGCTTTTTGCCATTGCCAGGAACGCTGCAACATTTCCTTGGTCCTCAAGACAACGCTGGAAAATAATGAACTTCGCATTAGATGCAAGGCTTTTAAATGCGTCGATACTTAGTGATGCATAGACGAGTGTGGAAGAAATGTTAATGTGTTTAAGTGATTCAGCTAGATGCATTCCGCGATAACGTGTTGAGCCATTGAACAGCCCAGCAGAGGTCACGATAAGCGCAGAGTTTTTGGGCTTTTGAGCATTGAAATGAAGCGGTATAAATTCATCTGGATAGTTATTGACCTTAAAGTCTACATTCGTGTCCATACTTGAATGTTTGATGAGGTTTTCGTGCGCGATGAACTCGTGATGCCCACCCAGACGGACCTCAAATGAGCCAAGATGGGCCTTGGCTACCGTATCATGTGTACTGACAAGCGCTTCGAAAACATGGAAGAAATAGTCTCTCGAGATCACTTCAGGGAAGAAATCACGGCGTGCATCAGCCAGCATTTCGAAGAATGATTCCGCTCCCATATGGAGTTTCTGGGCGACGGGTATTTCAGGCGGTACTGGATTGCCTAAAGGCTTGAAGTCTGCAAGCACCTTGCCTGTTTCGGGATCCAGTGTTAGTCCCTTCGCCGAAGCTTCAGGCGCTGAAAATAGAACTTCAAATAATGTGGTGTTGTCTTCAATCAGGCGTGCATAGTTGCGCGGTTCTCCACCGTGGAATAGAAGCGAGTGGGTGGTAAGGCTCTTGTCCGCGCGATCACGCGATCCCACGTAACAGCCTGTGATTTTTGTTGCGCTATTTTGCGCACTGATGAACTTTGCCAGCCGTGAGTGGATGTTAAGTAGCCAGCCGACATCTACAACAATGAAATGCTCATCATCGAGCAGCCCATTCTGATTAAGGTATTGAAGCAGGCTGTCCCGCAGTGGTTTTGTGGCCTCATGAATTTCAGCGGAAAGGGACTTGAAAAGTGCGCTGAGGTCACTGAGATCATTCCACGTCGGAATGAAGTCCATCGAGTCAAAGCGGCTGAATACTTTCTTGCAAACAATGCTCTCGGCCGGATCTAATCCTGCTTTTTCAATAAAGTATTGAACCGGTTTTTGACCCAGATGTAACCCTTCTGTCAAGAAGGCGATATCGTTGGAAGTCAAGGGGTGCGAAAATGTCGCCGGTACAACAGTTGCGCGCGAAAGATGTAAATACAATGACTCAAAAGTGCTATTGGCGATCTCGTCGGCATAGAGCGTGTCAAAAGCTTTTTTAATGATGCGTCCATCGCGCGCCATAAATACGATTTTCTTCACATCATTATTGCGCGCAATGCCTGCCGTATGCATGGCCATCATCGCCGCTAAAGGCCCTGTCAGTTCAAAGCCTAACTTAGTATAGAAATCAACCGTGCTTCTTACGCTCTTTTTATGCCATATGCGGCTCGATTGGGTGCAAAAACTTTCCCAGATACGACCGGCCTGTGACAATCCTTCGCTAATATTTTTTGGTAGAGGTACAAGCGGAAGCACAACCTCATTTAAGGGAGCGAACCTCTTGGCAATAATATGCTGTTCTCGCGGCTTCAGTACATCCCCAACCCAGTTGTCTCCGATGTGGCAGATATCCTTGGGTTTATATCCGAGGGCTTCGGCTTTTACTAGCAGGTGAGTAAATAGCTTGCCTGTATCTTTCTTTTTGCCCAGCGAAGATGAGAGGAAGAACTCATCCCATTTGTTTATGCCGCAGTTACGTAAGATTTTCTCAATGGTCTGCTGGTCGAGATACATATCGCTAGCAATGAAAATCGTCTTGTTTTTCTTTCTGGCATAGTTGTAGAGTTGAATGCCTAGCGGATGAGGGATACAAAGGGATATTTCAGTATCTTTCTCAATATCTGAAGCCGTAAAGAACGACATGGAGTTGTAAATTTCATCGACGGTAATGTCGTCTACTTTGCCCTGCCGGGATGCAAGAACCTTTCCAGCGGTATTCATCCGCTCCGAAAATAGTGAGAGTAACGCTGGTTCCGCTGCAGTGTGTCGGTGCTCCATTAGATCGAATGCTACAGCTGGGTTGCCGATTCTACGCGTTACCAAGGTATCGAAAATATCAAAAGATACGACTTTCGCGTTATCAATAAATTTTTTTAGTTTGCTAAGGCGATCCGCGGTATCACTGGTGTGGGTGACCAGCTTCATGATCTGCGGCGCAATTACACTTACATAATGACGCTCAGCCACTTTTTTCGCCGCCGCATTCCCCATATTCTCGCGGAGCGGTTCATCGGAAGCGAGGCGTATAACGGCATCTGCCATTGCGATGACATCGAGGTAGTCCACTACAATCCCGGCATCAGTTTCCACAAATGAATGCATCCCGCCTGCTGTTGAATCGAAGCATACAACGGGCATGCCGCATTCCGCTGCTTCCATACAGACTAATGGGTAAGGATCCTCCCTCGAGGGCAACAGGAAGATATGTCCTCCTGCAAAGTGGTCCCGTACGTTGTCAAGCGAGCCCAGCCACTCAACGTAGCCGTCCACATTATATTTTTGGATCTCATCTTTCGGCGAAAGATCTTTGCCTTCCGCAGAGCCGACCCAAAGCATTTTAAAATTATAAAATCCTTTGGCGAGCAACTCTGCTGCGACGGCGCAGAACAAATCAAAGCCTTTGCGCTTTTCAACTGCCCCACATCCAAATATGACGATTTTGTCGGAAGGGCGTTGATAGCTGGTTGTGAACTGTGTGCGCTTCTCAATAAACGGCTTCAGGAAATGTATCTTGGAATTCGGACTAAGGCGCTTATTGAGTGCGTCTATGGATCCTTGAGAAACAGCAATAAATTGGTTCGTCTTTTCTTTCAGGTATTTGAAGCTATCAGCAAAGACGTCGAATACATTCTCCATCTCATGCACATGTGTGATAAGTTCGGCATGCAGGAAGTCGAGGTGCTTTACATAAGTGCCTGCTGCAATGGTGTTAGCATAAATGCTGGAAACTTCGCTGCCGCAGAATGCCTTAAGTTCCTCTTCAAAGCCAAGAGGATGCTCTGCATCGAAGAAGAAACAAGGGCCAATATCCTTGAAGCGCTGATCCCAAGGGCCGCTGGCACCAACCAAAATAGAAAATTTAATCGACGTGTTAGCTTTTACCCAGCGCATCAAAGACAACAGAACAGCGGGTGCACCAGTTTGTGATGCTTCGTGGCTTACGAATAGCATTGTCGGAGAGTGCCGGTCGAGGGAAAGACTCGAACTGACCTCAATGACTCTGGACTTTCTTCCTTCCAGTTTGCCGTATTTAATCCAGTGCACAAATGGGTTCACGCCCGCATTTGCCACGTCTGGGTTTTTTGCAAGATAGTAATGAGTGTTGAAATTTTCGCTGGGATTACGATACTCTTGCCAGCCGTAGGCACAGTAGTGAGCTATAGGGTCAATATTGCTCGTGGCTACATCTGGGTATCGAGATAAGTAATATTGATGGTCAAACGCGCCACTTTTGAGGATGGTTTGATAATGCTCATCGATAGGGTTGGCAGCTCGTAACAGGCCTTGGATCTTGCTCCAAGAGTCTTGAGCAGTTGGCCTGGCTAGGGGGCGGGAAATTCGCTCAGGCTGTTTCGTGTTGGTCTGGCTTTCTCCCAGCGACCCTTTTTCAGCCAGTGCGATGTTAAACGCAATGGCTTCTTTCATTTGGGGTAGTTCGGAAAGCGCTTTTCGGTAATAAGCCAAGGCTGTGCAAAAGTCACCATCGCGGAGTGCGTTGTTACCTAAAGCGAGTGCTGAAGTTTTTGCTGTGTCATTCATTTTTATGCATCGTGTAAGTGCTGGGTTTACGAAATAGCTGCCGTAAATTGGCTGCGCCGAGCGTTCAGTTAGAGAACATCGCTTTCAGGGCTTCTGCATAGTGAGATGTTTTCCAAGAATCCGTTTGATGTGCTTTCCTAGTTGGTCCCATTTTTCGGTATCTTCTAACGTTAGCCCGTCAGAGCCAACCAGTCCTTCAAGTTGGTTGCTGAATGAAGCAATAAGTGCGACGATAAGTATATGGTCATTAGTGGAGAGAGACGACCAGACCTTTGTATCCATGTCAAAAGGTTGGGCAAATCTTAACTCAAGGCGCTTGCCTCGGCTATCAACAGTCTCCGGGTGCCAGTTTTCCAGTGATTGAACTGAAGACTCCGGGAATTCAATTCTAAGGTTTTCGCCTAGCGTGGTACCGCTTGGATCAATGCTGCCGATTCCGTAATTAACATGTTTCCATATCATCTTGTTGTATGATGCGTTGGTCAGATGTATCTCGACGCGATTTTTAATGTTGGTCTGAACAATACTGCCAAGCTTTGCGGAGTCGAAACGTAAAAAATCTGGCCACGCGAGAAGTGTTTTGCTAAGTTGTACAATTTTTGCTTTCAGTGATCTTATCTCGATCTGGGGGTCGAGTATGATTTTCGCGCTTTCATCAAGTTCTCGAGATATACAGGCCAATAATCCCGTCAACAGCTTCCACGACGAAGAGGAAAGGTTTGTTAGTATCCGATTGTTGCCGCTGAAAATATTGCCCGGCTCGGGAATGCAGACAAGCGTATTCTCTGGATTTCTATCTTTGGGGTTTTTCAAAAAATCATCGAACGGATGATGGATCATGATGCCGAATTTGTTGTCCACCGTGCAGGTATGGAAACGAATTTGGGAAATAAAATTTCCTTCAATGATCACGTTCTCAATAAGCCACTGCGTATCTGAGGAATTATCCTCGGGCGCAGAAACTACTTGGCATCGCTCAAAATACCAATACCCAGGATCTCGAGCAGCTAGAACGCTAATAGCTTTCTCCAGGCTGGAATTTGTGCTTGAAATCTTAGAACTTTCTGTGATGAGTTTTTCCAGTTCCTCTTGGCAACCATGAAGCTGCGCGAGAATAGCTTGGGAATTATCTGTCATTTTTCCGGCTCTGTAATTGAAAAAAACTTGAAATCTATAAAGTGATTCAATGACGAGTATTCATCAAGTGATTTTATCTATAAGCCATCGCGGATGATAATTGCGCGAGGGTATCGACAAGCCACCGTAAGGCCCGCTGAGGTAATCACTGCTCAGGGCGGGATGGTAATGAGGATCGACTTGACCACTCGAGCACCATTTGAGCTTGAAGTATTCTTGTTCCCTGATCGCTCGCGCTTGTTTGTCTGGGCTCACATCTTTGCCGCGGCTGGCGGATTCTGCGTGAATTAATTTTGCAAAAGGAGTCCAGAGCAGGGATAAGCCCAATGACCTGATTTTCAAACACATATCTACGTCATTGAACGCGACCGGGAATTTCTCCTCATCCAGTCCTCCGACCTCGGAAAATGTGCTTTTCCTCAACAGCAGACATGCGGCAGTTACTGCGCTTTGCTTGCGACTGATCTGGTTGAGAGCAAGGTAGCCAGCATCCGTATCATGTAAAGCGTTTCCTGCGTGCGCAGCTAAACCATTGATACCCACCACCACGCCGCCGTGCTGAACCATACGGTTGGGCCACAGCAGTTTTGCACCGACGGCTCCCACGCGCGGGCGCATCAGTTGTGAAACCATTTCTTTCAGCCAGTTGCTATCAATTATCTCGATGTCGTTGTTGACTAACCCGATCAGCTCACCACGGGCTATCTGAGCTGCGCGGTTATTGATCGTTGAGTAATTGAAAGGATAGGGGTGCCGGAGCACCGTGATACCGCGGCTTTCAAGGGTTTCCAGGTAGTCTAGCGTGGCTGGATCAGAGGACTGGTTATCCACTACGATTATTTCCAGCGCTGGATAATCAGTCTGGTTAATTAGCCCTTCAATGCAAGTAGCGAGTAATGCGTACTGATCACGTGTTGGAACGATCAAACTGACAAGTGGGAGCTTTGTAGGAAGCGGCCAGTGTGCACGCAGCAACGCGGGATAATCATCCAAGGTGCTCACTGATGTGCCGGTGGCCAACTGCCCACACAGCCAAGTTATTGCCTGATGACGCTGCTGGCAAGCTGGAGCTAATTCTGGGCTTGCAGGCTCATTAGATGCACGGTGGTATAACATGCGAGGCAAATGCGTGACGATCGCTTCACTATTTTGCGTGGCCAGTGCTATGCCTGCAGATAGGTCGTACCAAGTTACAACAGACTTGTCATCAGTGGCCCCTAGTAGGGTGAGTGCTTCAGCCACGATGTCTACGCCAAAAACCGCGCCCGGAGTGTAGATATCCGCACCAATGAACAAGTCGATGTCCCACACTGGTTTCAACCAAGGAAAGCTGCGCGCACCACCTTCATCATCACGGTCGCAGTCGGAGAAGCCCCAAGCGCTTCCATTGCCCAACAGAGCGCAGAAGTGTGGAAGTGCCCCCGGTGCTAGCCGATCGCCAGCCTTTAGCGGAAGGATGCTGTCGCAGCCCGAAGCTATGAGTTGTCGCAGTGCTTGATAGGTATCAGCTGGGTTTGCCGAAACCAAATGATGCAGGAGTGAACAATCATCACCCAAGCTGGCCAGGCTGACTTGTTCCAGTGCCACATCACCTTCGGTGATCAGCAACAACCCGGGCTTCCCGTTTGGTGTAGCGCCCTCGCGGCCCTCAAGGCGATGGAAGGTTTCAAACCATTGGGGGTAATGTGCCCAACTCGCGCTTTTCGGCAAGCGCCGAGTCTGTTCTTTGGCAACTTCGGTGAGTAGCGCAATGGTTGGGGCGTCATGCGTTGGGTCTAGTTCCCGCAGTAAACCTTCTACGCCTTCAGGCCAACAGCATACCCGGATTGGGCTGCCAGCCAACGGCTGACCCAGGTCGTTGAGGACATCCAGCACGTGCAGGCGGCCGTCTGCAAGCTCCCAGGGCAGGTCAATGGCGAAGCCATGGTCGCTTGTGTCGCGGTAGGCAAGCGCTTGGTGGTGTACGTTACTGGTGGCAGAGCAGATGATCTGATTGCCTTCTCGCACGATGACTTCCACGTGGCGGTTTGGAGCCTGCGGGTCCCATGACCATCCGGCAACGCGTAGGCCGCCGGTATGCCATACCTGGGAGGCTATGGAGGCAGCCTCATCGGTGGGTGCTACCGGAACCATGATGTCGCCGTCCAGTGCAAAATCTTGGTTGGCCAGGCGCACCGAGATCGTACGAGCCTCGCTTAGCCAGTTGTGCCGCAGCTGTACGCTGAAACCGTGGAACTGGTCGCCCTCAGGAGCTAGCGGTTCGTACTGATCGGCGCGTGCCAAGGCTACGCTGGCGAAGTCGATGAATACTTCTACTACGGGACGCTGCTCAGGGTCTGCGGTATTGATTACCCAGCCGTGCAAGACATCTCCTTGCAGTCCCAGAATGGCGCCCTTGTAGGCATGCCGGGTGACCGGGCGGGGGCCCGCCTGGGGCTTTCCTAGCAAATCATCGTTCATCAGGCTTGGCTCAGTGGGAAGGGAAGTGAGGACAGCGGATGAGCCCCGGCCTCTTCTGCTATTGGGTTCGGGCCGGCGAACAGTGGGACATTCAGGTCGATTGCCAGTAATGGCGCCTGCCAACTGGCGCAAGGAGTGTCGTCCAAACTGAGTACGCCACTGCAACCCGCTGCATGCGCACGCTCGGCGACGCTGAAACCTGGCAGCTCTGGCAGTCGGTACACTGCGCCGGTTGATTTTAAGTGTTTGAGCGAGGGTGTATCCGCTGTAGCCAGCAATACAACCGGTATCTGTTGGCGGATCATTTGTCTGGCCAACGCCATCCAGCGACTCGCTATGGTCGGGCTATCGAGCATGTCGCCGATTATCAAAATACGCGGTGCGTCGGTTGTCATGCGCGGATGCTTGTTAACCCCAGGCGACAGCCAGTTGGCTTTCGGATAGCTATTAACGTGGGCATCTTTCAGGGCTTGCCATGGGAGCTGGACGCTAGCAGCTTGGTAAGCGAATCTTTGCCAGTCCCGATCGCCAGCCTCACTTAGCAAACGGTTGTCACGGCAGATAATGTGATATGGCTTGTCTAGCTGGCGGGGCAGGTCACACAGTTCAACCGGGCAGCGGTCTAGATGCTCGTAAACGACGTTGTTGATAGGCAGTAGTCGCAATGTGTCTATCAGTTGGCCAAATTCGCGTGGGATCTCAAAGTCCAGGCGCAAAGGCAATGGCTCTAGAGGTGCTTGGAGAGTCACTCTGGTGCGGTGGGGGTCATGGCTCCAGGCGAGATTGAATGATGTCTCGCAGTGCGAACCACTGTGTACATGCAGGGTGTTGGAGTCCGGCGTAAGCGTTGTGGGTTGGGCTGATGGGAGGCTGGACTGTCCTGACTCTGTGTCAGCCGAGGCCGGCCAGTACGCTTGCTGACTAGTACTGGGCAGGCTGGCCAATTGAGCCAAGCGGGCGCGTTGCAGCGCATCGCGGGCTGGCTTGATAGGGTCGCGAAGGATGAAGGATTTGTAACGCACAGATGCGTCCGGGTAACGCTTGCGCAAAATGGCGTTGTTATGAGCAACGCGCATACTTTTCTCCGCACCGAATGAAATGCCACCTTGGTGTGCAACGAATACGTTTGGCGCACCCATGTGGCGCCAGTCTAGTGCTCGGGCACGTAGGCACCAATCGGTTTCTTCGCCATAGCCACGCGCTAAGCGAACTTCGTCCAGGTAGCCTACCTCGTCCAGCGCGGCACGTTTGATGTACATGCAGAAGCCGCAGCCGGTTTCGATCTCCATTGGCGGGCTATTGATTTGCCGGGCCAATTCATCTAGCTCGGCCTGGGCCTTCGCGCTGGGCATGGCATGGCTGATCTGGCTCTGTGGGAAGCTCATCAGTTCGCCGTTGTTGGTAAACGGGGTTACCGAAGCGATGCGTGCTTCGCTGTAGGCCACTTGGCGGAGGCGGTCAAGCCAGGTCCCGTGAACACGAGTATCAGCGTTCAACCAGACCACGTCCTTGGTCGGGCTCAGGGCCATGGCGCGGTTCATGGTGCGGATGAAGCCAAGGTTTACGGCATTGTTTACCAGGGTAATCTTCCCCTTACCCGCTAAAACCTTTAAGGCCTTGGCCAGCGCAGGAATAGGGGTCCGGTCTTCGATTACTACCAGGCGGTGTGCAGTGCGGTTAAATTTGCGTGCCTCAAGCGCGCTGTTGATGCATTCAAGGGTTTCGTTGAGACCGTCATAAACGGGGATCAGCACGTCCACTGGCTGTTTTTCGCCGCTTACCTTCATACTGGCAGGTGGTTGGAAAAGCGGCATCGCATATACCGGGCTCCCCACCAGAGCGGTGCCATTACTGAAATGCAGATGCACCATAGGTGTAGGGTTTGGCACGCTCACCCGCAGGCCGCCGTGAGTGTCAGGTAGGCCAGCGGCGCGGAGCAGGGGGTGTGCAGCACCAGCAACTGCATTGAGCTTTATCCCGTTGACTTCAATTACCAGCGCTGCGGGGGCCTCAAGGTTGGTCATGTCGACAGCCCAGCCCTGGATTTCCTTTAGCTCAGGCAGGTAGCGCACTACGCCGACGGAGCGCGGAGCATCGGTTTGATCGGCAAGTAACTTCAGTACTTGCGCCAGTTCTTTGCCACTTTGGATCTCTGGTAAGTAGGCGAAGATCATGCGCTTCAATTCAGCTGGAGCTATCGTCCGGCCACGTGCTTCCCACAACATCAAGCGCAAGCCGAGATCATTGGGCTGGGCTTTCCAGGCATTAGTCAGGTAGCGGGTGGCGAATTCGAACTGGTTTTGCGCTAGCAGGCTGCGACCGACGAGGGCGTGGATATCCGCTCGCTCTGGCAGTGCCTTGGCGGCATTGGCAAAAAATAAAAACGCCAGATCTGGCCTCTGCGGCAGGGCCGCGATGCCTTTCCATACCAGTGCCTCCGGCCGATATTCAGCGGTTTGCAGCGCACGGTCGAGCGCGGCGGCCGCCAGCATGGGCTCGTTGGCCTGACGGTGGCGATGGAAGACGTCCATGAGCGTCTCTCGCCCATGGTCAAGGATTCTGGACATAAGCTTGGCTTGGCTACAAAAAATAAAAAGAGGGGCGACCCGAAAGTCGCCCCTTTGGCATACGCCCAGCCCTAAGACCGGACATATGCTGCGCTATAGCAGGGCTAGTTACACTTGGCCGTGCAGTACAACGACGTTGTCGATATGGTCAGCAGCTTCAGGCGAACCAATGATGCTCAGGGCAACATCGGCTTGAGTGAGGCCGCTATCCAGCTGGGCAGTCCAGAAGGCTTTACCAGCGTCGTCAGCAGTGCGACCCAGAGCCGAGCCATACAGCGCGTCGATGAACTCGCTGGTGGACTTCTGAGCAGCCTCATCCGAGCCAACGATGAACTTGGCAACATCGGCGCGGCTGGTGCCGTTGAACAGCGCGGACACGTAAGTGTTCAGGCCGTCTTCATCAGCAGCACGACCCAATACGTTGGTGTACAGGTCGCGGACGAAGTCACCGTTCGACTGGTCGCGGTTCTGCGCTTCTTCGGAAACCGAGATCAGAGCAGCAGCGTCGGCCAGCGAACCACCGTTAGCCAGGAATTCCTGGAACAGTGCAGCGCCGTCTTCGTCAGCAGCACGACCCAGCAGGGAAGCGTACAGCTCGTTGATGCTGGCTTCGTTCGCTGCGCCACCGAATTCGCCGGAGGTCAGGAACTGGTTAGCGATGTCGGTCAGCGAGGTGCCTTGGTTGACTTGGTCAACGAAGAACTTGGCGCCGTCCTGGTCAGCATCGCGGCCCAGGATACCTTGGAACAGGCGCAGGGCAGCAGCTTCGTCGTCGCTGTGAGCCAGTGCCACAGTGTCGCCGTTGGTGAACGACAGGAATTCAGCGTTGCTGATGGCAGCAGTCTGGTTGCCGGTCAGGTTGACGGTGAAGTTGTTGCCGACTGCGATGTTGTAGTCAGCAGCCGAGCCGTCCAGCTGGACAACGTCGTAGCCTTCGCCAGTGTTGACGATATCAGCGTGGTTGCTGCCGCTCAGGATGACGGTGTCATTGCCCGAACCGGTGGTCACGTTGTTGTTGCCAGCGCCAGCGATAACGGTGTTGTTGCCGTTGCCAGTAACGATGGTGTCGTTGCCGTCGCCAGCGTCGATCAGGGTGTTCTGGTCGCCTTGGACGGTGATTACGTCGTCACCGTTGCCGGTGGTAACAACCAGGTCGATGGCCGAGGTGTCTACAGCCAGGGCAGCGAACAGTTGTGCGTCGGCGGCGCCTGCGGCAGCTTGACCAGCCAGGTTCACGACCAGGTTGGCATCGCTCTGCAGGTGGTAAACGCTGGCGCCAGCGGCTTCGGCAGCGGCCAGGTCAACAACGACGGTGTCGCCTTTAACGCCTTCTACGGTGCCTTGAACGATGCTTGCAGCGCCGGACTCTGGCAGCTGAACGGTGCTGCCAGTGATGCCAGCAACTTCCACGGTCTCTACGTTATCCAGGTTCAGCAGGCTGTTGATGGCTGCGATAGTGGAGTCGGAGAGGTTGGCGCTTTCGGCGGTCAGGGTAGCCTGTACGTCGCTGCTCGATACGGGATTATCGTATTGCATTGTGTATTCCTGTTACTTCAGGCCATCTGGCCTGCTGCAATAGTATTCTGCTGAGTTGCAGAGTTTTCCCACGGAGACTTAAGGCGGGCAGCGTTCATCTTCGTAACGGGGGTCAAGGCGATATGCAGCGCCACCAACGGCTCGTTGCCGGTGGGGCCATGCATCATCTGATTGGCGATCAGGCGTTGTGGCTCGGCATTGCCGAACACAACAAGGCCTGTCAATTCGTAGTGTTTGCGCAGCGGGCCTACCAGGCTGAAGCCTACGCACAGTAGCGGGAGGCCCTGGGCGCGGGCACCGACAAAGGTGCCAGTGGAGACATTGCGGCAGGGGCCGGAACCGGCCACCGTGCAGGTATAGAGTAAGTCGACGCCGACGGGTTTTTCTGCCCAGTCGACGGCAAAGGATTCGATGAAGTCGTCAGTGCCCGGTGCGCCAACCCAGCCCTCGCCGGATACCACCTCGCCCACGTTCTGCAAGTGGGCTGTAAGCGTGATGGGCAGCGGTTTGGTGCTGGAAGCAATGGACTGGGCAGGTTCGGCAGTGGCAACCACGGCGTACGTACGCATGATGGCAGGTGAAGTGTCGATGCGGTCGATGCGCAGGTCGACGGGCTCGATCACGTCGTCGAACATGTGATATTCGGTGATCAGCACGGTGGTCACGCCGCCTTTGACCCGCGCGACAATAGTGTCGCCCAGCTTGGTCAGCATGTTTTTGCTGACGCCCTCGGCAGGGAAGAAGTCGATGGAGCCTTTGCCCAGTGGTGCTTGCTGCAATGCAATGCACACCGGCTTTTCAGCGGGGGGCTGGGAGGCGTACCGGAAGATATACATGCCCGGCTCGAGCAGCGTTACCCGTGAACTGATCTTCAGGCCGTCGAGGGTCTGCGAAGGCGTAGACATGGTGTAGTTAAGCTCCTTTTAAACAAAAACACCGGTAGCTAACTTGCTCAACCCCGTGCGTGCACAAAACGGCCAGTGGTGGCTCCCTGCGAGTGGCGAAGATGCCGTCAGAGGGAAATGTTGTCAACAAAGAATTCTAAAAAAAAATTCATATCGGATGGGAACTTAGCGCCATTGATGGCGATCCGCCACGAGTGTTTTACGTACTTGATCACAACGCTAGGGTGACTAATGCTCACTTAAAAATGCCGGAAAATCAGTGATCTGCGCCATCTGGCACGCGATATGCTTGCATCTTGTGATTTTTTTTGACGTTGGTTCGGAGGCTGTTTTCTTGCTAATGCCGTTTGTCGACTTGCGGCTGAACGCCCGAATGCTGGCGATTTCAAGCGCGGCCGATCACAAAAAAAATTCATGATTCAGGGCATTCGCCTGGGAACGAGCAGGCTTCCGGACAATCTGACACGCAGTTGCCCCGATGCGGGTGTTACACTGCCCGCCGTTTTCGCCTATCTCAGTATGGATACCATGAGTACACAATCCGAAAATAATCTGCAAGCTGCTCTCAAGGCTTGTAAAAGCAGTTTCCTTTCGGTCGGTTTCTTCAGCTTCTTCGTCAACACGCTGATGCTGGTGCCTACTTTTTACATGATTCAGGTTTCGGGGCGGGTCGTACCGTCTAGCAGCACATCTACGTTGCTGATGCTGACTCTGATTCTGACAATTTTGTTGCTGACTCTGGGCTCTCTCGAATGGGTTCGGTCTCGGATCATGGTGCGTATCAGCAATCGACTAGATGTGCTGTTAAGCAGGGATGTGTACCGTGCAAGCTTCAAACGGTCGCTGCAGAGTGGCGGCACGGATGCTACTGCTCAGTCTTTGAACGACCTTACCTCCTTGCGTCAGTTTTTTACCGGTGCGGGCGTATTTGCGTTCTTTGATGCTCCATGGTTTCCCGTTTATACCGTCATCATGTTCTTATTTCACCCATGGTTCGGGTGGATGACATTAGCATGCGGTGCAGTATTGGCCAGCTTGGCGGTGGTTAACCATCGCGTGACGGGTCAAGCTTTGGCTTCAGCGAACAAAGAGAACGTAGCTTCTAACGTCATCACCACCAAGACGTTGCGCAATGCTGAAGTCATCGAATCCATGGGTATGCTGGAAACGCTCATGAATCGCTGGGCCAAACGCCAGCGTAAAGTGATGATGTTGCAGTCGCAGGCCAGTGATAAGGGGGGGGTCGTTAGTTCTATATCCAAAATGTTTCGTACTTGGTCGCAGTCCATCATGCTTGCGATAGGTGCGTATTTGGTCATCACTCATGAAATCAATCCGGGCCTGCTGATGGCGGGTTCGCTGCTATTGGGGCGTGCACTCGCTCCAATTGATCAGATGATCGGTAGCTGGAAAGGGTTTGTCGCGGCCAAGGTTCAATATGACCGCCTTAATAAGGTCATGGACGAGCTTAATAAAGAGCCAGAACGTATGCCTCTGCCAGCCCCGGAAGGTCATATCCAAGTCGAAAACCTGATTGTCGCCCCGCCTGGCGCCAAATCCCCTGTATTGCGGAATATAAGCTTTGTAGTTCCAGCAGGCTCCATCGTTGGTATCGTCGGCCCAAGCGCAGCCGGCAAATCCACGCTTGTGCGTGCTTTGATGGGCATCTGGCCGCCTCAGCATGGCGTGGTGCGCCTTGATGGTGCTGATATCGCCAGCTGGGACAAACAGGCGCTTGGC
The DNA here is from genome assembly GCF_056098905.1 of Pseudomonas sp. TSO6. Classification (NCBI taxonomy): domain Bacteria; kingdom Pseudomonadati; phylum Pseudomonadota; class Gammaproteobacteria; order Pseudomonadales; family Pseudomonadaceae; genus Pseudomonas; species Pseudomonas sp. TSO6. Next base: position 18,340 of record NZ_JBLZWV010000058.1, on the reverse strand, counting down.
CCGTATGTGGGTTACCTGCCGCAGGACATCGAACTGTTCGAGGGCAGCATCAGTGAAAACATCGCACGTTTTGACAAGGTCGATGCCGGCAAAGTCGTCCATGCCGCCCAGATGGCGGGTGTGCATGAGATGATCCTCATGCTGCCGGACGGCTACGACACGGTCATCGGCAGCGACGGGGTAAACCTGTCGGGTGGCCAGCGCCAGCGTATTGGCCTGGCGCGTGCCGTCTATGGCAATCCCCGCCTGATTGTGCTCGACGAGCCGAACTCGAACCTTGACGATGTGGGCGAGCGTGCATTGGGTGTGGCCTTGCAAAAACTCAAGGAGACTGGCGCGACCGTGTTCATCGTTTCTCACCGCCCCAACATCCTTACGCGTCTGGACCGCATTCTGGTCATGGCCGGGGGCACCATTTCGCTGTATGGCGAGCGCGACCGCGTCATCGCTGAGTTGGCAGCCCAGCAAGCCAAGCTTCAGCAGCGCGGCGCGCAGGCGGCTGCGGCTCAGCCGCCTGCAAACACGCCAACCGCCCCGGCTGCGCCCACGGCCGTTGTACCTGCCGCCACCACCAGCACTGGCGCTTGAAAGGATTTCTAGATGAGCAGTAAAGCGATCACAGCCTTCGACCACAATTTCGATGACATGCCCACCTCGGATCGCGGCATCCGCCGCATTGGGTTGACCATCGTCTTTGTCACCTTTGGCATTTTCGGTACCTGGGCAGCTTTCGCGCCTTTGAGCAACGCCGTGCATGGCAGCGGCGTGGTAACGGTGCAGAACTACCGCAAAACCGTACAGCACCTTGAAGGCGGCATCGTCAAAGAGCTGCATGCCCGCGATGGTGACCTGGTGCAGAAGGGTGACCCGCTGATTGTGCTGGATGAGTCGCAGCTCAGTGCCGAGTATGAATCCACCCGCAATCAACTGATCGTTGCGCGCTATAAGGAGGCGCGGTTGCGCGCCGAGCGCGATGGCCTGGAGTTGATCCCGTCGGTGACGATGGAAGGTACCGATTCTGATCGAGCGCAAGAAGCGCTGGCAGGTGAGCAGCAGGTATTCAGGGCACGCCACGATTCGTTGCAGGGCGAAATCTCGGTCAACCGTGAGCGGATCCAGCAGATGCAGCAGCAGATTGCTGGTTTGAATGACATGATTCGCACAAAGTCAGGGCTCGAGAAATCCTACTCTGGTGAAATCAAGCAGTTGAAAGAGTTGTTAGCTGAGGGTTTTGTCGACAATCAGCGCTTGCTGGAGCAGGAGCGCAAGCTGGACATGCTCAAGACAGATGTATCTGACCATCAATCCAATATAACTAAAACCAAGCTGCAGATAGGTGAGACCGAACTGCAAATAGTGCAGTTGAAGAAGAAGTTTGATGCCGATGTGGCCAAGGAGTTGTCCGACGTCCAGGCTCAGGTGTTCGATTTACAAGAAAAGGAAGCAGCGCTGCGCGACCGGCTTTCCCGGGTGGTAATCCGAGCGCCGGAAAGTGGCATGGTTCTAGACATGAAAGTGCACACTATTGGTGGCGTGGTCAGCGCTGCCACGCCCTTGCTGGACATCGTGCCGGCTCAGTCCGAGCTTGTGGTTGAGGCCAAAGTGGCCACGCGGGACATCGACCGTCTGGAGCTGGGCAAGACTGCCGATGTTCGCTTCTCTGCATTCAATCAGGCAACTACCCCGGTCATCGAGGGCAAGCTCACTCGCATTTCAGCGGATAGTCTGGTCGAAGAGCGCACCGGCGACCAGTACTATCTGGTCCGCGTCAAAGTCACTGAAGACGGCATGAAAAAGCTCGGCAACCGCAAGCTGCAACCCGGCATGCCAGCCGAGGTCCTCATCAATGCAGGCGACCGCACCATGCTGCAGTACCTGTTGAAACCGGCGCGCAACATGTTCGCTGAATCGCTGATCGAGGAATGATTGTGCTGCGTTTGCTACCAGGAGTAATGATGTGCATGGTCGCCTGGCAGGCGGTGGCCGTGGAAGGGAAGGCGGCTGTAGGTGAGCAGCCGAAAGGTGTTTCGGCGTCCACCTATGCGTTGGACCTGTCGGGGCTGTACCGTGAGGCGCGCCTGGAGGACCCGCGGGTCCTCGGCGCTTACGCACGTGCGCGCTCTGCCGGCGAGCAGCAGCGGGCGGCACTCGGCGGCTTGCTGCCCCAGGTGTCGGCCAATGCCAACTCTAGCCGCATCCTGCGCAAGAACGAGGCTACCCGTGACCTCTACAACACCGAAACCTACTCGCTTAGCCTCACCCAGTACTTGTATAACAAGCCGGCCTGGGAGCGGTACCAGAAATCCAAGAGCGTGAAAGACCAGAAGGGTCATGAAGCCGAAGATACCTTGGCAGAGGCCACGGTTGACCTCGCCAAGCGCTACTTCGTGGCGCTGGCCGCAGACGACGAGCTGACGCTGGTGCAAGCTGAGCGCCGGGCGACCCAGAAAAACCTCGACCGCGTCAGCAGTATGTTCGATCGGCAAATGGCCAAGATCACCGACAAGCTCGACATGCAGGCGCGAGTGGACTTCTTGCTTGCGCAAGAAGTGGAGGCACGTAATCAGGTGCAAGTGAGTCGCGAGGCCTTGGCCGAGATTGTTGGGCGACCGGTTACCGAGCCGCTCAGTCGGGTGCGCAATGATGTCACGTTGCAGGCGCCCACCCGGCCTTTGCAGAGCTGGGTAACCCAGGCTATCGAAACCAACCCTTTGCTGAAGTCGTATCAGAGCGGGGCAGAGGCGGCCAATGCGGCGGTGCGCGAAGGCAAGGGCGAGCACTATCCGCAAGTGGGATTGAGTGTCAGTGCGCAGCAGAACGACCAAGGTTATGACAATACCCAGACGCCTCGCAGTAATAGCTATGTGGCTTCGCTGGGGGTGAAAATCCCGATCTACAGCGGTGGCTCTACCTCCGCTCGGGTGCGTGGGCTTTACGATGATCAACTGGCAGCCGAGGAGCAACTGGAAGGTGTGCGGCGTCAGGTGGTCAAGGAAACCACTACCGCCTATCTGACTGCACAGGCTGCGGTCGAGAAGATTCGTGCTAACCGCAACGCACTGTCATCGGCGCAGCAGTCCAGCATTGCAGCGCAGAAGGCGTTCACCTTCGGTGTGGTCAATGCCGTGGACGTGCTCACTGCCGTACAGAATGAATTCAAGGCGCGGCGCGACCTGCTGAAGACACAGTACGACTTCATCACCAACCTGTTCCTGCTCAACCGTTGGGCGGGGGAGTTGACGCAGGAAAGTGTGGATAACGTCAATGTGTGGCTAAGCCCCGTGCCGGAAACCAGCTTGCCGGGTGGCGAGGTTGCGCGGGTGGATGCGCGTAGCTGATCGGGCTGCGGGTGTTTGTCTTGGGTATGAGGGTGGGGCAAATATCAAGCGCCGCCTGCCCCTCAAGGCGGACCCCAACAACCGTCCGGTTCGGAATCTTCCTACACGCTTTGTAGTGGCGGCTTCGGGCCGTGGCACTTATTCTCCCTCCTTGGCGCCAAACCGTTCGGTGGCGCCTGCCATGCTTTGGCCGGTTCCAGGCGCCCCAGCAGCTGCCAGCTTGCGTCGCGCCAGTACTTTGTAAGTCGAGTAGTGCGTACGACCTATGTATACTTCGGCATGGAACCGAAAATGCGTGGCTGGAACTGCCCGCATCACAACCTATTAACACATGCCCGCACGGCACTATCGGAGTTGGTTAAGTCGCATGAAAGCAATCGTTACTGGGATCACTGGTCAAGACGGCGCCTACCTGGCGGAACTGCTGCTGGAAAAGGGCTATACAGTCTATGGCACCTATCGTCGTACCAGCTCGGTTAACTTCTGGCGCATCGAGGAGTTGGGGATTCACACCAACCCTAACCTGCACCTGGTCGAGTACGACCTCACCGACCTGTCGGCCAGCATTCGCCTGCTGCAAACCACCGAAGCCACCGAGGTATACAACCTCGCTGCGCAAAGCTTCGTTGGCGTATCGTTCGAACAGCCACTGACCACCGCCGAAATCACCGGCCTGGGTGCTGTGAACCTGCTTGAGGCCATCCGTATCGTCAACCCGAAGGCACGTTTCTATCAGGCGTCCACTTCGGAAATGTTCGGCAAGGTCCAGGAAATTCCGCAGGTAGAGACCACCCCGTTCTACCCGCGTAGCCCTTACGGCGTGGCCAAACTGTACGCTCACTGGATGACCATCAACTACCGTGAGTCGTACAACATTTTTGCCACCAGCGGCATCCTGTTCAACCATGAGTCGCCACTGCGCGGCCGTGAGTTCGTGACCCGCAAGATCACTGACTCCGTGGCCAAGATCAAACTGGGCCTGCTGGACAAGCTGGAGCTGGGCAACCTCGACGCCAAGCGCGATTGGGGCTTTGCCAAAGAGTACGTCGAAGGCATGTGGCGCATGCTGCAAGCTGAAGAGCCTGATACCTTCGTACTGGCCACCAACCGCACCGAAACCGTACGTGACTTCGTGTCCATGGCGTTCAAGGCTGTCGGCATTGAAATCAAGTGGAGCGGCAAGGACGAGGCAGAGCAGGGTACCTGCGCAGCCAGCGGCAAGGTACTGGTTTCCATCAACCCGAAATTCTACCGCCCGGCCGAAGTGGAGTTGCTGATCGGCAACCCGGCCAAAGCCAAGGACGTTCTGGGCTGGGAGCCGAAAACCAGCCTGGAAGAACTGTGCCGCATGATGGTCGAAGCCGACCTGCGTCGTAACGAAAAAGGGTTCTCGTTCTGATGCAAATGGCCAGTAAACGCGCGCTGATTACAGGTATTCACGGGTTCACCGGCCGCTATATGGCGGCCGAATTACGGGCCAGTGGCTATGAAGTTTTCGGGACTGGGAGCCAGCCTTTGCAGGCCCCCGACTATCGTCAGGCCGATCTGACCGATGGGCCGGGTCTGCGCGCGTTGCTGGCCGAACTGCAGCCGGATGTAGTTGTGCATCTGGCTGCCATTGCTTTTGTCGGGCATGGTGCCGCCGACGCGTTCTACCAGGTCAACCTGATAGGCACTCGCAACCTGCTCGAAGCCATCGCGGCCTGTGGCAAAACGCCTGAGTGCGTGTTGATTGCCAGCAGTGCCAACGTGTATGGCAACATTTCCGAAGGGATGCTGGACGAGCAGGCCTTGCCTGCGCCGGCCAATGATTACGCGGTCAGCAAGCTCGCCATGGAATACATGGCCCGGCTGTGGGCTGACCGGTTGCCGATCGTCATCACGCGTCCTTTCAATTACACCGGTGTTGGGCAGGCAGACAACTTCCTGCTGCCGAAAATCGTTTCGCATTTCCGTCGCAAGGCTGACACCATCGAACTGGGCAACCTGGACGTATGGCGCGATTTCAGCGACGTACGCGCGGTCGTTCAGGCCTATCGCGGCTTGATAGAGGCACGGCCGCTGGGGCAGACAGTCAACGTCAGCTCCGGGCAAACGCATTCGTTGCGCGAGGTCATCGCCAAGTGTTCGGCCATTACCGGGCATCAGCTGGACGTGCAAGTTAACCCGGCCTTTGTCCGCGCCAACGAGGTGAAAACCTTGTGTGGCAACAATGGCAAGCTGCGTGAGCTTGTGCCGGGTTGGCAAACGCCTTCGCTGGACGAAACCCTGGGTTGGATGCTTGCTGATCAATGAAGCTCATCCTTTCAGTCGAATCGGTTCGCTTCCCGTTGACCGGTATCGGGCGCTATACCTATGAACTGGCGTCACGGCTGCAGCATGCCGACGAAATCAGCGACTTGCGGCTATTCGCCGGGCGCAGGTTCGTACCCGAATTGCTCAAGCCTTCGGACCAGTCCGACGCTGTGCATGGCCTTAAGCGTTTTGTGCAGAAAAACGCCCTGGCGGTGGAAGCTTACCGGCGCTTGATGCCGTTGCTGCGCAAGCGCGCGTTGCGCGGCCACGAAGATTTCATCTACCACAGCACCAATTTCTACCTGCCGCCGTTCGCAGGGCCCAGGGTGGCGACCTTCCACGATCTGTCACCCTTTACCTGGGCCCATTGCCATACGCCACAGCTGGCCCGTTACCTGCAAAAAGAGCTGACGCTAACCCTCGAGCGTGCTGATGCCCTGATTACGGTTTCGCACCATACTCGCAAGGAGCTGGCGGAGTACTTCGGCTGGCCACTGGAGCGCATTCATGCGGTACCGTTGGCCAGCTCTGCGCAGTTCCACCCTCGCACACCCCAGGCATTACGCGAAACCCTTGCACGCCATGGCCTGGAGCCAGGCGGTTATAGCCTGTTCGTCGGTACCATCGAGCCGCGCAAGAACATCGAGAACCTGCTCAATGCCTACGGCCGATTGCCGCTTGCGTTGCGCCAGCGTTGGCCCTTGATCCTCAGCGGTTACCATGGCTGGCGCAGCGAGGCGATCCACAGCCGTATTGCCCAGGCGCAGCAGGAAGGCTGGGCGCGCTACCTCGGTTTCGTTGCCAGTGAAGACTTGCCGCTGCTGTTTGCCGGCGCTCGGCTGTTCACCTTCCCGTCGCACTATGAAGGGTTCGGTCTGCCAGTGCTCGAGGCCATGAGCTCGGGGGTACCGGTGGTATGTTCCAACAGCTCGTCGCTGCCAGAGGTAGCGGGTTCGGCGGCGTTGATGTGTGCGCCTGATGATGTAGAAGGCCTGACCGGGTTGCTGCACCAGGGCCTCGAGGATGAAGCGTGGCGGTCTGCTGCAGTGCAGCAAGGGCTGTTGCATGCCAGTGGCTTTTCGTGGGAACGCTGCGCACAGGCCACCGTCGAGGTTTATAAGTCGGTCAGGGCGCGATGATCAAGGTTCTGCATTTTTTCAAAACGTATTACCCCGACTCCATGGGGGGCATCGAGCAGGTCATTTTCCAGATCGCGGAAGGCACTCGGGCTCTTGGTGTTCAGTCAGAGGTGCTTTACCTCAGCCCGCGAGGTGCGGCACGCAATGAGCCTGTAGGCAGCCACCTGACGCACCGCTCCAAGCTGGACTTGCATGTGGCCTCAACGGGGTTCTCGCTGTCGGCAATGAAGGACTTTGCCGAACTGGCCGGCCAGGCTGACATCGTGCACTACCACTTCCCTTGGCCCTACATGGACCTGGTGCATTTTCTGGCGCGGCTGAACAAGCCCACGGTCGTCAGTTACCACTCCGATATCATCAAGCAAAAATGGCTGCTCAAGCTGTATCAGCCGTTGATGAACCGTTTTCTTTCCAGTGTTGACCGTATTGTCGTTTCCTCGCCCAACTATGCTGCGCACAGCCCAGTGCTGACACACTTCAAGGACAAGCTTGCAGTCATCCCCTTCGGCCTTGACCGCGCCACCTATCCCCGGGCAACCGCAGAAAAGCTGGCTTACTGGCGTGCGCGTCTGGGCGAACGGTTCTTCCTGTTTGTAGGTGCACTGCGCTATTACAAGGGGCTGGATTACCTGCTGCAGGCTGCAGCCATAAACCGCTTACCGGTGGTGATCCTGGGCGGGGGCTTCCTTGAGGGGCAGCTCAAGCAGCAGGCAGCGGAGCTTGGGCTTGCCAATGTACATTTTCTGGGCGGCTTGGCAGATGACGATAAAGCGGCGTTGCTGGAGTTGTGTTACGCATTTGCCTTCCCCTCTCACCTGCGCTCCGAATCGTTCGGTATTTCGCTACTGGAAGCGGCAATGTATGGCAAGCCGCTGATTTCCTGTGAAATGGGTTCGGGTACCACGTTCATCAACCTGGCGGACCAGACCGGGTTGGTGGTGCCGCCGCGTGATGCCCGTGCACTGTCGCAAGCCATGCAGCGTCTGTGGGACGACCCCGCCATGGCACAGGCAATGGGTGCTAATGCATTGCGACGTTACGAGGAAGTATTTACCGCATCTGCCATGGCCGGTGCTTATGCCGATCTCTACCGTAGCCTGTTATAGCAACGGCTGTTGCGCCGCGAAAGGGAGCCTGAGCGGCCCCGATACAGGTAACACCTGTTTGAACCGAGATCGAACTTCATGGAAAGACGCACAATACTTGTCACAGGCGCCAATGGGTTCGTCGGCAGCGCACTGTGCAGCCGATTGGCTACCATGGCCAACTTTGCCACCCGGGCGGCTTTGCGCGGTACTGGCCATGCGCCTGTAGCCGGTGTGCAGGCCGTTACGGTTGCGGACCTGGATGCGACCACCCCTTGGGGGCCAGCGCTGGCCGGTGTCGATTTGGTGGTGCATGCCGCAGCCCGCGTGCACGTCATGAAGGAAGACGCCGCTGATAGCTTGGCCGAGTTCCGCCGGGTAAACGTCGATGGCACCCTTAATCTGGCGCGGCAGGCCGCTGCAGCAGGTGTGCGTCGGTTTATCTTCATCAGCTCTATCAAGGTCAACGGCGAAGCAAGCCAGCCCGGCGTGCCGCTACGCGCCGATGATGTGCCTGCACCTAAGGACGCTTACGGCTTGTCCAAGTACGAAGCAGAGCAAGGGTTGCGCCAATTGGCTGCGAACACGGCCATGGAGGTTGTGATAATACGCCCCGTACTGGTCTATGGCCCTGGGGTCAAAGCTAACTTCCAGAGCATGATGCGCTGGGTGCAGCTCGGGGTGCCCTTGCCATTCGGCGCAGTGGATAACCGCCGTAGCCTGGTGTCGCTGGCCAATCTTGTCGACCTTGTGGTGACCTGCCTCGACCATCCGGCGGCTGCCAACCAGACGTTTCTGGCCAGTGATGGCGACGACGTTTCGCTGGCCCGGCTTTTGGGTGCGCTGGGCCGCGCGCTGGGTCGGCCGGCGCGGCTGCTACCGGTGCCATCGGGTGTGCTGCGTGGCGCTGCGCTGCTGCTTGGTCGGCGCGATCTCGCCCAGCGTCTGCTCGGCTCGCTGCAAGTGGACATTGAAAAAAACCGGCGGTTGCTCGGCTGGCGACCTCCTCATACCTTGGAACAAGGGCTCAACATGACCGCTCAATCTTTCCTCCGGGCCCATCGCCGATGATTGGGTTGATAATGGTTGCAGGCGTTTTGGCGTGGCTGATGACAGCGATGTTGCGGCGCTATGCATTGTCCCGCAGTTTGTTGGACATCCCCAATGAACGTAGCTCGCATACCCTGGCGACACCTCGTGGTGGCGGCTTGTCGTTCGTGATCACCTTTCTCGTAGCGCTGTCAGTTCTGGGTGGGTGGGGTTACGTTACGCCATCGGTGCTCGTCAGTCTGCTGGGTGCGGGGGGGCTGGTAGCGCTGGTCGGCTTCATGGACGACCATGGCCACATCGCCGCGCGCTGGCGCTTGCTGGGGCATTTCATTGCGGCTGGCTGGGGGCTTTTCTGGATCGGCGGCTTGCCACCGATTACGATTTTTGGCGTGCCGTTGTCTGCAGCCTGGCTCAGTATCATCATCGGGCTGCTGTACTTGGTGTGGTTGCTCAATCTGTACAATTTCATGGACGGCATCGATGGTATCGCCAGCATCGAGGCTATTTGCGTATGCCTTGGGGGCAGCCTGCTGTACTGGCTGACCGGTCATGCCCAAGAGGCCGTGTTGCCAATGTTGCTGGCGGCCACGGTGGCCGGCTTCCTGGTTTGGAACTTTCCTCCTGCACGCATCTTCATGGGCGATGCCGGCAGTGGTTTCCTGGGTATTGTCCTGGGCCTGCTGGCATTAATGGCAGGCTGGATAAACCCGCTATTATTCTGGGGGTGGTTAATACTTTTGGGGGTGTTCGTGGTGGACGCCACGTTCACCCTCGCACGCCGCCTGCTGCGGGGCGACAAGGTTTACCAGGCGCACCGCAGCCATGCCTACCAGTATGCCTCGCGTCGCTACGCCGGCCACCGCCCGGTCAGCCTGGCAGTGGCGGCCCTCAACCTTGGCTGGCTGTTGCCTGTGGCCAGCGCGGTGGTGCTGTTGAAACTCGATGGTGCGCTGGGAACGATGGTGGCGTACGCGCCTCTTGTAGTGTTGGCGCTGATCTACCAGGCAGGGAAAAAGGAATAGGATGGTCGAACAAGGAAGGCGTCGTATCGCGCTGCTGAACCTTCGGTTCTGCTCAGAAGCGCTCTGGTCAGTCAATCGAAGCCCCGATGCGCAGAGGATAGCTGGATGAGCGACGCTAAAAATCAAAAAGTGCGTGAGTACCTTGTCAACTTGTCCCGGCGGGAAAAACGCCTGGTACAAGTGTGCACCGACATTGTGCTCATCTGGTTTGCGTTGTGGCTGTCTTTTATCGTGCGCCTGGGCATCGATGAAATGTACAACCCTATTGTCGAGCATGGCTGGCTGTTCCTCGCCGCCCCGGTGGTTGCCATTCCGTTGTTTATCCGCTTTGGCATGTACCGGGCGGTCATGCGCTATTTCGGCAATGATGCGCTGGTGACCATCATCAAGGCTGTGACACTGTCGTCACTGATTCTGGCGGTGGTGGTGTACTGGTACAGCAACCATCAAGTTGTCGTGCCGCGGTCGATCATTTTCAACTACTGGTGGTTGAGCATGGTCATCATCGGGGGCCTGCGCCTGATCATGCGCCAGTACTTCCTGGGGGACTGGTTTACCGGGTCTCATCAGATGCCGTTCGCCAACCGCGACGACGGCCTGATCAAGGTCGCCATTTATGGTGCAGGTACCGCGGGCAACCAGCTGTTGGCAGCCCTGCGTATGGGCCGGGTCATGCGCCCCGTGGCCTTCATCGACGATGACAGTGATCTTGCCAGCCGTGTGATTTCAGGCTTGCAGGTGTACAAACCCAAGCACCTCGACCAGCTGATCAAAGAAACCGGCGCCCAGGAAATTCTCTTGGCGCTACCATCAGCTTCGCGAGCCCGGCGCAGGGACATCCTCGCCTTGCTCGAACCCTACCCCCTGCACGTCCGCAGCGTGCCCGCCTTCGCCGACCTGGCCAGTGGTCGGGTGAAGGTGGATGACATTCAGGATGTGGACATCGCCGACCTGTTGGGGCGGGACCCGGTACCCGCCCAGGAAGGGCTGCTCGAGCGCTGCATCTACAAGCAAACCGTGCTGGTTACCGGGGCTGGAGGTTCCATAGGCTCTGAACTGTGCCGCCAGATCATCGGCCTGGGGCCAACCACCTTACTGTTGTACGATCACAGTGAATTCAACCTCTACAGCATCTTGAGCGAGCTGGAACAGCGCATGGCGCGGGAGTCGCTGTCGGTGCGGCTGTTGCCGATTCTGGGTTCTGTACGCAATCAGCAGCACCTGGTTGATGTGATGGCCACCTGGCGCGTCGACACGGTCTACCACGCTGCAGCTTACAAGCATGTGCCCATGGTCGAGCACAACATCGCCGAAGGTATCCTCAACAATGTGTACGGCACGCTGTGCACCGCCCAGGCAGCGTTGCAGACCGGCGTGGCCAACTTCGTGCTCATTTCCACCGACAAGGCCGTGCGGCCAACCAATGTCATGGGCAGCACCAAGCGCTTGTCCGAGCTTATCTTGCAGGCGCTGAGCCGCGAGGCGGCACCGGTGATGTATGGCGACGACAGCAAGATTGCCCGGGTGAACAAGACCCGCTTCACCATGGTGCGCTTCGGCAACGTTCTGGGCTCGTCCGGATCGGTGATTCCGCTGTTTCATGAGCAGATCAAGGCCGGTGGGCCGTTGACGGTCACTCACCCGAAAATCACCCGTTACTTCATGACCATCCCCGAAGCCGCCCAACTGGTGGTGCAGGCCGGTGCCATGGGGCAGGGCGGCGATGTCTTCGTGCTGGATATGGGTGAGCCGGTACGTATTGTCGAGTTGGCCGAGAAAATGATCCACCTCTCGGGGCTGAGTGTGCGCAGCCAGGGCAACCCGCAGGGCGACATTGCCATCGACTTCACCGGGCTGCGCCCCGGCGAGAAGCTTTACGAAGAGTTGCTTATCGGCGATGACGTATCACCTACAGCCCACCCGATGATCATGGTCGCTAACGAAGACTTCCTGGCGTGGGAGTTGCTGCGTGAGCGGCTGACCCAGTTGCTGGCTGCGGTTGCCGAGGATGACTTCACCCGAGTGCGTCAGTTGTTGCGAGAACTGGTCAGCGGTTACTCGCCCCAGGGTGAAATCGTGGATTGGGTGTATCTGCAGCGGCGCCAGGGCCCGTTGGAGCGATAACGCAGCCTGGCTTGCCGGCGATGGGCCGCATAACGGCCCTGATCCATTAGCCGAAGGGCTCCAGAGCAAGCCAGCTGCCATACCTCAAACTGGCTCCAGGCTTTACCATCGGCTTTCCAGCACGCCGTTGCTGAAGATGTCACGCCGCGCCACGCGCCCCACCTCCTGGTGCTTGGCCAATGCATAAATGCGGTCAAAACCCGCGCGACCCACGTTCGGGAAGTACCTGGCCAGCGCCTGCTCCACCACGCTGTCATAGTCCGCTTCGGTGATGTACCGATAAATCTCCCGGAAGTAGATAAACCCAAACTGGAAGCCCAAGGTTTCATCCGGGTAGTCCGTGTGGCCGAAGAAGCAGTTTTCCAGGTCGATGGCGCGAGCTTTGCCCTGCTCGGGCAGCATGACATTGGCAACCCACAGGTCCATATGCGTAACGCCTCGGCGTTGCAAGGCATGCAACAGCTCGAAGGTTGCCTCCAGTACGGCGCTCACTGTTTCGGGTGCCGCGCGGGTTCTGCTTAATCCGTCGACGTGATCGTGCAGCAACTCGGTAATGAGGAAAAAATCCTGCATCAGCCCAAGCTTGGAGCTTGTGTATCCATAACCGATCAGCCCCGGAACGCGGGCGCCTCGCTTGGCCGCTTCACGCGTATTGATCAGCTCTTCGATGGGCCAGTCGTACATCCCGTTGCGCTTCGGGTTACCGCGCTTCATACGCCACTTTTTTTTCAGTGAGTCGAGCTTTTCGCGTTTGGCGAAAAGCTTGCTGGCGCTACACGGCAGCGGCGCACTCACGCGTTTTGCGGTTGGCGTAAGCGCTACCAGCTGCTCGATGGCTTGTTGGGTATGGTGGGGAAGGGCGGTTTGAAAATGCAGGGTGGCATCGCGATAACGCACAACATGGGGATATTCGTTTTGCCAAATCTGGGGATCACCAACCACGCCATGTCCTTATGAAATCAAAGTGCCACTATTTAATGGATCCAATGATACAGTTCTCTGTGCTTTTTCGTACACTTTTTTACAATTTGGACGACGGGCGAAAGATAGCTGCAACGAAGGCTCTCCCGTGGCTGGTGCAGGCTATCAGTGGCACATACAATGCGAGGTTGCTTTACATGGGCACGCAGGAATCAAGCAGCCTTTCAGATTGGGCGCGACGGTTGCTGCTACCTAGGCTCCGCAGTGGGGCTATTCAAGGAATGAAGTACCTGAAGGAAACGAGTGGCAATGTCGTATTATCGTAACCCCCATGATGTAACGCGCTTACCAGCTTGGCAGGCGCTGAAAGAGCATCGTGAAGCCATGCAAGGCTTCAGCATGCGCGAAGCGTTCGCCGCCGATGCCCAGCGCTTCGACCAGTTCTCCCTGAGCTGCTGCGGCCTGTTCCTCGACTACTCGAAAAACCTGATTACCGAACAAAGCCGCAATCTGCTGGTGAACCTGGCCAACGAAGTGGGCCTGCAGCACGCCATCAAGTCGATGTTCGCCGGCGAAGTCATCAACGCCTCCGAAGGCCGCCCGGTGCTGCACACCGCGCTGCGCCGGCCGGTGGGCGACAAGCTCAGCGTCAATGGCGTAGACGTCATGCCGCAGGTGCACTTGGTGCTGAACCAGATCACAGAACTGGTCGGGCGTATCCATGGTGGCCAGTGGCGCGGTTACAGCGAAAAGCCGATCACCGACGTGGTCAACATCGGCATCGGTGGCTCGTTCCTTGGCCCCGAGCTGGTTTCCGAAGCGCTGCTGCCCTATGCCCAGCGCGGCGTACGCTGCCACTACCTGGCCAACATCGACGGCAGCGAGTTCCACGAGCTGTCGGCCAACCTGCGCGCCGAAACCACCCTGTTCATCGTCTCGTCGAAGTCGTTCAACACACTCGAGACCCTGAAAAACGCCATGGCCGCGCGCACCTGGTACCTGGCCCAGGGCGGCTCGGAAGCCGAGCTGTACCGCCACTTCATCGCGGTTTCCAGCAACAAGGCCGCCGCCGTGGCCTTTGGTATTCGCGAAGAGAACATCTTCCCGATGTGGGACTGGGTGGGTGGGCGCTATTCGCTGTGGTCGGCCATCGGCCTGCCAATCGCCCTGGCCATCGGCACAGCCAATTTCAAGGAACTGCTGTCGGGCGCCTACGCCATGGACCAGCACTTCCAGACCGCGCCGTTCGACAAGAACATGCCGGTGCTGCTGGCCCTGCTGGGCGTGTGGTATGGCAACTTCTGGGGCGCGAGCAGCCACGCGATCCTGCCGTACGACCACTATCTGCGCAACATCACCAAGCACCTGCAGCAGCTGGACATGGAGTCCAACGGCAAGAGCGTGCTACAGGACGGCACCCCGGTGAAGACAGGCACTGGCCCAGTGATCTGGGGTGGCGTCGGCTGTAACGGTCAGCACGCCTACCACCAGCTGTTGCACCAAGGTACCCAGCTGATTCCGGCCGACTTCATCGTACCGGTGGTAAGCTTCAACCCGGTGGCCGACCACCACCAGTGGCTGTACGCCAACTGCCTGTCGCAAAGCCAGGCGCTGATGTTGGGTAAAACCCGTGAGGATGCCGAAGCCGAATTACGTGATAAAGGCCTGAGCGAAGCGGACATCGAGAAACTGGCCCCGCACAAGGTGATCCCGGGCAACCGCCCGAGCAACACCTTGGTGGTGGAGCGCATCAGCCCGCGCCGCCTTGGCGCGCTGGTAGCGATGTACGAACACAAGGTGTTCGTACAGAGTGTGGTTTGGGGCATCAACGCCTTCGACCAGTGGGGCGTGGAGCTGGGCAAGGAGCTGGGCAAGGGCGTTTACCAGCGCTTGGTCGGCACCTTGGAAGACAGCGCCGAAGACGGCTCTACGCAAGGCCTGATCGATTACTTCCGTGGTAGGCATCGCGGCTGATCTGTCAGGCAGCTCGCTCGGCATGGGGCTACGCAGTAGTCCCCATTGCTGCCTGAAAGGGCTAACTGCGGCCCACCGCGGTTGGTTTTCTATGAGCCTGTCAAGCCTTACAAAAACTGGCCAGCGCCTGAACTATGCGGTCGCAAGCCTTGCCATCGCCATAGGGGTTCTGCGCCACGCTCATTTGACGGTAGGCCCGCTCATCTGTCAGCAACTTGACCAGCTCCCCGACAATAGCGTCAACCTGCGTGCCGACCAGTTTCACGGTGCCAGCCGCGACCGCCTCTGGCCGCTCTGTGGTATCGCGCATTACCAACACGGGTTTGCCCAGCGCTGGTGCTTCCTCCTGAATACCGCCTGAGTCGGTGACTATCACGTACGCACGGGTCATCAGGTACACGAACGGCAGGTAGTCCAGGGGCTCGATCAGGTGGATATTGCCCACGTCCGCGAGCAACCGTTTTACCGGCTCACGTACGTTAGGGTTAAGGTGCACCGGGTACACCATGTCCACCTCAGGGAACTGCCGCGCGGTCTGCACCAAGGCTTGGCAGATACGATCAAAGCCATCACCAAAGTTCTCTCGCCGGTGGCCGGTTATCAATACCGTGCGCCGATCAGCCGCAAGGTATTGAAACCTGTGCTCGAATTCGGCCCTCAGTGTTGGCTCCTCAAGCTTGCGTACTACTTCCAGCAGGGCATCGATCACTGTATTGCCGGTAATGAAAATGCTGGCCGGGTCGACGCCTTCGCGCAGCAAATTTTTGTGCGCGGTGGCGGTAGGGGCGAAGTGGAGTGCGGCCAGCGCACCGGTCAGGCGCCGGTTGCCTTCTTCAGGCCACGGTGAATACAGGTTATGGGTGCGCAGGCCGGCCTCGACGTGGGCGATCGGGGTTTGCTGATAGTACGCCGCCAGGCTTGTGGCAAAGGTGGTGGCGGTGTCGCCGTGCACCAGCACTACGTCGGGTTTTAACTCCGCCAGTATGGGTTTGATGCCCTGCAAGATTGCGGTGGTTACGCCCGTCAGGTCCTGACCGGGTTTCATGATGTTCAAGTCGTAGTCGGGGTTGATGCCGAACAGCTCAAGCACTTGGTCAAGCATTTGCCGATGCTGGCCGGTTACGCACACGCGGGACTCGAAGCGGGGATCCTGGGCAAGCTGAAGGGCCAAGGGGGCCATTTTGATGGCCTCTGGGCGTGTGCCGAATACGGTAAGGGTCTTTAGAGGCACGGCGGTGGTCCTCTTGCTCGGGTCCTTTAAGCAAACCGGTTGTCCTTTGTTGAACAAATCTAGCAGGAGGTCGGCAGGGTGCCAGCTTTACACAGGAGATTTGCGGGCCGGCGACGGGGCGGTTGCACGGCGCGACGTGGACTGCGGGTGCTGTAGGAAAATGGCCAGATACTGATCGGCACCGCGTCTTTGACCAAGAGGATCTTGCTACCAGCTTTGGCGCGATTGCCTGTTTAACGTGGACGAAGCCAGCCTTGGAGGCCAAAGCTGCTTTTTGTGGGTAGGCGACGTTGTGCCGGTTCCAGACGATTTTTGTAACCATTGGCCACTGATGGTGGCTATTTTGCTGCGGGGTTTAGCACTAGGGTTTGTTGCGCAGCTGAAGGAAATCGGCTGCTGGAAAATGACTATCCCAAGGAGTGTTGTCCATGCGCAATAACGTTCTGTCGTACCTGCTGCTGCCGCTGTTCGCCAGTTTGTCTTTTTCCCTCAGCGCTGCCCCGGCCAGCGCCACGGCGGTGGCCGAGCCGGTGCCGATAGTGGCTCAAGCCCAGGCCCAGCAGGCGCCGCGGCTAGACCTGAACAACGCCGATGCGCTGACGTTGCAGAAGGAGTTGAACGGGATAGGGAAGGCCAAGGCCGAGGCGATCGTGGCCTACCGTGAGGCCAATGGGCCGTTTGCTTCGGTGGATGAATTGCTGGAGATCAAGGGGATCGGGAACGCCTTGCTGGAGCGGAACCGGGACAAGCTGATGGTGGAGTAGCAGGGGAGGGCTAGGGCTTTTCGCCCTGGCCCTCAACTGAACGTCGGGTGCGTCAGCGGTCTTGCGCATCCTTGGCA
This sequence comes from Pseudomonas sp. TSO6, assembly GCF_056098905.1. Lineage (NCBI taxonomy): Bacteria > Pseudomonadati > Pseudomonadota > Gammaproteobacteria > Pseudomonadales > Pseudomonadaceae > Pseudomonas > Pseudomonas sp. TSO6. The sequence continues at coordinate 1,320 of NZ_JBLZWV010000058.1, read as the reverse complement.
TCTGCTTCGGCATTGCGCTCATGCACTTTGCGCAACTGCTCGTCGGTCAGTGGCAATTTTTTTGCCGTATCGCGCAGCATCATCAGCCCACCGACGATGGAGCCGAGGGCTATGATGAGGATCAGCCAGGCATACCAGGGCATTGTCGTTCTCCTTAAACAGGTGGTGGGCAGTGCTTGTACGAAATTTGAGCAGCAACCCGTTCCGTTGGTTCAATTATAGAAGCCAGGTGCCGCCGGGCCAATTCCGTGAGCCGTGGGCCCCAAAGCCTGCGTCACTTCGTTTACAATGCGCGCCGTTTTCGACTTGCCAAGAGACCCTGCCCATGTCCGCCTGCCAGACGCCCCTGATCGTCGCCCTGGATTTCCCTACCCGTGAGGCCGCCCTGAAGCTGGCTGACCAGCTAGACCCCGCGCTGTGCCGGGTGAAGGTTGGCAAGGAGCTGTTCACCAGCAGCGCTTCGGGCATTGTCGAAACCCTTTGTGCCAAGGGCTTCGAAGTGTTCCTGGACCTCAAGTTCCACGACATCCCCAACACCACGGCCATGGCGGTAAAGGCTGCCGCCGAGATGGGTGTGTGGATGGTGAACGTGCACTGCTCCGGTGGCCTGCGCATGATGGCCGCCTGCCGTGAAGTGCTGGACAAGCGCAGCGGCCCGCAGCCATTGCTGATTGGCGTGACCGTGCTGACCAGCATGGAGCGTGAAGACCTGGCCGGCATTGGCCTGGACGTCGACCCGCAAGAGCAGGTGCTGCGCCTGGCGGCACTGGCACAGAAAGCGGGCATGGACGGTTTGGTGTGCTCGGCGCTGGAGGCCCCGGCGCTGAAGGCGGCGCACCCGTCGCTGCAGCTGGTAACCCCGGGCATTCGCCCTGCGGGCAGCGCGCAGGATGACCAGCGCCGTATCCTTACCCCGCGCCAGGCGCTGGATGCGGGTTCGGATTACCTGGTGATCGGCCGGCCGATCAGCCAGGCCGCAGACCCGGCGCAGGCGCTGGCTGCTGTGGTTGCGGAAATTCGTGGGTAAATAGCCCGCGTTAATGAAAAAGGCCAGCACGCGTGTGCTGGCCTTTTTTTTGGGCTGGATGAGGTTTGATGGCTGAAAGGGTCCGGCAGGGCATTTTCTTTGCCTTTGAGATCGAGCGCCGCCCGCGCGGCGCATCGCGAGCTGCGCTCGCTCCTACGTTTGTTTCGGGCCAATGATTCCTGTGCGATTTTCGCGCGAATGCCTTGGCGCCTGGCTCAATGTCGCGTCGTACAGACAAGGCGGTCGCGCGCGCCTGTCACAGGCGTTACTGGCCCGAAACAAACGTAGGAGCG
>NZ_JBLZWV010000057.1:0-27411 GCF_056098905.1 Pseudomonas sp. TSO6 | reverse complement strand
CTTGGCGCCTGGCTCAATGTCGCGTCGTACAGACAAGGCGGTCGCGCGCGCCTGTCACAGGCGTTACTGGCCCGAAACAAACGTAGGAGCGAGCGCAGCTCGCGATGCGCCGCGCGGGCGGCGCTCGATCTAACAGGCGCTAAACCCCTCAAGGCATGCGCTTTCAGCCCAAACGCAACTCACAACGTCACACCTTCAGCACCAACTTGCCAAAATTCTCCCCATTGAACAGCTTCAGCAGCGTCTCGGGGAACGTCTCCAGCCCCTCCACCACATCTTCCTTGCTCTTCACCTGCCCACTGGCCAGCCACCCGGCAATCTCCAGCGCGGCCTTGCCGTAGTCCTTGGCGTGGTCCATCACCACAAACCCTTCCATACGGGCACGGTTCACCAGCAGCGACAGGTAGTTGGCCGGGCCTTTCACCGCTTCCTTGTTGTTGTACTGGCTGATCGCGCCGCAAATCACGATGCGGGCCTTGAAGTTGATACGGGTCAGCACGGCGTCGAGGATGTCGCCGCCCACGTTGTCGAAGTACACGTCCACGCCCTTGGGGCATTCGCGCTTCAGGCCGGCCAGCACGTCTTCGGCCTTGTAGTCGATCACCCCGTCAAAGCCCAGTTCGTCCTTCAGGTACTGGCACTTCTCGGCGCCCCCGGCAATGCCGACCACGCGGCAGCCTTTGACCTTGGCAATTTGCCCGACAATGCTGCCCACCGCACCGGCCGCGCCGGAGATGACCACGGTTTCGCCGGCTTTGGGCTGGCCTACTTCCAGCAGGGCGAAGTAGGCGGTCATCCCGGTCATGCCCAGTGCCGACAGGTAGCGGGGCAGGGGCGCCAGGCTGGGGTCGATCTTGTGCAGGCCCTGGGGCTCGCCGGTGAAGTAGTCCTGCACGCCAAGGGCGCCGCTAACATGGTCGCCCGGCTTGTATGCCGGGTGGTTGGAGGCAACCACTTCGCCCACGCCGAGGGCACGCATTACCTGGCCCAGGGCCACAGGAGGGATGTAGGACTTGCCTTCGTTCATCCAGCCGCGCATGGCCGGGTCCAGCGACAGGTACAGGTTGCGCACCAGCACCTGGCCTTCGCCGGGTTGTTCGGCAGGCACGCTTTCAAAGGTGAAGTCGTCACGGCGCACGGCGCCGACCGGGCGTTTGGCGAGCAGGAAGCGGCGGTTGGTCTGGGTCATGGCGGGGTCCTTGTGGGCAGTGGAAGATACTAGGTGTTCAATCTACCTTGTTGATGTAGGCAGGTGGTTAACATCACTGACAAGCATGGTAGCCCAACCGTCGGTGTGATGATGCTGCCCGGCCAGACGGTGGCTGACTATGCTCTGAACCCCACCATCCCCCTCAGGAGCACGCAATGAGCATGACCTTTTCCGGCCAGGTAGCGCTGGTCACCGGCGGCGCTGCCGGTATAGGCCGGGCAACGGCCTTGGCGTTCGCCCGCGAGGGCCTGAAGGTGGTAGTGGCCGACCTCGACCCGCTGGGTGGCGAGGCCACCGTAGCGCAGATTAACGCCGCAGGTGGCGAGGCGTTGTTCATTGCCTGTGACGTCACCCGCGACGCCGAGGTGCGCCAGTTGCACGAACGCCTGATCGCCGCCTTTGGCCGGCTGGACTATGCCTTCAACAACGCCGGCATCGAGATTGAGCAGCACCGGCTGGCTGAAGGTAGCGAGGCGGAGTTCGATGCCATCATGGGCGTGAACGTGAAGGGCGTATGGCTGTGCATGAAGTACCAGTTACCCTTGCTGCAGGCCCAAGGCGGTGGGGTGATTGTCAATACAGCCTCGGTGGCGGGGTTGGGAGCGGCGCCGAAGATGAGTATCTACAGCGCCAGCAAGCACGCGGTGATCGGCCTGACCAAGTCGGCAGCCATCGAATACGCGAAGAAGGGTATCCGCGTGAATGCCGTGTGCCCGGCGGTAATCGACACTGACATGTTCCGCCGCGCCTACGAGGCCGACCCACGCAAGGCCGAGTTCGCCGCGGCCATGCACCCGGTGGGGCGCATTGGCAAGGTCGAGGAAATCGCCAGCGCCGTGCTGTACCTGTGCAGCGATGGCGCGGCGTTTACCACCGGGCATTGCCTGACGGTGGACGGCGGGGCCACAGCGATCTGAGCCAACTCAGATTGCCTGTTCTGGCCCTATCGCCGGCAAGCCAGCTCCCACAGGGCGCGTGGTACCCGAAGTTAACGCGAACCCTGTGGGAGCTGGCTTGCCGGCGATAGGGCCCTGCCAGACCAACACAATGCCAGCCCAACCGCTGCACAGCCCACCACCAACACCCCGCCAAACACCAGTAACGCCATCCGTGACCCCAACCGGTCACTCAGCAACCCGGTAAAGATTACCGGCAAGCTGAACCCCAGGTACGCCAGCAAGAAGAACCCGGCACTGGCCCGTGTTTTCTCACTGCCAGCCAACCGGTTCACCGCCGCCAGCCCACCCAGGTAGATAAACCCGTAGCACGCACTGCTGGCCGCCACAGCACCCAGCAATACCGCACTCAGTTGCCCGCTGTCCGCGCCCCAGGCCAGCACGGAACAGCTGCAGGGCAGTATCAGTAGCCCCAGCAGCGTGGCCGTGCGGCTGCTCAGGCGCCGGGCCATCGGCTGGAACAACAGCCCGCAGCTGATCACGCAGAAGGTCGAAAACCCTGACCAGGCACTAAGGCCATGCTGGCGCAGGATGCTTGGCAGCAAGGCGATCACCAGGCCCACGCAGGCCCATGCCAGCAAAATTGCCAGGCCATAGGCCACGCTGCCACGCGGGTAGCAGGGCAGGCGCAGCATGGGGTTGTGTTGTGCCGGGCGGGGGTCGGGCAGGCGCCATACCAGTACGACGGCCAAGGCTGCCAACAGCAGTTGCAGGTGGAAGCTGCCTGGGGTCAGGCTGGGGCCGCGCAGCAGGAACAGGCTGGTCAGCGCTGCGCCCAAGCCAAAGCCCAGCGATGTGCTGGCGGTGACCCAGTTGGCCGCGCGGGTTGTGTGCTCACCGCCCATCAGCTCGCCCATATAGGCGGTGGCCGTCGCCGAAGCCAGCCCGGTGCCCAGGCCCAGGAACAGCCGGGCAAGGCCCAGGGTTTGCAGGTTGGGGGCCAGCAGCATCAGCACGGTGGCGATCATCGACAGGGCAAGTGCTGCCACAATCAGTGGCCGGCGCCCGACCCGGTCGGCCAGGCCGCCCAGGGCCAGTAGCACGGGCAGTACGCCCAGCACATACCCGGAGAACGCCACCGCAGTGGCAGCGGCGCCCTGGCCGGAAAGGTCGGCGTAGGTGATGTACAGCGGGGCCTGCAGGTTGACGGCCAGGGTGATCAGGCAGAGGGCGAAGGCCAGACGGGCCGGGGCGGAGGGCATGGGTAGGGGTCCTGGTTTCTCTGGTGGCTGTACCGGCCCTTTCGCGGGTGAACCCGCTCCCACAGGATCACCACAGCCGCGAGAGGAGTGAAAAGCCTGTGGGAGCGTGTTCACCCGCGAAAGGGCCGGGCCTGCTCACTCTGATGCCAGGCTATTCCACCTGCCAGACACACCGTCACTCCATTTATGCTTAACTGTTCGCCAAAAATTTGCGAACACTTACCCATGCACTTCTCACTCGATCGCACCGGCCCCACCCCACTGGTGCAGCAACTCACCGACCACCTGCAAGCCTGGATCGACCAGCAACGCCTGCGCCCCGGCGCACGCCTGCCATCGATCCGCGCGCTGGCCCGCAGCCAGGCGGTCAGCGCGTCCTGTGTGATCGAGGCCTACGACCGCCTGGTCGCCAGCGGCTGGCTGGAGGCCCGCCACGGCACCGGCTTTTTTGTCGCCGAGCGCAAGCCCGGGCCCCCGATTGACGATACGCCACCCTGGGGGGAGTCTGGCGACGGCAACTGGCGGCAGTTTCGCGAGGGCCATGACGAGTTGCTGAAACTGGGCTGCGGCTGGCTGCCCAGCAATTGGCGCGCCGCCACCGAGCTGGCCCAAGCGGTGCGGCAGGTAAGCCGCGGCGCCGCGCAGGACCTGTTCGACTACTGCCCTCCCTTGGGCCTGGCCAGCCTGCGTCAGCAATTGCACAAGCGCCTGGCGCAGCTGGGCATCGCTGCCGGCCCCGAGCACATCCTCACCACCCACGGCGCCAGCCACGGCCTCGACCTGCTGGTGCGTACCCTGCTGCGTCCAGGCGACACGGTATTGGTGGAAAACCCTGGTTACTACAACCTGTACAACCTGCTGCGTCAGCACCAGGTGCACATGCTGCCAGTACCGCGTACCACAGAGGGCCCGGACCTGGCGGCCGTCGAAACCCTGCTGGCCACGCACAAGCCGCGCTGCCTGTTCATCAACAGCCTTTACCAGAACCCTACCGGCACCAGCCTGACACCCAAAGTCGCCTACCGCCTGCTCGAACTGGCCCGCGAGCATGATCTGCGCATTGTCGAGGACGATATCTACGCCGACTTCCAGGAGGGCCCGGCTACACGCCTGGCCACCCTCGACAGCGAGCAACGGGTGATCTATATGGCCAGCTTTTCGAAAACCCTCAGCAGTTCGTTGCGGGTCGGCTACCTGGTCGCCGACCCTGCGTTGCTGGCGCGTCTGGCCGAGCTGAAGATGGTCAGCGGTATCGGCACGTCACGCTTTGCCGAGCAGGTGGTGGGCCAGATGCTCGCCAATGGCAGCTACCGCAAGAGCGTGCAGCGCCTGCGCGTACGCCTGGGCCAGCACATGGCCAAGCTGCTGGGCCAGCTGGAGCAGGCGGGTTGGCAGGTATTTTGTGAGCCTTGTGGCGGTATGTTCGTCTGGGCGCGGGTGCCAGGCCGGGACTTCGCCAGCCTTGAGCAGGTGGCGCGCGAGCATGCGGTGCTGCTTACCCCGGGCAGCGCGTTCGATTACCAAGGCACGCCCAGCAGTTGGCTACGCATCAATGTCGCTTATGGGCAGGATTCCCGTGCCCAGGCCTTCCTCCAGCATGCGGGGCGACCTCTGCCAAGCTGAAAACGACACGCCCATAGCTATTTGACACTATCCTGACGCCAAGCCCTTGTTCATCGGCGGGCAACGTTGCCACCCTTGGCCTTCGGGATAACCTCGCACGCAGAAGGGGAATCGGCGATGGGCGCGAGCAAGCACAGTGTGCTGGCCAACTTGGGCATGGCCCGCAAACTCGGCCTGGGCTTTGCCTTGGTGCTGGTGCTGACCCTGGCGGTGGCGGCCATCGGCATCGCCGCGCTGCACAGCGTGGGCCAGCGCTTCGACAGTTTGCGCCAGCTGGCACAGTTTAATACCGACCTGCTGCGTTTGCGTCAGCATGAGCAGGCGTTTGCCCTGCGTTCCGACATCCAGCAGGCCGAGGCCTTGCGCAGCGGCTTGCAGGGCTTGGCTGAGCGCGCCCGAGGCCTGCCGGCGCTGGTGGCGGCGGAAACCGATCTGGCTGCCTACGGCCAGGCGTTCGAAGCTTATGTGGCGGCGGTACAGGCCAAGGAGCTGGCGCTGGACATGGCCAGCTGGTCGGTGTCCAGCGTCGCCAATAACCTTGATGTGCTGCAGGCCGGCCTGGCCGACGACGGCGTATACACACTCAAGCAGTCCCAAGGCCAGCAGGGGGGCGAGTTTCTTGAGCAGGCTGCGCAAGTGGCGCAAGTGTCGCGGCTGATGTTGCAGGCCATGGACGAAGCGCGGGTGCGCCTGGAAAAAAGCCGCAAGGGTGAAGAGGGCGTAAGCCAGGAGCGTATCGCCCAGACGGTGGAGGCCGCCAGCCTGGTTGGCCAGTTGCAGGCCGCGGTCAGTGATGCCGGTTACCAGAGCGTGCTGGGCGAGGTGGCGGGGCACATCGGCAGCTTCTCGGAAAAACTCAACGAATACACCGACCAGTTGGCCCGCGAGCAAGGGCTGAAAGCCCAGTTGCAGGCCAGTGCTGAGCAAGTCACCGGGAGGGTCGACCAGGCTTACCTGGGGCAGGAGCAGGCGCTGCAGGGTGAGCTGCAACGCAATGCCGTGGCCATTGCCCTGGCCACCGGCTTGGCACTGCTGGTGGGTGTGCTGGCCGCCTGGCTGATCACCCGCGCGGTGGTCGGCCCGCTCAAGCATGTGATCGCCCGCGCCCAGCGCATTGCCGCTGGCGAGCTGGGTTTTGACGCCCAGGCACCGCGTGGTGACGAGGTGGGGCAGCTGATGCAGGCCATGCAGCAGATGGCCGCGGGCCTTTCGGGCATTGTCAGCGGCTTGCAGCAAGGCATCGAACAACTGGCAGGTAGCGCTCAGGCGTTGTCGGCAGTGACGGAGCAGACCAATCGCGAGGTGGGCAGCCAGAAGGAGGAAACCGAGCAGGTGGCCACTGCCATGCAGCAGATGACTGCCACCGTGCACGATGTGGCGCGCAATGCCGAGGAAGCGGCGCAGGCGGCCCAGGCGGCGGACGACAAGGTTGAGTCGGGGCAACAGGTGGTGCGCCAGAGCATGCAGCGCATCGAGCAGTTGGCGGCGGCGGCAGAAACCGCCAGCGCCGGCATCGACAGCCTCAGTGCCGAAATCCACACCATCGGCGACGTGCTGGAGGTGATCAAGAGCGTGGCCGAGCAGACCAACCTGCTGGCGCTGAACGCCGCCATCGAAGCCGCCCGCGCTGGCGAGCAGGGGCGTGGTTTTGCCGTGGTGGCCGACGAGGTGCGTGCGTTGGCGCGGCGTACCCGACAGTCTACCGAGCAGATCGAGGTACTGGTTGCCAGCCTGCGCGGTAACGCCCAGCAGTCGGTGGCGCAGATTCGTGGCAGCACTGAACTGGTTCGCCTGGCAGTGGCTGATGCGCTGCAGACGGAGAGCGCGCTGGGCAGCATTGCGGCTGCGGTTTCATTGATTCAGCAGATGAACCAGCAGATTGCCGCGGCAGCCGAGCAGCAGAGCTCGGTGGCGGAAGAGATCAGCCGCAGTGTCACGCAGATCCGCGGCAGTGCGGACCAGGCGGCGCTGGCGATGCAGGACAATGCGCGGTCGAGTGTGCAACTGGCGCAGTTGGGCACTGATTTGAAGGGGATGGTGGGGCATTTCAGGTTGTGAGCCTGGCCATGAGTATCTGTCGCCTGGACCGGCCTCTTCGCGGGTTTACCCGCGAAGGGGCCAGTCCAGACGATAAAAACCTCAGGCCTTGCGCGGGTTGAGGATCATCAAGGCCAGCACCCCCGCCACAATCCCCCAGAACGCCGAGCCAATCGAGAACAAGGTCAGCCCCGAAGCCGTCACCATGAAGGTAATCACCGCCGCTTCACGCTCGCGCGCTTCGCTCATGGCCACGGTCAGCCCGTTCATGATCGAACCAAAAAGCGCCAGTGCGGCAATCGACAGCACCAGCTCTTTCGGCAACGCTGCAAACAGCGCCGCCAACGTCGCGCCGAACACCCCGGCAATGCCGTAGAAAATCCCGCACCACACCGCGGCGGTATAGCGTTTGCTCGGGTCTTCATGGGCGTGCGGCCCGGTGCAGATCGCCGCGCTGATCGCCGCCAGGTTGACCCCGTGCGAGCCGAATGGCGCCAGCAGCAGGGAGGCAAAGCCGGTGGCCGAAATCAGCGGCGAGGCTGGCACCTGGTAGCCGTCGGCGCGCAGCACGGCCACGCCGGGCATGTTCTGCGAGGTCATGGCCACCACGAACAGCGGAATGCCAATGCTGATGGTGGCCGCCAGCGAGAAGCTCGGAGTGGTCCACACCGGCTTGGCCACTTCCAGGTGGAAGCCGCTGAAGTCCAGCAGGCCCAGGGCGCCGGACAGTGCCGTGCCCACCAGCAGCGCCGCCAGCACGCAGTAACGCGGCGACAGCCGCTTGACCAACAGGTAGCTGAAGAACATGCCCAGCACCAGCAATGTGCGATGCTGCGCCGCAACGAAGATTTCGCTGCCGATCTTGAACAGGATGCCCGCCAGCAACGCCGAGGCCAGCGAGGCCGGGATACGCTTGACCAGGCGCTCGAAGCTGCCAGTGAGGCCGCAAATGAGCACCAGCACGGCACAGGTGATATAGGCACCAATGGCCTCGCCATAGCTCACCCCGCCCAGGCTTGTGATCAGCAACGCGGCGCCGGGGGTGGACCAGGCCACGGTGACCGGCGTGCGATAGCGCAGCGACAGGCCGATGCTGCACACCGCCATGCCGATCGATAGCGCCCAGATCCATGACGAAATCTGCGCGGTGGTCAGCCCGGCCGCCTGGCCAGCCTGGAACATCAGCACCAGCGAACTGGTGTAGCCGGTGAGCATGGCGATGAAGCCGGCGACCACCGCCGACGGGGAGGTATCTGCCAGGGGCCGCAGGCGTGCGGAAGTGGCATCGGTCATGAACAAAGTCCTTGTAAAGGTGTAAGCAGTTTTTTCAGACTACAGCGAGCAAGATTGATCCTTGCCATACAGCAGCCATTGCTTTTAGCCGTACAGTCGCCAACTATTGGGCGCAATTAAAAAACTGCACGGTTTGGCACCTGCCTTTTGTAGGAGCAGCCTTGTGCTGCGAAGAGGCCCTTACAGGCGCAGCAAATGCATAGGCTGGAACGGCCTCTTCGCAGCGCAAGGCTGCTCCTACAAGGGCGATACAGATACGGCGACAGGGGAGAGGGGCGATGTACAAGGTCTATGGCGACTACCAGTCGGGCAACTGCTACAAGGTCAAGCTGATGTTGAGCCTGCTGGGCCGGCCATATGAATGGCACCCGGTGGACATCCTCAAGGGCGAGACCGGAACGCCCGAGTTTCTGGCGATGAACCCCAACGGCAAGGTGCCCGTGCTGGAGCTGGAGGACGGCAGCTACCTGTGGGAGTCCAATGCCATTCTCAACTTCCTGGCCGATGGCAGCGAGTTCCTGCCCAGCGAACCGCGCCTGCGCACGCAGGTGTTGCAGTGGCAGTTCTTCGAGCAGTACAGCCATGAGCCGTACATTGCCGTGGCGCGCTTTATCCAGTTTTACCTGGGGCTGCCGGATGAGCGGTTAGATGAGTACCGCAAGCTGCACAAGGGCGGCTACAAGGCACTGAGGGTGATGGAGCGACAGCTGCAGATGACGCCTTACCTGGTGGGTGATCAGTACTCGATTGCCGATGTGGCCTTGTATGCCTACACCCATGTGGCGCAGCAGGGCGGCTTCGACCTGGCGGAGTACCCGGCGGTAAGGGCCTGGCTGGAGCGTGTCAGCAGCCACCCGCGGCATGTGCCGATGGTGGGTTGATTGTCAGCCTGTGCTGGCCCTATCGCCGGCACAGGATGACTAGAATCTGTCAGGCCGACGCAAACCGCTCATCCAGGTAGGCGATGATGGCTTTGGACTCATACATCCAGGTCACCTTGCCAGCTTCTTCAATGCGCAGGCATGGCACTTTCACCCGGCCGCCACCTTCCTGCAGGGCCTGGCGGTGCACCGGGTCGTTCTTGGCATCGCGCAGCGCCACCGGCACGTTCAGCCGGTGCAGGGTACGGCGGGTCTTGACGCAGAACGGGCAGGCCTGGAACTGGTACAGCTCCAGGCCCTTGGCCGCTTGCTCGACGCGGGCCTGGGCAGCGGCGTCGCGCTTGCGCTTGGCCGGGCGGCTGATCCAGTCAGCGAACACGATGAGCTGGCCGAGGCCAACCCGCAGGGCTTTGACGATCATGGGCAACTCCTGAAATGCAAAAGCCGACCCGGAGGGGGTCGGCTTGGGGTCAGCAGCCAATCACTTGATCAGGCTGAGGAACTCGCTGCGGGTGGCGGCGTTATCGCGGAACTCACCCAGCATCACCGAGGTGATCATGGTCGAGTTCTGCTTCTCGACACCGCGCATCATCATGCACATGTGCTTGGCCTCGACGACCACGGCTACACCGGCGGCACCGGTGACCTGCTGCACGGCTTCGGCGATCTGGCGGCTGAGGTTTTCCTGGATCTGCAGGCGACGGGCATACATGTCGACAATGCGCGCTACCTTCGACAGGCCCAGTACCTTGCCCTTGGGCAGGTAGGCCACGTGTGCCTTGCCGATGAACGGCAGCATGTGGTGTTCGCACATCGAATACAGCTCGATGTCCCGGACCAGCACCATTTCGCTGTTGTCAGAGCTGAACAAAGCGTTGTTGGTGACTTCTTCCAGTGTTTGCTCATAACCGCGGCAAAGGTACTTCATCGCCTTTGCAGCCCGCTTGGGCGTGTCGAGCAGGCCCTCACGGGAGACGTCCTCGCCAATCTGGCTGAGGATCTCGGTGTAGTTCTGTTCCAGGGACATGGATCTACCTGTGGGAAAAAATCGCAAAAACGAAGGTTACGGCGGTGAGGGCGGCGCTGCAAGCGCGGCGTTACTCGTCGCGGCCTTCGAGCATGGTTCGCTTGAGCATCACATACACCGCGCCAGTGCCGCCGTGGCGGGCGCTGCACGAGGCAAAACCGAGCACTTGCGGGTGCTGGCGCAGCCAGGTGTTGACGTGGCTCTTGATCATCGGGCGCTTGCCGTCCAGGCGTGCCGCCTTGCCGTGGGTAACCCGTACGCAACGCACTTCCAGCTTGGTGGCTTCGGCTATGAAGTCCCACAGGGTTTCGCGGGCCTTTTCCACGGTCATGCCGTGCAGGTCGAGGCTGCCCTCGAACGGAATCTGCCCCAGCTTCAGCTTGCGCAGCTGGCCTTCCTGCACGCCGTCGCGGCGCCACATAAGCTCGTCTTCGGCGCCAACGTCGATGACGAACTGGTCGGACATGCCGTCGATGACCAGGGCCTTGTCACTGCGCACGGTTGCAGCCTGGCGCAGCCCGGCCAGCTTCTGGCGGTCGGCCTTGGGCTTGCCGACTTCGGCGCGGTCGTGGCGAATTTGCTTTACGCCACGCACTTCGGCCTTGAACAGGGAAAAATCGTCGTCTTGCATGATGCCTCCACGTGGGCGGCGTAGTTTACGCGACTGTGGGGCGGTGTGCAGCCTGTGCCGGCCCTATCGCCGGCAAGCCAGCTCCCACAGGTACTGCACAACATTCAGGCTTGTGGTAATCCTGTGGGAGCCTGCGCTGGCCCTATCGCCGGCAAGCCAGCTCCCACCGGTACTGCACAACACTCAGGCTTGCGGTAATCCTGTGGGAGCCTGCACTGGCCCTATCGCCGGCAAGCCAGCTCCCACAGGTACTGCACAACACTCAGGCCTGTGGTAATCCTGTGGGAGCTGGCTTGCCGGCGATAGGGCCAGTACAGGCTTCAGTCGTGCTTTTTCATCAGATGCGGCGACAGGTTCAGTTCCCGCCCGCGACGCAAGCGAATGCGGCTGCGCCGCCAGAAGCGCACGCCCAGCCACAGCAGCAACAAGCCAGCCCCGGTGAGGATGCTGGACAATGGCTTGTTGGTATTGAGTTCTTGCAGTGCAGGGTAGTTGCCCAGCAGGCCTGCGACACCGGCCATGGCCAGCAGCACGCCCAGGGTCGCCAGCAGCGCCGACAGGCCGGCCGCCAGGCGGGCGCCCCAGTTGCGCGGCTGGCGCGGGCGCAGGCGCTTGGCGTCGAAACTGCCTTTAAGCTTCATTCCGCTCTCCTCTGTGGATATCCGGAATTCGACCTGCCGCCGCCCATCGGGTTCCGCCCGGCTGCCGGGCGGTCATGCCCAGCCGCTCAGATCAGGCTGGCGGTGGGGGCCACGCAAGCGAAGTTGTCGGCCATGACGGCCATTTCGCACTGGTGAATCTGCGCCGCCGGGATTACGCCATCCTTGAAGGCCAGGTCGCGGGTTGCCGAGGCGTCTTCCACCAGGGTGCACCGGTAACCATAGTCCTTGGCGCGGCGAACGGTGGTGCTGACGCTGGAATGGCTCATGAAGCCGCAGACAATCAGGTCGAGATGGCCAAGCGCCTGCAGCGTTTCGTGCAGTTGGGTGTTCTTGAATGCGTTGGGCATGCGCTTTTCAATGACGATTTCACCTTCCAGCGGCTCCAGCCCCGGAATGAACTGGCCGGCAGGCCCCTGTGGATCGAAGCGGCCACCAACAGTGCCCAGGTGGCGAACATGGATGATCGGACGACCGCTTTTACGGGCGGCGTCGAGCAACCTGGCGATGTTGGCCACGGCCTCGTCCATGCCCGACAGCTGCAGGGGCCCACTGAGGTACTCCTTTTGCGCATCGATGATGATCAGGCTGGCGTGGCTCAGCTTGGCCGGCGGGTAGTCGCGGCCAGTGAGGCGGAACATCGTGGTTGGAACGGACATCAAGGGCTCCTTGGAAGGGCTTTTGTATACCTATTGTCCCCTGCCTTGACGCCAATGGGAATGGTTGACAACGCAAGCGGCATGGTTACTGGCCTGTGGCTAGCCTTTGGGCGCTGCAAACGAACAAATGTGCGGGTGGGGCTGTTAGACTTTTGTCCGGTCTGAAATAGGAGTACCCCGTGATCACATCCCGTCTGCGCACGTTGCGCGACTACATCCGCTGGGCGGTCAGCCGCTTCCACGAGCACGACCTGTTCTTCGGCCACGGTGCCGACAACGCCTGGGACGAGGCCCGCCTGCTGGTGCTGGGCGCAGTGCACCTGCCATGGGAGGTGGCCGACAGCTACCTGGACTGCATGCTCGAGGACGACGAGCGGGTACGCCTGCAGCATTTGCTCAAGCGCCGTATCGAAGAGCGGGTGCCAGCCGCCTATCTGTTGGGCGAAGCCTGGTTCTGCGGCATGTCGTTCATCGTCGACGAACGTGTGCTGGTGCCGCGCTCGCCCATTGGCCAACTGATCGAAAAACGCTTCGAGCCGTGGCTGGCGAGCGAGCCCGCGCGCATTCTCGACCTGTGCACGGGTTCGGGCTGCATCGGTATCGTCGCGGCCGACGTGTTCCCCGAGGCCGAGGTGGTGCTGGCCGACCTGTCGTTCGAGGCCCTTGAAGTGGCCAACCAGAATATCGAGCGCCATGGCCTGGACGGCCGTGTGTACACCGTGCAGGGCGATGGCTTTGGCGGTTTGCCGGGGCAGCGTTTCGACCTGATCCTGTCCAACCCGCCGTATGTCGATGCCGAAGACTTCGACGACATGCCGGCCGAGTACCACCACGAGCCAGAACTGGGCCTGGCGTGCGGCAACGACGGCCTGGACCTGGTGCGGCGCATGCTGGCGGAAGCTGCAGACCACCTGACCGACAAGGGCTTGCTGATTGTTGAAGTGGGCAACAGCCAGATCCATGTCGAGGCGTTGTACCCCGAGGTGGACTTTGCCTGGCTGGAGTTCGAGCGTGGCGGGCATGGGGTGTTCATGCTCACCGCCGAGCAGTGCCGCCAGCATCAGGAATTGTTCAAGGCCCGCGTTTAGGCCGGGAGGGGCTGCGTTGCAGCCCAATCGCCGGCAAGCCGGCTCCTACAGGTTATTCACAATATTCAAGCCTGTGGTAATCCTGTGGGAGCTGGCTTGCCGGCGATGGCCGCGACGCGGCGTCAGCGGGTGGCTATCCAGATCAACAACCCCGCCTGAAACACCGCAAACGCCACCAGGCAGGTAATGGTAAAGCGCAGCCCGCTGTCTTCGCGGTGGTACTTGGCCACCCGTTCATCGCGTTCGCGCAGTTGCCCTTCCTTTTCCTGCAACTGCTGGTCCGCCTGCTGCAGCAGGTTGGCAGCATCCAGAATGTCCACCCGCTGCAAGCGCTCGTTGCTCCAGGCGGCCTTCAGCTGGCCGACGGTCATGTCCACGGTACGGCCCTTCAGGTGCTGACCGTCCTCGTACTCCACCTCAATGCCCACCCCGCGCAAGCAGTGGTCACGGCGCAGGCGTGAGTCCTCGTTCAGGGCATCCTTGCTCGGCAGCGCCATGCCTTGCACCCGGTAGTGCGGCCACTTGCGCTGCAGCCACTGTGCGGCCTGGGCCAGCATGAAGCGGCCGATGCCACGGTTCACCGGCTCCAGTTGCAGGCCATGTTCACTGCCCATGCGCACCACTCGCTCGGCATGGTCGACGCGGATATCCAGGCGGTTTTGCTCTTTGTGCACCTTTTGCCCAGGCAACTGGATTTCCATGCGCAGCAGGCTGTGGGCTTTGTCGTGGCGCTCGGCATAACCGAACTGCACAAAGCGCAGCGGCCGTGCGCCGGTGCTGCGGTCGGTGGGCAGAGCGGCCAGGCGCAGCAGCTGGAAGTGTTCGGCGGCCAGCTCGGCCCAAGGCAGGGCAGGGCTTTCCTGGGGTTCATCGGCCGGCTCTACGGCGGCGGGGGCGGTGGTCATCAGGCTTGTCCTCGGCTATGCCTGCTGTATCGGCAGGCTTGCCACGGACCTGAGCCCGTTTACCTCACGCCGAAGGCAAATGCTGGATGAACGTCACAATTCGCTCCCCCAGCTCGCGCGCCAGCGGCAACTCGGGGTTGAGGTAGCTGTCGCGCTGCTGGCTCATGCCCCTGGGGCTGATGCGCAGCATGTGGTTCATGCCGTCGATCAGCACAAGCTGCGCATCCGGCTTGGCCGCCTTCAGCCGTTCGGCGTCGGTCACGTCCACCTGCACGTCGTTGCGCCCCTGCACGATCAGTGCGGGCATGGGCAGGCGGGCAAAGGCTGCCGCCGGGTTCTGCTGGAACAGCGAGATCAGGTACGGCTGCACGCTGGGGCGGAACACCTGGCGCAGTGGCGCGGGCACTTCCAGGCTGGTTTGCCCGGCCTGCAGGCGGTCGAGCAGGGCGCTGCCACCGGCCAGTTGCGCCGGGGGCAGGCGCTGGGCCAGTTGCTCGCGCAGTACGTCGGCCAGCGGCCTGCCGCTGCCGGCCAAGGTGATCACTGCGCTGGCGCCGGCCTGCTCGGCGGCCAGGCTGGCGATCAGCGCGCCTTCGCTATGGCCGACCAGGATCAGCGGGCCGAAGCGCGGGTCGGCCTTGAGTTTGTGGCTCCAGGCGACCACATCGGCCACGTAGCGCTCCACGCTGAGGTCGCGCTCGTCGGGCGTGGCCGGCTGGCTGGCAGCCACCCCGCGTTTGTCGTAGCGCACGCTGGCGATGTGCTCGTTGGCCAGCAGCAGGGCCAGCCGCTTGAGGTTGTCGATGCGGCCCGACGCCGGGTTGTTGCCATCGCGGTCGGTGGGGCCGGAGCCAGCGATGATCAGCACCACCGGCGGCGGGGTGGCCTGTTGCGGCAGCAGCAGGCTGCCATGCAGCACCCCTTGGCCAGTGTCCAGGTCGATCGGGCGTTGCAGCACAGTAGGGGCGGCGGCCTGGGCCAGGCCGGTGCACAGCAGGAAGAGTAAGGCGACGAGGCGCGACATCATGCGGTACTACATGGGGAGATGAAGGTTTGACCCAGTGTTTGCGGGAAGGTTCTAGGGTTGTGTGTTGCAGGATCGGCCCCATCGCCGGCAAGCCAGCTCCTACAGGTTTACCACAGGCCCAGGCATTGTAGATTACCTGTGGGAGCTGGCTTGCCGGCGATAGGGCCAGTACAGACAACCAATCCATCTGTATACTGCCGCTTTCGTCCATTTCAGGCAGAACTCGCGGAGCGTCCATGTCCGGTAATACCTACGGCAAGCTGTTCACTGTCACCACCGCTGGCGAAAGCCATGGCCCGGCGTTGGTCGCCATTGTCGATGGATGCCCACCGGGCCTGGAAATTTCCCTGGCCGACCTGCAGCACGACCTCGACCGGCGCAAGCCCGGCACCAGCCGGCACACCACCCAGCGCCAGGAAGCCGATGAGGTGGAAATCCTTTCCGGCGTGTTCGAAGGCCGCACCACCGGCTGCTCGATCGGCCTGCTGATCCGCAACACCGACCAGAAGTCCAAGGACTACTCGGCCATCAAGGACCTGTTCCGCCCGGCCCACGCCGACTACACCTACCACCACAAGTACGGCATCCGCGACTACCGCGGCGGTGGCCGCAGCTCGGCCCGCGAAACCGCCATGCGCGTGGCCGCTGGTGCCATCGCCAAAAAGTACCTGGCCACCCAGGGCATCACCGTGCGTGGCTACATGAGCCAGTTGGGCCCGATCGAAATCCCGTTCAAGGCCTGGGAATCGGTGGAGCAGAACGCCTTCTTCAGCCCCGACCCGGACAAGGTGCCGGAGCTGGAGGCGTACATGGACCAACTGCGACGTGACCAGGACTCGGTGGGTGCCAAGATCACCGTGGTGGCCGAGGGCGTGATGCCGGGCCTGGGCGAACCGATCTTCGACCGCCTGGACGCAGAACTGGCCCATGCGCTGATGAGCATCAACGCGGTCAAGGGCGTGGAAATCGGCGCCGGCTTCGCCAGCGTGGCCCAGCGCGGCACCGAGCACCGTGACGAGCTCACCCCGGAAGGCTTCCTCAGCAACGACGCCGGCGGCATCCTGGGCGGCATTTCTTCGGGCCAGCCTATCGTTGCCCACCTGGCGCTGAAACCGACCTCCAGCATCACCACCCCGGGCCGCTCGATCGACGTCGACGGCAACCCGGTGGACGTCATCACCAAAGGCCGCCACGACCCGTGCGTGGGCATCCGCGCCACGCCGATCGCCGAGGCGATGATGGCCATCGCGCTGATGGACCACCTGCTGCGCCACCGCGCACAGAATGCCGATGTGAAGGTAACCACCCCGGTGCTGGGCCAGCTCTGACCGTGTCGCTTGCGCCGGCCCGCTCTTTGCAGGAGCAGCCTTGTGCTGCGAAAGGGCCGGTGCAGCAAGCACACATCTCTATGGCGACACCGGCCCTTTCGCAGCACAAGGCTGCTCCTACAGGGAGGGTGCCGGTTCACACGGTAAACCCATGCAACCCATCCCCTACTGGCGCCTGTCCAGCTTCTACCTCTTTTACTTCGCCCTGCTAGGCTCCACCGCCCCCTTCCTGGCGCTGTACTTCGACCACCTGGGCTTCTCCCCGGCGCGCATCGGCGAGCTGGTGGCCATTCCCATGCTGATGCGCTGCATCGCCCCCAACCTGTGGGGCTGGCTGGGCGACCGTACCGGCCAGCGCTTGCTGATCGTGCGCCTGGGCGCGTTGTCTACCCTGGCCACCTTCGCCCTGATCTTCTTCGGCAAAAGCTACGCCTGGCTGGCGCTGGTGATGGCCCTGCATGCGTTCTTCTGGCATGCGGTGCTGCCGCAGTTCGAGGTCATCACCCTGGCCCACCTGCACGGGCAAACAGCGCGCTACAGCCAGGTGCGCCTGTGGGGCTCGATCGGCTTCATCCTCACGGTGGTTGGCCTGGGCCGCCTGTTCGAATGGCTGAGCCTGGACATCTACCCGGTGGCCCTGGTCACGATCATGGCCGGCATCGTCGCTGCCAGCCTGTGGGTGCCCAATGCCCAGCCGGTGGAGCAGGGCGAGCGCAGCGGGGCGGGTGGTTTTGTGCAGCAGTTGCGTGCCCCGGGGGTGATCGCGTTCTACGCCTGTGTGGCGCTGATGCAACTCAGCCACGGGCCATACTACACCTTCCTTACCCTGCACCTGGAGCACCTGGGCTACAGCCGCAGTGCCATCGGCCTGCTGTGGGCGCTGGGGGTGGTGGCCGAGGTGCTGATGTTCATGGTCATGAGCCGGCTGTTCGCGCGCTTCAGTGTGCAACGCGTATTGCTGGTCAGCTTCCTGCTGGCGGCACTGCGTTGGGTGTTGCTGGGCAATCTGGCCCAGGAACCGGCCGTGCTGATCTTCGCCCAGCTGCTGCACGCGGCCACCTTCGGCTGCTTCCACGCTGCCAGCATCGCGTTCGTGCAGGCCAGTTTCGGCGCCCGCCAGCAGGGCCAGGGCCAGGCATTGTACGCGGCGCTGTCGGGCACCGGCGGTGCGCTGGGGGCATTGTATTCGGGCTACAGCTGGAAATTGCTGGGCCCCACCTTCACCTTTGGTATGGCCAGTGCCGCAGCCTTGGCTGCAGCCGTTATCATTGCCCTTTGTTCGCAACCGACCAGGACCCGCCCCTGATGAGCATTCTCAGCGTTTTCCACCCCGCCAGCCCGGAACTGCCGAACAAGGTGCTGACCCACCACGAGGACATCGCCGCCACCCTGGCCGAACAGGGCGTGCGTTTTTCCCACCGCGAGCATGGCCTTCGGGTGCGGCCCGGCACAGCGCAAGACGAGGTGCTGGACGTATGCCGTGAGCATCTGGACCAGTTGATGACGGCACATGGCAGCAAGGCCTACGTGTTGTTGAACCGTGACGGTGAAGCCCCGGTGCAGGCCGATGTTCGCGATGAGCATGTGCATGGCGCCGAAGAGGTGTTTGCCGTGGTCAGTGGACGTGCTCAGGTTGGCCTGCGGTTGGGCGACTGGGTGTATTCGGTGCTGTGCGAGAAGGGTGACCAGCTGGTACTGCCGGCGGGAACACGGCGCTGGGTAGAGCTTGGCGCTACGCCGTTTTGCCTGGCGTTCCGTTTGTATGGCAGCGAGCAGGGCGTGCAGGCGCGATTCACCGGGGATGTGACTGCGCGGGCGTTTCTGGGGATTGACGAGCTGTAATTGCTTGGCCGGCCCTATCGCCGGCAAGCCAGCTCCCACAGGTTGTGCGCAGGCCTTGAGACCGACGCGGTCAATGTGGGAGCTGGCTTGCCGGCGATGGGGCCAGTAGCAACACCATCAAACTCAGCGATAGGTCGGCAGGGCAAACCGTTGCTGGCTTTGCAGCATGCCAATCACCGGCAATTCACTGGCCTGTTCAGCCAGGTCACGGCGGATGGCGCTGATCGCCCAGGACAGCTGTTCAGCACTGTGCAGTTGCCCATAGGTCAACACCCGGCGGGTCACCTTGCCATCCGTCGCGCGCAGGGTAAGCAACACCCCGCCATCAGGGCGCGCCTGGGTGTTCACTTGATAGGCCGAAAATACCGAGACGAACTTTTGCTGGATGAGGTCCATATCAACTCCTGGCTGTTATGTGGCAGACATGAGTTGATGGTTGCAGCGACCGTGCCAGAACTTGATTGTAAGAAAAACCCAGTAAATACAGGCACTTATGGGTTGTTCTCAGAGGCGGCACCGTGCAGGTTGCATGGTCGTGCATTTTGCACAGTGCATTTTGCACGGATCCGGCTTTACCTATCGGCCCTATAGAATCTGAACCTTTGACCGCAATGGCGTGCCTGACAAAGACTTGGGCAATCATTTATGCCAGGAGGTTCCCGATGTCCAGCCAAACCGCGCCCGCCACCATGACCGATGACGAAACCGCTGCATTCGCAGAGCAGGTATTCGAACGTGCCCGCCAGGGCGATGCCGAAATGCTTGGGCGCTTGCTCGCCAGCGGCCTGCCGGCCAACCTGCGCAACCACAAGGGCGACACCCTGCTGATGCTGGCCAGCTACCACGGCCACCACGAGGCGGTGCGCGTGCTACTGGCGCAAGGTGCCGACCCGCTGATTGCCAACGACAACGGCCAGTTGCCCATTGCCGGTGCTGCATTCAAGGGGGACCTGGCGATGATCCGCCTGCTGCTGGAGCACGGCGTGCCGGTGGACGCCGCTGCGCAGGACGGGCGCACCGCGTTGATGCTGGCGGCCATGTTCAACCGCAGCGAAATCCTTGAATACCTGTTGGCCCAGGGCGCCGACCCGGCGCGCCAGGATGCCCGCGGCGCGACCGCGCTGATGGCGGCGCAAACCATGGGTGCAGTGGACGCTGCTGCACGCTTGCAAACGCTGGCCGGCTAACCGCAAGGGGGCATTTGCGGCTATCCTTGGCGACTTTTCACCCGTCGCAGGCCCCCTTTCATGAAAACTCAGTTGCTCGAATTCATCAGCCTCATTGGCGCCGGCTGCATGCGTGAGGCCGACATCGAGCGCATCGCCGACGAGGCCGCCCAGGCCTACGCCGACCCGGCCGCTTTCTTGGCAGCCAACCCGGACATCAACTACGACGACAGCTTCCCCATCCCGCTGGGTGAATGGGTGGTGCTGGGCAGCCTGCCGGACACGGTGGTGTTCCAGGCCGACAGCTACCAGGACCTGTTCCAGCAGATCAGCGACTCGTTCGACAACAGCGTGCCGTTCACCCTCAAGCCCAAGCAGCTGGCCCGCACCGAGCCACTGACCGCGCTCAACCGCATCCAGGTACAGATGGGCGCGTTGAACAAAGAAGCCGGTGGTTATGTGCTGTTGAACTTCAGCCAGCTGCTGGATGACGAGCTGCAGGTGGTGATGGTGGGCCAGAACGACCTGGCGCGGGTGCTGGAGCTGGGGGCCGAGCTGGGCATCAAGGTCGAGCCGGCCCTCGAAGCCCTGAAAGTCGCTGTACACGTCTGATTTCATCGTTTGTTTCTTCGCGGGCAAGCCCGCGAAGAGGCCGGCACTGGCAACCTCAAAACTTCAGCCCAGCGCGGTATCCAGAAACATCATCACCGCAAACCCGCCCATCAAGCCCAGGGTCGCCGCCGTCTGGTGCCCGTTACGGTGGGTTTCGGGGATCACCTCGTGGCTTACCACAAAGATCATCGCCCCGGCCGCCAGCCCCATGCTGATCGGGTAGGCGAGGGCAAAGCCGGTCGAAATCCCAAGCCCGATCACCGCCCCCAGCGGCTCCATCAGCCCCGACCCGATCGCCACCAGCGCAGCTTTCATGTTCGACAGCCCGGTGGCGCGCAGGGCCAGCGCGACGGCCAACCCCTCAGGGATGTCCTGAATGGCGATGGCGCTGGTCAGTGGCAGCCCGATGTTCATGTCGCCATTAGCGAAGCTCACGCCAATCGCCATGCCTTCGGGCAGGTTGTGCAGGGTGATCGCCAGCACGAACAACCACACCCGGCTGATGCGCTCGGCCTCAGGGCCGCACGGGCCGGTACTTTCGTGCTCATGCGGGGTGAAACGGTCCAGGCCCAGCATCAGCAGCACGCCCAGGCCCATGCCTAACACCACGGTAAAGGCCGCAGCGGGGCCGTTGCCGGTGATCTCGCGGGCGGCGTCCAGGCCCGGCAGAATCAGCGAAAACGAACTGGCGGCCAGCATCATGCCGGCGGCAAAACCAAGCATCACATCCTGGTTGCGGGCGCTGACGTCGCGCAGCACCACTGCCAGCACCGCACCCAGCGCGGTGGCGCCAAAGCCGGACAACCCACCCAGCACGGCCAGGTGCAGGTTATCGGCATGGTCGCCGTTCACCGCGTTCCAGAAGCTGGCCGCCAGCAGTGCGACCACAGCCAGCAGGCTCAGGCCCAGGCCGGCGCTGAGCCAGGGGGTGTTGGCAACCTGCTGGCGCCAGGCGTGCAGCAGTGACGATGGGGCGGCGCTTTGGCTGTGTGCGGGGGGCATGCGAACCTCGAATCAATTATTGCAGTCAGTCTACTCAGGGACCTGCGCCAACGGCCAAGGATTCCCTTCTATTGGTGCGATAGCTGGCTATGCTGTGCAGCAAAGCCTCTGGGCAAGGAGTTTAAGCATGGGGTCTACATTCAACAGCCTGGTCGGGCTGATCATACTGGCGCTGGATATCTGGGCCATCCTCAATGTGATCAAGAGTGGCAGCGAGGTGGGTATCAAGGTGTTGTGGATCTTGTTGATCGCACTGCTGCCGGTGGTGGGGCTGGTGATCTGGGCGATTGCCGGGCCGCGGGGGAATGTGCGCATCTGAACCCTGTGAGGTGCTCATTGTGGGAGCGGCCTTGCGTCGCGATAGGGGCGCGTAGCGGCCCCAGGATTTCGGTCATGGCATCCATTTCTGGGGCTGCTGCGCAGCCCATCGCGACACAAGGCCGCTCCCACAGGCCGGTGAAACAGACATAAGCGGTAATGGGGCCGTGACAAAATTTTCACATTGGTTTAAACAGAATCCGCACCCGCACAATGCTGCGTTGGTCTAGCGCCAGCGCCTCTTCGCAAACCGCAATCCTAGGACTTTCCCATTCATGGCTAACACGGACGCCTTGAAGCAACAGGGCGCGCGAACGTCGTTTTCGCCGACCCTGAAATCCCACCTGGCCTACACGCTGCTCAGCGGCCTTGTGATCATGCTGATGCTCAGCCTCGTGCGTCTGGCGCTGCTGGTCTACAACAGCGACATGATCGGCGATACCCCTTATTCGACTGTCGCCGAAGGCTTCCTAAACGGCTTGCGCTTCGACCTGCGGGTAGTGGTGTACCTCAGCATTCCGCTGCTGCTGGCCATCCTCAGCCCTTGGGCGATGGCCCGGCGTGGCGTGTTCCGCTTCTGGCTGACCCTCACCTCGAGCGTGGTGATGTTCCTCGGCCTGATGGAAATGGACTTCTACCGCGAGTTCCACCAGCGCCTCAACGGCCTGGTGTTCCAGTACATCAAGGAAGACCCTAAAACCGTCATGAGCATGCTCTGGTACGGTTTCCCGGTGGTGCGCTACCTGCTGGCCTGGGCCTTCGGCACCTGGCTGCTGAGCCTGCTGTTCAAAGGGATCGACCGCGCCACCCGTGGCGATGGCCTGCACCGCGTTGCCCCGTGGTACAAACGCGTGGCGGTGTTCATGGTGATTTTGCTGGTGGCCGTGGTCGCTGCCCGTGGCACCCTGCGTCAAGGCCCGCCAATGCGCTGGGGTGATGCCTTCACCACCGACTCCAACTTCGTCAACCAGCTGGGCCTGAACGGCACCCTGACACTGATCGACGCCGCCAAGAGCCGCTTTGGCGAAGACCGCGCCAACATCTGGAAGCCGGTGCTGGAGCAGAACGTGGCCACGCAAAGCGTGCGTGAACAGCTGCTGACCCCCCACGACACCCTGGTCGATGCCGACGAGGCTGCTATCCGCCGCGACTTCGTGCCACCGGCTGAGCGCACCCTGCCGATCAAGAACGTGGTGGTGATCCTGATGGAAAGCTTCGCCGGCCACTCGGTGGGCGCGCTGGGCAGCCCCAACAATATCACCCCGTACTTCGACAAGCTGGCCAAAGAAGGCCTGCTGTTCGACCGCTTCTTCTCCAACGGCACCCATACCCACCAGGGCATGTTCGCCACCATGGCCTGCTTCCCCAACCTGCCAGGCTTCGAATACCTGATGCAGACCCCGGAAGGTGGCCACAAGCTGTCTGGCTTGCCGGCACTGCTCAGCGCCCGTGATTACGACGACGTGTACGTCTACAACGGCGATTTTGCCTGGGATAACCAGTCCGGGTTCTTCGGCAACCAGGGCATGACCACCTTCATCGGCCGTAACGACTTCGTCAACCCGGTGTTCTCCGACCCGACCTGGGGCGTGTCCGACCAGGACATGTTCGACCGCGGCAACGAGGAACTGGCCAAGCACGATGGCAAGAAGCCGATCTACGCGTTGCTGCAGACCCTGTCCAACCATACCCCGTACGCGCTGCCCAAAGACCTGCCGGTCGAGAAGGTCACCGGGCAAGGCCGCCTGGACGAGCACCTCACTGCCATGCGTTATTCGGACTGGGCGCTTGGCCAGTTCTTCGAGAAGGCGCGCAAAGAGCCTTACTTCAAGGAAACACTGTTCGTCATCGTCGGCGACCATGGTTTTGGCAACCACCAGCAAGTCACCGAGCTGGACCTGGGCCGTTTCAACGTGCCGCTGCTGCTGATTGCCCCGGGCATTCAGGAGAAGTTTGGTGCGGTGAATCACACCGTGGGCACCCAGGTCGACATCGTGCCGACCATCATGGGCCGCCTGGGTGGCCAGACCCGTCACCAGTGCTGGGGGCGCGACCTGCTCAACCTGCCTGAGGGTGACCAGGGCATGGGCATGATCAAGCCCTCGGGCAGCGAGCAGATCGTCGGCCTGGTGCAGGGCGACCGCATTCTGATCGAGTCCAAGGACATGACCCCGCGCATGTACCGCTACCAGCTGGGCAGCGAGTTCAAGGCCGAGCTGATCGAAAGCCCGGACCAGCCGGAAATGCTGAAAAAGCTGGAAGCGTATATCCAGACGGCGACCAAGAGCCTGCTGGATAACACGGCCGGTGTGGTACACGGCACACCGAAGTAAGGCTGCAAAAGGGGCCGCTTTGCGGCCCATTCGCGGGCTCGCCCGCTCCCACAGGTGCTGCACCGAGCTTTAGGCCAGTGGATTACCTTGTGGAAGCGGGCTTGGCCCGCGATGAGGCACCAACAGACTGAACATTCTCCCAGTCCCAGGGTCAGTTGATCAGGCATCACACCTTGGTGTCTCTGGATTGGGAGGACTTGTTCAATGAAAGAGTGGGAAGTCACTTTTGCCGATCAAAAAGGCGAACCGTCCACCATGATGCTGCGGGCTGAGCATCGTCCCAGCGAAGAGGAAGCCGCAAGGGCCATCCGTTCGCAGCTGTTCCCGGTAATGGACGAGCTGGACCTCAACGACTTCCAGGACCGCACCATCTCCCCGACCGCCCGCTGGCTCAAGGAGCATAGTGGGGTGACCATCACCAGCATCCACGAAGCGCCTTGACCCACACGTTTGCGTGGCGCCTGTTCAGGCGCTACGATGATGAAAGGTGCCCGCCTATTCTGCGGGTCGGCGCCGTTTCAATTCGCGTCTTGCATCAGCTCGAACTGTTCGGCCATTGATTGCCGGCAGGTGCGTAGTGCACGGAAAGTCTATCCATTGCTTTATTCAGGAGGACGATTCATGAGCAGCCAGAACGACGATATCAGCACCAACGTCCTGCGCCAGATGAAAGCAGGCGGTTTCGACTTCACCCAGATCCACCCCATCGAGTTCTATGCCGTATTCCCCGACGAAGCAGGGGCCCGCCGTGCCGCCGGGCAGTTTCGGGGCGAATCGCTCAATGCCCAGGTGAAAGAGCTGGGCGACGGTGCCTGGCACCTGGAACTGAGCAAGGTCATGTACGCCACCTATGGCGGTATTGGCGACTTTGAAGAGACCTTTGAGCAGCTGGTGACACCTTATGGGGGGGAGGTGGAAGGGTGGGGCGTCAAGCACGAACGGCAGACAGCCTGAAGGCTTGCTGTTGCATTTCTTCGCGGGTGACGCCGCGAAGAAGCCCTCAAGGCCTGCGCTTGGCCATATGCCCCAGATAGGCCAGCAACGCATCCAGCTCCTGCTCACTCAGCACGCTTTCAGTAAACCCCGGCATCTTCGCCTGTGGCCACTGCCGCAGGCTCTGCGGGTCGCGAATCAATTTGCGCAGATAACCCGGTTGAAAATACTCGGTCGGGTTGTGCGGCACGTTCAAATCGGGCCCCATCTGCGCATCCCCGGCACCGTTCAGGCGGTGGCACGCCATGCAATTTTGCTGGAACAAGGCAAAGCCCTGGCGCACGGGGCTGTCGGCGGGCAACTTCGGGTCGGGTAGCAATGCCGGGAACCGCGTCTCGACAGCCGCCAGTTTACGCAGGGTGGAAATCTGGAATGGCCACTGCTCCGGGCGGATGCCGCTGGCTCGGGGTTCAGTCCACACGAGATAAAACGGCCCCGCGCTGGGTTTGCCCTTGCCCAGTGCGGGCCACGGCTTGTCGGGGTCTTCCACGGCCAGCCAGGCCCGTGCCGGCCCTTGCTGCAGCAGCGGTGCGGCGGGCATCTCGGCGGCAAAGCCATCCAGTGCCACGGCTTGCAGGTGATCGCTGGGGCTCACACCTACAAGCAGCGTGGCCAACGGCACCGCCCGATAGTGCATGGGGCGTTTGTAGGAAACATCCTGATCGACGCTGATATCCTGCGCCTCTGGGTGGCCGAGCAACTCGGCGCTGCTCCACTCGCGCGCGCTGGCGCCCAGTTCAAGGTGCAGTTGCGCCGCCGGCAGCGGCAGGCTCAGGAACAACGCAACCAGGGCAAGGCAGTGGCGCATGGGCAATCTCCGGCCATCAAGGCCGGCAGGTTACCTGTGTGCTGCCTGTTGGCGCCACCGCTGTCAGCCGAACAAACGTGTCAGGTTCGGCAATATCAACAGCAAAGTCGTGGCAAAGAGAATGAGCCCAGCTTGGCGAATTTTCGATTGTCTGAACATGGCGGACCGCCTTCTTGTTGTTATTCCTGAATACCCGTTGGCTTCCTTGTCGCGCTTCGGGTCGATCACAGTGGCACCGCGTGGTGCCTGAAATGCCTGCCTCTTGAAAGTGGATATACAACCAACAGTAGGGTGTGTGTGATCCATGTTTGAGAACCCTTTGTTCTAATTGTCTGGCCTGATGATTTCCATTCGCTATGAGGCCATGTGCCATCTGGCTGGCATGCTCTGGCTAGACAGTGGCGCAAGTGCCAGGCGGTTACCGACGAAATGTGACCGTTCGTCAGTGCAGCCTACTTGCTTGTACGTGCCTTTCGCGTCAGTCTCTACAGCAGATTCCCACCCATGTCGTTCAGGACTACCCCTATGTCGTTACGCATCTGCATCCTTGAAACCGATGTCCTGCGACCGGAGTTGACGGCGCAGTACCAGGGCTACGGCAGGATGTTCGAGCAGCTCTTCTCGCGTCAGCCGATCGCCGCCGAATTTCGTGTCTACAACGTGATGCACGGCGACTACCCCGCCGACAATGAAGTGTTTGATGCCTACCTTGTGACGGGCAGCAAGGCCGATTCGTTCGGTACCGATGCCTGGATCCAGACACTCAAGGCCTACTTGCTGAAGCTGTACGAGCGTGGCGAGAAGCTGTTAGGTGTGTGTTTTGGCCATCAGTTGCTGGCGTTGACCCTGGGTGGCAAGGCCGAGCGGGCCGACAAGGGCTGGGGCGTGGGCATCCATCGTTACTCACTGGCGGCCCATGCGCCGTGGATGGACCCGGAGGTGTCGGAGCTGACCTTGCTGATCAGCCACCAGGACCAGGTGACCGAATTGCCGGAAGGCGCCACGGTCATTGCTTCAAGCGATTTCTGCCCGAATGCGGCGTACCACATTCGTGACCAGGTGCTGTGCTTCCAGGGCCACCCGGAGTTCGTGCACGACTATTCCCGCGCGCTGCTGGATGCCCGCCAGGAGTATTTGGGGGATGAGGTGTACCACAAGGCCGTGGCCAGCCTGGCCAGCGAGCACCAAGGCGACCTGGTGGGGGAGTGGATGATGCGCTTTATCCAGCAGCCGGCGAGCAAGCATAACGCGGCGTAGTGGCAGGGGCTGCCTTGCAGCCCAATCGCCGGCAAGCCAGCTCCCACAGGATTGCACTGCCTGGGAGGCCTGTGGCGCCCTTGTGGGGGATGCCTTGCAGCCCAATGGCCGGCAAGCCAGCTCCCACAGGATTGCACTGCCTGGGAGGCCTGTGGCGCCCTTGTGGGGGATGCCTTGCAGCCCAATGGCCGGCAAGCCAGCTCCCACAGGATTGCACTGCCTGGGAGGCCTGTGGCGCCCTTGTGGGGGATGCCTTGCAGCCCAATGGCCGGCAAGCCAGCTCCCACAGGATTGCACTGCCTGGGAGGCCTGTGGCGCCCTTGTGGGGGATGCCTTGCAGCCCAATGGCCGGCAAGCCAGCTCCCACAGGATTGCACTGCCTGGGAGGCCTGTGGCGCCCTTGTGGGGGATGCCTTGCAGCCCAATGGCCGGCAAGCCAGCTCCCACAGGATTGCACTGCCTGGGAGGCCTGTGGCGCCCTTGTGGGGGATGCCTTGCAGCCCAATGGCCGGCAAGCCAGCTCCCACAGGATTGCACTGCCTGGGAGGCCTGTG
>NZ_JBLZWV010000056.1:0-12960 GCF_056098905.1 Pseudomonas sp. TSO6 | reverse complement strand
CCCAATCGCCGGCAAGCCAGCTCCCACAGGATTGCACTGCCTGGGAGGCCTGTGGAGCCCTTGTGGGAGCTGGCTTGCCGGCGATTGGGCCGCAAAGCGGCCCCAGTAATTTCAGAGCCAGCCAGACTTCTTGAAGCTGGCAAACAACCCCGTACACCCCAGCACGATTACCCCCAGTACCCCGAAATACCCATAGTGCCACCCCAGCTCCGGCATGTTCTGAAAGTTCATGCCGTAAATCCCGGCAATCGCCGTAGGGAACGCCAGGATCGCCGCCCAGGCCGCGAACTTGCGTTGCACGATGCTCTGCCGTGACGACTCCAGCAGCATGCCGATCTCTATGGTCTGGCTGGCGATGTCACGGATGCCGGCCAGGTCTTCCATCTGCCGTGTCACGTGGATCTGCACATCACGAAAATACGGGCGCATGTTCTTGTCGATAAACGGGAAGCTCAGGCGCTGCAACTCCTCGCTCACTTCCACCATCGGCGCCACATAGCGGCGCAGGCGCAGGATGTCGCGACGCAGGCTGTGCAGGCGGCGGATGTCGTCTTCCTGCAACGAACCGCCGAGCACGCTTTGTTCCAGCTCTTCGATCTCGCCATGAATGGCCTCGCTGACCGGCTGGTAGTTCTCGGTGACGAAGTCGAGCAGGGCGTACAGCACAAAGTCTTCACCGTGCTCCAGCAGCAGCGGCCGGGCCTCGCAGCGCTGGCGCACCAGGGCGTAGGACTTGGAGTGGCCATTTCGGCAGGTGATTATGTAACCGTTGCCGGCAAAGATATGGGTTTCGATGAACTCCAGCTTGCCTTCGTGGCGCACTGGCGAATAGGTGACGATGAACAGCGCGTCGCCGAAGGTTTCCAGCTTGGGCCGGCTGTGCTTTTCCAGGGCGTCTTCGATGGCCAGTTCGTGCAGGTTGAACTGGCATTGCAGGTTGGCCAGCTCCTCGGCGTTGGGCTCTTCCAGGCCGATCCACACAAAGTGCCCCGGCTTGCGCGCCCACTCGCTGCCTTCGTCGATGCTGATGTTGGTGACCTTTCTGCCGGCGCTGTACACCGCCGATGCCACGACTCGACCCATGGTTGCCCGCTTATTCCGGTTGAACACGGGGTACAGCTTGGGCCGTACCCGGCCCAAGAGCAACCCGCTTCAGGCCAGCTCGTGTTCCATGCGGTCGATGCATTGCTGCATCTGCACCCGGCACTGCTCGATCAGCGCCGGAATGTCCTTTTGGGTCATGCCGGCGGTGGCGATGGGCGGCAGTGAGCGCACTACTACCGTGCGCTGGCGCCAGCTGTTCAGGTTCATGCGCGTGGTGTAGCGGCTGACGCACACCGGCACAATCGGCACACCTGCCTCGATGGCCATGTGGAACGCGCCTTTCTTGAAGGGCAGCAAGTGTTCGCCAGGGTTACGGGTGCCTTCGGGGAATACCCAGATCGAGGTGTCATCCTGCAGCACGCGGGTGGTTTCCTGCAGCGCCTTGCGGGCCTGGTAGCTGTTCTTGCGGTCGATCAGCACGTTGCCGCCCAGCCAGAACAGCTGGCCGAACAACGGCACCCAGCCCAGGCTCTTCTTGCCGATGGCCACGGTGCGTCGTGGCACCGCTTGGCCCACCACGAACAGGTCGTAGTTGGATTGGTGGTTGGCGATGATCACGCAACCGGGGGGCTGGTCCCACAGCGGGCCAACCTCGGCCTTGACCTTGATGCGCATTAGCCAGGTGGCCGGCCGGCTGTAGAGGTGGGCGAATACCCGGCTGTTGTCGGGGTTGAAAGGGCGGCACAGGCCAATGACCAGGCCCACGACGCCAACCACAAGGAAATGCAGCGCCAGCAGAAGCATGCGCAAGGAATAAAGCATCGTACGACTCACACCAGACGGTCGCCGGAGTGTACGGGTGTGCACTGATTCGGGCAAACCTTGGTGTAGGTCTGGGCCGGCCCTTTCGCGGGCACGCCCGCTCCCACAGGATTACCACATGCCTGAAGATTGTGGTTTTCGTGTGGGAGCGGGCGTGCCCGCGAAGAGGCCGGTGCGCCTAGCCCATATGGTGCTGGTCCAGCTCGATCGCCTTGTCCAGCGCCTCCAGCAGGCCTTTGCGTACTTTCAGCTTGGTGTTCTTGTGCGCCAGCATGTTCAGCTTCTTCAATTCACGCGCCGCCGTCAGTGCCGCTTCTTGCAGCTGCTCGGCAGGCACCACCTTGTCGAGGAAGCCGGCATCGACCGCCGCGTGCGGGTCGAACACCTCGGCGTTGATCACCGAGCGGTGGAAGGCTGAGCGGCGCAGGCGGTCGCGGGCCAGTTCGATACCGGCATGGTGCATGGTCATGCCGATCTGCACTTCGTTCAGGCACACCTTGTACGGGCCTTCGACGCCAATGCGGTAATCGGCCGATAGCAGCAGGAAGGCACCCTTGGCCACGGCATTGCCCGGGCAGGCAACCACCACCGGGAACGGGTGCGACAGCAGGCGGCGGGCGAGGGTGGAGCCGGCAGTGACCAGGCCGATGGCCTCTTTCGGGCCGCTGGTCATCACCTTGAGGTCGTAACCACCCGACAGGATGCCTGGCTGCCCGGTGATGATCACCACTGCACGGTCTTCGATCGCGCGGTCGAGTGCGGCGTTGAAGGCGGTGATGACGTCTGGCGAGATGGCGTTGACCTTGCCGTTGTTCAGGGTCAGGGTGGCGATGCCGTCTTCGGCGTGGTAGGTAATCAGCTCGCTCATGGCAGAGTCCTTTTGTTGGCGTGGCGACGACGTTACCCAGCGCCAGAGGCCAGGTAAAGCAGCAAGGCTGACTGGTCGGTCAGTGTTCACCGCGGTCCAAATGCAAATACATGAAAAATTTGAAAAAAGTGCTTGCCAAAGGGGATGTCTTTCACTAAATTAGCGCACCTCGACGGGCCGCAAGGCTTGAAGAGAAACGGTGAAGTGTCCGAGTGGTCGAAGGAGCACGCCTGGAAAGTGTGTATACGAGAAATCGTATCAAGGGTTCAAATCCCTTCTTCACCGCCACATTCTACGAAGAGCCCCCGCGCTGAAAAGCCCGGGGGCTTTTTGTTTTTGGGCTGTTGGGGCTGCTTTGCAGCCCCAAGATCTTAAAAGTTGACCGAAGCCGAAAGCCGAGCGGTACGCGGCGCGCCTTGGAACAGATAGTTATCCCCCAGGTAGTCCCCCACATCGCGCCAGTAGCGTTTGTCGAACACGTTATCCACGGTCAGGCGCAGCACCGTGTCATATCCGCCAATGCGCGTCTGATACCGGCTACCCACATCGAACACGGTATACCCGCCAACCTCCACGTTCCCCGCCTGGCTCGCATACTTGCTGGCGCTGTACCGCGCCCCGCCCAGCAGTGCCAAGCCCGGTACCGGCAGCGAGTATTGCGCGTGCAGTGCTGCCCGGAACCTGGGCACATTGATTGCCTGATGGCCTTCATAGGCATCGGTACCGCTGTTTTTCACCCGCGCACGAATGGCTGCGGCGCTGGCCTGCACTTGCAGGTTCTGGCTCACCCAGCCGCTGGCGCCCAGCTCCAGGCCGGTGTTTTTCTGCTGACCCTGCTGTACGTAGGTGAAGTTGCCAGCACCGTCCGGGCGTGCGTACTGGTAGGCCTGGCGGATCTGGAACAGCGCGGCGCTGAAGCTCACCCCTTGCCAGTCGTGCTTGAGGCCAAGTTCCAGTTGGTGTGAGGTGGTGGGCGCGAGGATTTCGGCGGCGTTGCTGGCAAACCAGGGTGCCGTGCCGCCGGCAGAAAGGCCCTTGGCGTAGCTTGCGTATAGCGTGGTGTCTGGCTGCGGCTTGTAGATAAGTGCAGCAGTGGGCAGCAACTCGTATTGGCGGGTATGGCGCCCGGCAACACCGTTCTCGTCCCAGGTCTTTTCATCCAGGCGCACTTCACGGGCGCCCAGCACGGTCTGCCACTGTTCGTTGAAGCTGATGCGGTCGCTGACGAACAGGCCGTACTGGCGGCTGTCCAGCCGGCGTTCGCTGGCGCCGACAGCTTTGTCGGACGGGTCGAAGGCGGGGGCGCCGGTGTAGATGTTGCCGGTACCAAGCCACTCGTTGTAGTACGGCCGTTGATCCAGCGTGCGCCGCTGCGCACTGGTGCCCACGGTCAGTTCATGCTCCACGCCCAGCGCATCGAAGTGCCCGTTGAGCATGGCCTGTGCTTCATCGGTGCGGCGGGTGTCGTCGGGGCTGCGGAAGTCGTAGATGTCGTAGTCGCCGTTGCTGCCAAAGAACGCGCCTTCGCTCGAACCCCAGGCAAACGCGCTGTAATCGTCGATCACCACCTTGCTGCGCGAGGCACTCAAGGTGCCGGTCCAGGCCTCGTTGAAGCGATACTCGAAGCGCCCGCCCAGGTTCAGCGAGTCGTTTTGCACAGGCTTTGCCCAATCCTGGTAAGCCAGGCGGTCGTCCGGGTCGATGCCGTGGGGCACTTCGGTGCCACCCAGCAGTTGATAACCCGGCACCGAGCGCTGCTCGCGGTGCTGGTATTCGGCATCCAGCTGCAGGGTGGCATCCGGGCTGATCTGCCAGTCGAATGCCAGCGAAGCGAAGTCGCGTTTGCCATCTGCGTGGTCGACGTAGGAGCGGATGTCTTCATGGGCGAGGTTGGCGCGCAGGCCGAACTGTTTTTCGCTGCCAAACCAGCCGCCCAGGTCGGTGGCCAGGTAGCGTTCGCCTTGTTCGCTGGTCGACACCGTCACGCTGCGCACATCCTCGGCGCGCTTGGTTACGTAGTTGATCAGGCCGCCCGGCTCCGACACACCGCTTTGCAGCCCCGACAAGCCCTTTAGCAGCTCTACCTGCTGCTTGTTCTCCAGGGCCACGTTCTGCTCGCCGGCGATGGTCTGGCCGTTGATGCGGTAGCTGCTGGCGGCATTCAGCTCGAAGCCTCGGACGTTGAAGTTTTCGTAGTAGCCGATGGGGGCGTAGCTTTCGCCAACCGAGGCATCGCTTTGCAGCACTTCGCTGAGCTTGCGCACCTGGCGGTCTTCCAGCAGTTGCTGGCTGAACACGCTGATGGCGGCAGGGGTATCAAGCAAGGGCGCGGGCTGGAAGCTGCCCACCGCTGCCTGGCGAGCCTGGTAGCCGTCATTGGCATAGGTGTCGGACACCTGCAGTGGGGCCAGCAACACGCTGTCTTCGGCGAGCACAGGGGGGCAATGCAGGGCCAGGCCCAGGCTGAGCAGGCTCAGGGGCAGGCGGGGGTGACACGGGGGCATGCGGGGCTCCTGGATGGGCACAGGCCATGAAAAAGGCGGCATCTTAGCAGCCGCCTTCAGCATAAAACGATCCAGGCCCCGCTATATTCAGCCCTGGTTGGCGGGGCGCTTGTGCTGGCGCCAGCTGTCATCGATCTTCGACCAGGTTTTGCCGTCGGTAATGGCCATGAGCTTGCGCCCATCCTTGAAGGTGGCCAGGAAGGTGGCTTCTTGCTCCTTGCCGCCTAGCCACAGCCCGGCAAGCAGCCCCACCGGCCCGGCTACCAGGGCCCCGGCGACGCCCCAGCCCAGGGCGCTGCCCAGGCTGCGGTTGGTTTCCAGGCTGGCCAGCCTGAGGTCGCTGATGCGGGCCAGGGAAATCCGCTCACCCGGGGATGGGCTGCGCGGGGTCTTGAGTGTGAGCGATCCATTGCGATACTCGCCTTCACCTTGCAAGAAATCGCCGGATTGCACCGTGAGTCTTGTCATAACGTCGTCCTGTCGGGAAAGGGCATTGACCAGCGCCTAATGAGCGCTGCACGGGCAGGCAAGTCAACGACCATGCGACGGAGGGTAGTGTGGTGCATTGCCGCGCACAGGGGTTACACGGTGGTTTTGCGGGCAGATACAAGCCACACCAGCAACGCCAGCCCGCCAATCACCAGGCCCGCCACCACAATGCCCATCCAGCCCTGGTGCTGGAACAATTGCGTGCCCAGCAACGACCCCAGCGCCCCGCCAATGAAGTAGCAGGTGATGTACCCGGCGTTCAGCCGCGTGCGTGCCTCGGGGCGCAGGGCGATCACCGCGTTCTGGTTGCTCACGTGCACCAGTTGCACCGCCAGGTCGAGCATCAGCACACCCAGTAGCAGGGCCAGCAACGAGTGCTCGGCAAAGCCCAGCGGCACCCACGACAGCAGCAACACCACCAGGCCCACGGTAGTACCCAGCGCGCCCTTGCCGCGGTCGGCCAGGCGCCCGGCCCAGTTGGCCGACAGCGCACCGGCCGCACCGGCCAGGCCGAACAGGCCGATCGCCGCATCCGAATAATGGTACGGGCCCTTGGTCAGCAGGAACGCCAGGGGCGTCCAGAACAGGGCGAACAGGCTGAACGCCAGCAGGCCGAGCAGCGAGCGCAGGCGCAGCACCGGTTCTTCAATAAACAGCCGGAACACCGAGCCTATCAGCGCCGGGTACTTCAGCCCGGCATGGCTGTGGTGCTGCGGCAGGCTGCGGTACAGCGCCACGGCGGTGATCGCCATCAGCACAGCGGCTAGCACATAGATGCTGCGCCAGCCGCCCAGCTCGGCCATGAAACCGGCAGCGGTACGTGCCAGCAGGATGCCCAGCAGCAGGCCGCTCATCAGCGTGCCGACTGCGCGCCCACGCTGATGCGGCTCGCTGAGGGCCGCGGCCATGGGCACGAGGATCTGCGCCACCACCGAGAACAACCCGGTCAGCGCCGTGCCGAGGAGCAGCCAGGGCAGGCTCGGCGCACAGGCACTGATCACCAGGCCTAGGGTAGCAATGGCGGTCATCACGGTGATCAGCCGGCGCTGCTCGAACAGGTCACCCAGTGGCGCCAGCAGCAACAGGCCGGCGCCATAACTGAGCTGCGCGGCGATGACGATGCTGCCGGCGCTGGCAGTGCTCAGCCCGAACTGCTGGGCGATGCTGTGCAGCAGTGGTTGGGCGTAGTAGTTGCTGGCCACGGCCAGGCCGGTGGCGGTGGCCATCAGCAGGATCAGGGCGCGGCTGAGAGTGGGGGCGTTCATGCGGTTCTCGTGGCGGGCAGTAGTAAGTGGGGCGATTATCAGGAAGTGTCAGGCATGACACCAATGTATAGTTTTCAACTTATCCATCTTGAAAGCAGATAGATCGATGAACCTCAAGCAGCTCGAATACGCCCTCGCCGTGGCCGATACCGGCAGTTTTACCCGTGCGGCCGAGCGTTGCCATGTGGTGCAGTCGGCGCTCAGCCACCAGGTGGCGCGGCTGGAGGCGCAACTGGGCGTAAGCCTGTTCGAGCGTAGTTCGCGGCGGGTGCGCCTGACGCCTGCCGGCGAGGCCTTTGTGCTCAGCGCCCGGCCAGCGGTGGAGGCTGCCCGGCGCATTGCTGATGACGTGGCCGCGGCCTGCGGGCAGGTGCGTGGGCGGCTGGCGATTGGTGAAATCAGCTCGCTCACGGCGCTGGACCTGGTAGACCTGTTGGCAGTGTTCCACGGTCGATTCCCCGATGTGGATGTGCGCTGGATCACCGCCAAGAGCGAATTGCTGGTTGCCGATGTGGTCGAGCGGCGCCTGGACGTTGGCTTCATTGGCCTGTGGCAGGGCGAGGTGGTGCAGGGTGTGCAGCATCGCTTGCTGGCCCGGGAAGAACTGGTGGCGTTGTTGCCGATTGATCACCGGCTGGCCGGCCGCGGGCAGCTGGCACTGGCCGACCTGGCGGATGAAGTGCTGGTGGACTTCCCCGAAGGCACCGGTGCGCGACGGCAGACGGATGAGGCGTTTCAGGCCGCAGGGTTGCAGCATCGGGTGCAGTTCGAGATCGGGCATGTGCGCCTGGTGGAAAAGTTTGTGCAGCGGGGCATGGCGGTGGGCCTGGTGCCGGAGCGGGTGGCCCAGGGTTTCGACGGTGTGGCACTGACGCGGTTGGTAGATGCGCCGGTGCGGCACCTGTATGCCGTGTGGTCCTCCAGCCCTACGCCGGCTGCCCGGGCGTTTCTGGAGGTGATGGAGCAGCATCTGGGCTGCAATGATTGAGCCTGGTCTGGCCCCATCGCCGGCAAGCCAGCTCCTACAGGCCCCCCACAGGTTCAGGGCCTGTGGTGATCCTGTAGGAGCTGGCTTGCCGGCGATGGGGCCAGAACAGGCAACCATCAAATCAAGCTGCAAACCCACCATCAATGGTCAGACTTGCCCCGGTGATATACCCCGCCTCCGGCCCCGCCAGGTACGCCACAAAGCTGGCGATCTCTTCCGGCTCGCCATACCGCCCGATCGCCATCAACGGGATCAGGCTCTCGGCAAACTCGCCGCTGGCGGGGTTCATGTCGGTGTCCACCGGCCCCGGCTGTACGTTGTTCACGGTAATGCCCTGTGGCCCCAGGTCACGCGCCATGCCACGGGTCAGGCCAACCAGCGCCGACTTGCTCATGGCGTAAGGCGCTCCACCGGCAAAGGGCATGCGCTCGGCGTTGGTACTGCCAATATTGATGATGCGCCCGCCCTGGCCCATGTAGCGCGCTGCGGCCTGGCTGGCGACAAACACGCTGCGCACGTTCACCGCCAGCATGCGGTCGAAGTCGGCCAGGTCGAATTCGGTCACCGGTGCCACCGTCAGCACGCCGGCGTTGTTGACCAGGATATCCAGCCTGCCGAAGGCCTTCACGGCGTCATCCACTGCCAGTTGTACGGCGGCTGCGTCGGCGCTGTCGGCCCGCAGGGCCAGGGCTTTGCCACCGTTTTCGGTAATTTCGCGGGCCAGCTCTTCTGCCGGGCCTGCGGAGCTGACATAGGTGAAGGCCACCTGCGCACCTTCGCGGGCCAGGCGCCGCACGATGGCTGCGCCTATGCCGCGGGAACCGCCCTGAACCAGGGCCACTTTGCCTTCGAGTGAAAGTTGCTTGGACATGCTGATCTCCTGCTGGAAGCCAGGCCGAAATGCCTTGGATGGGCAAAGTATCGGCGCTTGATTACCTGCTGATAAGATGGCAATCACTATCAGCAGAGTAAACCTTTGGTTGCTAATCATGGCCGTGGAATCGTTCAACGCGTTGGAATGCTTCATCCGCAGTGCCGAAGTTGGCAGTTTTGCCGAGGCTGCCAGGCGCCTGAGCATTACGCCCGCCGCCGTGGGCAAGCATGTGGCCCAGCTGGAGGCGCGCCTGGGCGTGCGGTTGTTCCAGCGTAGTACCCGCAAGCTGAGCCTGACGGAGGCGGGGCAGCGTTTTCTTGGCGAGGTCGGCGACAGCTTCCGCACTATCCAGTACGCCGTGGCCAACCTGGCCAGCGCCGAAGGCCAGCCAGCCGGGCTGTTGCGGGTGAGCATGGGCACGGTGTTCGGGCGTTTGTATGTGTTGCCTTTGCTGGGCGAGTTCTTGCGCCGCTACCCGGCCATCACCCCGGATTGGCATTTCGACAACCGCCAGGTCGACCTGATCGGCCAAGGCTTCGATGCAGCGATTGGCGGTGGTTTCGATCTGCCGCCGGGGGTGGTTGCGCGCAAGCTGACCCCGGCCCACCGGGTGCTGGTGGCAGCACCGGCCTACCTGCAGCGGCACGCGCCGATTGACGACCCCCAGGTGCTGCAGCGGCACGATGGCATCCTGATCCGCTCACCGCAGACCGGGCGGGTGCGCTCGTGGCCATTGACCAGCCGCTGGCAGGTGCAACAGCCGATGCAACTGCGCCAGGCGATGACCATGAGCGATTCGGACGCGGCTTGCGCGGTGGCCGAGCAGGGGCTGGGGATTGCCCTGGTGAGCCTGCCGTTTGCCGTGCCTTACTTGCGGGGTGGTCGGCTGCGGCGAGTGTTGCCGGACTGGTACGTGGATGACGGGCATATCAGCCTGTATTTTGCCGAGCACAAGCTGATGCCGGGTAAGACCCGGGCGTTTATCGATTTTGTGGTGGAGCAGTTTGCCGAACAGGGGTTGGCGGGGCGGTTCGATGCCTTGCAAACCCTTTAGGTGTGTATTGCCTGACCGGGCCCTATCGCCGGCAAGCCAGCTCCCACAGGGACCCCACAGTATTCAGGCCTGTGGTAATCCTGTAGGAGCTGGCTTGCCGGCGATAGGGCCCGATCAGGCAATACCGGTAATGAGCAATGCCTGCGCCCCCAGGCTCACCTCATCATCCACCCGCTTGCCCATCAATTGCTGCCCCAGCGGTGAGCGCGGGGTGATCACGGTCACCAACTCATCTCCCTCGCCAATCTTCAACCCCGCCGCCTCAGGCCCGAGGAACAACCGGCGCTGCCCGCCAGCTTCATCTTCCAGGGTCACCAGGTTGCTGATCTGCACCCCACGCGCCGGGTCATGGTCGCGCAGCAGCAATTGCTGGTAGATCAGCAGCGCCTGGCGGATTTCGGCGCTGCGGCGGGCCTGGCCGGTGGCCAGGTACGAAGCTTCCAGGCCCAGGGTGTCGTACTTGTTCTCGGCAATGTTCTCTTCGGCGGTGGCAGTTTCGTAGGCGCTTTGCGCCGCACGGGTCAGCACGTCGAGGTCATGCTCGAGGGTGGCGACGATCTGCGCCAGCAGGCGGGTCTTGTCCATGGTCAGTAGCAGAACTCCAGCACATTGGCCTGGCTTTTGTCGGTGGGGGCGGTACGGTTCTGCTGCATCCAGAACTGGCATTTGGGGCTGTTGAGGTTGCGCGGGTTGCCCTGGGCGGCCTCGGCGGCCTGTTGCAGTTCCTGTTTGCGCAGCATGTCCTTGTAGTGCTCGAACATCTCGGCTTGGGCGTCTTGTGCCGGGGCTGGCGCCGAGGGGGCGGCAGGCCGGTACACGCTGGGGGCCACGGCCTGGGCCAGCGGCTGCACCTGCTGGGGCCACAGTTGCAGCGCCAGCCACAGGCTCGCGGCAATGGCCACGGCGCCCAGCCACAGGCCAAAGGCAACGCATACAATCAACGGCAGCGGCTTGAGGGTGATTTTCAGTTCACGGTGGCGGGCCATGGCAGCCTCCTGGCAGGGTAGGTCGGGTGCATTGTCGCATGCGCTTGGGCATTTTTCCGTGCGGGTGCTTTTGTCGGCGACAATTTATCCGCAGAATTCGCGGTTTTTGCACCAGAACGGGAGGGGCGCATGAAAGCCACCTGGGACATTTTCTGCAGTGTCGTCGACAACTACGGCGATATCGGTGTGACCTGGCGCCTGGCCCGGCAACTGGTGGCTGAGCATGGCTTGGCGGTACGCCTGTGGGTAGACGACCTGCAGGCATTCACGCCCATGTGCCCAGGGGCGGATGCCAGCGCTGCGCAGCAGTGGCAGCACGGTGTGGATGTGCGTCAGTGGCCGGCGGCCTGGCTGCCGGTGGCACCGGCGGATGTGGTGATCGGTGCCTTCGCGTGCCAGTTGCCGGCGGCTTACGTAGAGGCAATGCGTGCCCGCGCCACGCCGCCGCTGTGGCTGAACCTTGAATACCTCAGCGCCGAGGACTGGGTGGAGGGCTGCCATGGCTTGCCTTCGCCGCAGCCCAACGGCCTGCGCAAGGTGTTTTTCTTCCCCGGCTTTACCGAGAAAACCGGCGGGCTGCTGCGCGAGGGCTCGCTGCTGGCGCGGCGCGGCGCGTTCCAGCAATCGGCCGAGGCACGCCAGTCGTTTCTGCAGGGGCTTGGTGTAGAGCCCGAGCAGGGGGCCTTGCTGCTCTCGCTGTTTGCCTACGAAAACCCGCAATTGGCCACTTGGCTCGATGCCTTGGCCACAGGCGCGCAACCTTGCCACCTGCTGGTGCCGCAAGGGCGCATCGTCGCGGGGCTGAGCCAGTGGCTTGGCGAGGCGCTGCTGCCAGTGGGCAGTGTGCGCAAGCGCGGGGCGCTGACCGTGCAGGTGCTGCCTTTCGTCAGCCAGGACGACTTCGACCGGCTGTTGTGGAGTTGCGACTTCAACGCGGTGCGCGGCGAGGACTCGTTCTTGCGTGCGCAGTGGGCCGGGCAGCCGATGCTGTGGCACATCTATGTGCAGGACGAGAACGCCCACTGGGAAAAGCTCGAAGCGTTTCTGGCGCATTATCGACGCGGCCTGTCAGATGAAGCCGATGCTGCCCTGCTCGGCCTTTGGCGTGCCTGGAACATGGACCGTGACATGGGCCAGGCGTGGCAGGCAGCCCGCGAGCACTGGCCAGAACTGCAACAGCATGCCCGGCTGTGGGCGGTTCGACAGGCCGCTCAGCTGGACCTTGCCACAGCGCTAGTACACTTTTACCGAAATTCGCTATGATACGCGGCCTCGATTTTTATAAATCCATCCAGATTCGGATACTTCGTAATGAAAACTGGTAAAGAGCTGAAACCCGGTACCGTCCTGCGGATCGACAACGACCCGTGGCTGGTTCAAAAAGCTGAGTTCACCAAGTCGGGCCGTAACAGCGCGATCATGAAGACCAAGCTGAAGAACCTGCTGACCGGCTACAAGACCGAAACCGTATACGGTGCGGACGACAAGCTGGACGACGTGATCCTGGATCGCAAAGAAGCGACCCTGTCGTTCATCAGCGGTGACACATACACCTTCATGGACACCACCGACTACACCATGTACGAGCTGAACGCCGAAGACATCGAGGCCGTTCTGCCGTTCATCGAAGAAGGCATGGAAGACATCTGCGAAGCTGTGTTCTTCGAAGACCGTCTGGTATCGGTAGAGCTGCCGACCACCATCGTGCGTAAGGTTGCCTACACCGAAGGTTCGGCTCGTGGCGACACTTCGGGCAAAGTCATGAAGCCTGCCAAGCTGGCAAACGGTACTGAACTCAGCGTTGCTGACTTCATCGAAATCGACGACCTGATCGAAATCGATACCCGCGAAGGCGGTTCGTACAAAGGCCGTGCCAAGAAGTAATTCTTCTTGCAATGTGCACAAAAAACCCGGCCTCGGCCGGGTTTTTTGTGCCTGTGTTTTCGCCAGTTCTCGATGCTTGCTCCGACGGGCTATGACCCATGGCTAACTCAGCACCCTGTAGGAGCAGCCTTGTGCTGCGAAGAGGCCATTGCAGCCGAAGATAATCTTTAGCCTTACCGGCC
>NZ_JBLZWV010000055.1:0-90824 GCF_056098905.1 Pseudomonas sp. TSO6 | reverse complement strand
CTTGTGCTGCGAAGAGGCCATTGCAGCCGAAGGTGATCTTTAGCCCTACCGGCCTCTTCGCAGCACAAGGCTGCTCCTACAGAGAATCGCGCAAGCCATCAGATTTACCGCCTTAGACGCTCACATGCAGCCGTACATCCACATTGCCGCGTGTGGCATTGGAGTAAGGGCACACCTGATGCGCCTTTTCCACCAGCCCTTCGGCATCGGCCTGGGCCAGGCCCGGCAGGTTGATGTGCAGGTCGATGTCCAGGCCGAAACCGCCCGGGATCTGGCCAATGCCCACCTTGGCGGTGATCGAGGCATCGGCCGGCAGGGCTTTCTTCTCTTGCCCGGCTACAAATTTGAGGGCGCCGATGAAGCACGCCGAGTAACCGGCGGCGAACAGTTGCTCGGGGTTGGTGCCGTCACCGCCAGCGCCGCCCAGTTCCTTGGGGGTGCTCAGGCTGACGACCAGCTTGCCGTCGCTGGACTTGGATTTGCCGTCGCGCCCACCGGTGGAGGTAGCTTCTGCGATGTACAGCGGAGTGACCTTTTGCATCTTGAGCCTCGCTAATGTGCTGTGCGCTCCCGGTTGAAGGAGGGCGCGGGTTGGTGTGGGATTTAAATTAGCGCGCAATTAATTAGTGCGCAAGATAAATCATCACCGCTCGTCCGAACGGCCATTGCACAGCATAGCTGTCAGAGGTTTTTCTGCAGGTTCTCGCGCAGGTTCAGCAGGTCGGCCTGCAGCTGCTGCAACTGCTCCAGGCTGCGCCCGCTGGCCTTGAGGATGCACTGCGGCACTGCTTTGGCTTGCTGTTGCAGGGCGCGGCCCTTGTCGGTCAGTTGCACCATCACCACCCGTTCGTCTTCCCGGCTGCGGTTACGCTGCAGCAGGCCTTCGCTTTCCAGGCGCTTGAGCAGTGGCGTGAGCGAGCCCGGGTCGGTCAGCAGGTGCTGGCTGATTTCGCCCACGGTCAGGTCGTCGCGCTCCCACAGCACCAGCATGGCCAGGTACTGCGGATAGGTCAGGCCCAGGGCCTGCAGCAGCGGTTTGTAGACTTTGGTCATCAGCAACGAGGTGGAGTGCAGGGCGAAACAGACCTGGTTGTCCAGCAGCAGCTCGTCACAGGAGGCTTGGGTGTCGGCGTTCATGCAGGTCCTTGAAAGTAATCAATGGGAAATTCTGGCACGCTGATCGTTAGTGCGCACATCACTCACGCAGTTCACTGCGCAGGGCCAGGTCCCAGGGTGGAATCGGGCTGAAGCGGCTCTTGAGGAATTCGAGCAGCAAACGGCTGCGAGAGTTCGTTTCATGTTCCAGGCGTAGTGCGTAAATGCCGCTGGTCTCGGCTTCCGGCAGGCCGCCGTCGCAAAACAGCGGCATCAACTCGCCACGCAGCAGGTATTCGCTGATCAGCCAGGTGGGCAGGTGGGCAACACCTAAGCCGGCGAGGGCGCCGAACAACAGGGTTTCGGCATTGTTGGCGGCCATGCGCATGCGCGCGGGGCGGTACAGGCGGGTTTGCCCGGCCACGTTGAAGCGCCAGGCGAACGGCGGTGCCAGGCCGTCCCAGTCCAGGCCATCGTGCCCGGGCAGTTCGCTGGGGCATGTGGGCACACCGCGGCTGGCCAGGTAGGCCGGGCTGGCGCAGGCGATGCGCACCATGTAGGCCAGTGGCGTGGCAACCAGCCGGGTGTCGGCCAAGGGGCCGGCGCGCAGCACCAGGTCGACTTCGCCCAAGTGGCTGCCATGCAGGTCGACGAAGCTGTCGATCAGGCGCAGTTGCACGTCCAGGCCTGGGTAGGCCACCAGGAAGTCGGCGATGGCCGGGGCCAGGTGGCGACGGCCGAACGCGGCGGGCGCGTCGATGCGGATCAGGCCTTCAGGGGCGTTGCTCAGCGATACCGCCTCTGCCCGGGCCAGGCGCAGCTCCTCGATGATGCGCCTGGCCCGTTCGGCAAAGGCATTGCCGGCGGGTGTGGCGCGCACCGCGTGGGTGCTGCGGGTGAACAGGCGGCTGCCGACGGCATTTTCCAGGTTATCGATGCGCCGGGCCACCGCGGACGGGGTCAGCGGATGGCGCCGGGCGGCGGCGGAAAAACTGCCGGTCTCCAGCACATCGAGGAACAGGCTCAACTGGTCGGTGAGGGTATCGGGGCTCATGGCTGCCTTGGTTTTGCGAAAAACGCACAGCCATTGTGCGCTGCTGTGCGTTTCCCCGCCAGCACCCAGCCGTTAGCATGCTCGCATTATCTGTACAGGCGAACGAGGCCCTGATGATTGAGTGGTTGTTGTATATCGTGCTGGGCGCTGCCCTGGGCACCATGGGGGGCTTGTTCGGCATTGGTGGCGGGCTGATCGCGATTCCCGCGCTGGGTGTGCTGTTTGGCCTGGACCAGCAGTTGGCGCAGGGTACGGCGTTGGTAATGGTGGTGCCGAACGTGCTGCTGGCGTTATGGCGCTATCACCAGCGCAACCGCATCGAATTGCGCCATGCCTTGCCGTTGTCGGCGTGCAGTTTCCTGTTCGCCTGGCTGGGGTCGATCTGGGCCGTGGGGCTGGATGCGCACTCCATGCGCTTGGGCTTTGTCGGCTTTCTGGTGGCCTTGGCGGTGTGGAATGTGGCGCGGATGTTCATGAAAGTGTCGCCGCCCAGTGCCGAGCTGCGTCATGCCTGGCCATGGCTGGGCGTGCTGGGCAGCTTTGCCGGTACCATGGGCGGCTTGTTCGGAGTGGGCGGGGCGGTGGTGGCCACGCCGATCCTGACCAGTGTGTTCGGTACCACCCAGGTGGTGGCGCAGGGGCTTTCGCTGGCGCTGGCTGCGCCGAGTACCTTGGTGACGTTGGTGACCTATGGCGTGCACCACAGTGTTGACTGGGGCGTGGGGATTCCGCTGGCGGTGGGCGGCTT
This sequence comes from Pseudomonas sp. TSO6, assembly GCF_056098905.1. Classification (NCBI taxonomy): domain Bacteria; kingdom Pseudomonadati; phylum Pseudomonadota; class Gammaproteobacteria; order Pseudomonadales; family Pseudomonadaceae; genus Pseudomonas; species Pseudomonas sp. TSO6. The sequence goes on along the minus strand of NZ_JBLZWV010000055.1, from coordinate 87,927 downwards.
GCTCAGCATCAGCTGGGGGGTGAAGCTGGCCCATGCGTTGCCGGAGAAGGTATTGCGGGCGATGTTCTGTGTGTTTTTGGTGGTGTGTGCGGTGATGCTGGGGTTTGAACTGTGAGAATGTGGGGCCGCGTTGCGGCCCATCGCGACGCAAGGCCGCTCCCACACGGTAATTACTTGAACCCTTCAATGATGTAACCGGCCATGCAGTCGGTAATAGGCGATGGGTTCTGTGTGCTGCGTACCAGCATCACATTGGCCACCGGCAGCTGCGGCAGGCCGTCCTGTTCACCTAGTATGCGGATGTTCCCGGTAATCAGGCTTTGCAGCTGCGCCGTCACTGCCAACCCTGCCGTGACAATGGCAAAGATCGCCGCCAGGCTGGGGCTGGTATAGGCAATGCGATAGTCGATACCTTGTGCTTCCAGGGCATTGCATGTCCAGGCCCGGCAGAAGCAGTCGGTATTGAACAGTGCCACGGGCATCGGCCGCTGTTCCTGCGGGCAAAAGCCTTCGGCGGCGGCCCATACCAGGCGCTCCTGGCGCAACAGTTGGCCGATCTCGTTACCTGGCTCACGGGTGACAATGGTCAGATCCAGGTCCTGGCGTAGCATCAGCTGTTTGGACGAGTCGCAATGCACCTCTACCTGCACCAGGGGGTAGGCCTGGGCAAAGCTCGACAAAATGGTCGGCAGAAAACGCATGGCATAGTCGTCGGGCGTGCCAATGCGCACCAGCCCGACCATGTGCGGCATGCGCAGGGTGTTGAATACCTCGCCATGCAGCTTGAGGATGCGCCGGGCATAGCCCAGCAGTACCTGGCCCTCGGCGGTAAGGCGTACCTGGCGGCCGTCGCGCTTGAACAGCTGGCGCTGCAGGATGTCCTCCTCCAGGCGCTTCATCTGCATGCTCACCGCCGACTGGGTGCGGTTGACCACTTCGCCGGCGCGGGTGAAACCGCCTTGCTCGGCAATGGCGACGAAGGTGCGCAAAACGTCCGCATCGAGGCTCTGGTACTGGGACATTGCATCAATCTCCGAGATGCATGGCATCAGAAACATTCGTTGGATTGATCTTAAGCCCGGCGCGAGACTGAGGCCATCCAACACGGAGGGCTTCACGATGAAAGGTCATGTCAGCAGCATCCAGCAACCTGCCTTTTCCCTGAACCACCTGTGGCATGCGGCCCTGCAACGCCCGGCGCGCTGGCTGCAGCTTTACCGCCAGCGCCAGGAGCTGGCCAGCCTCAGTGACGCAACCTTGCACGACCTGGGGTTGAGCCGGGCGGATATCCAGCAAGAGGCCGAGCGGCATTTCTGGGATGATCCGCTGAGGAAGTGAGTGTGGGGCGGGGCGCCTGGCTTGAGTTTTGTGGCGACCGGGAGATCGAGCGCCGCCCGCGCGGCGCATCGCGAGCTGCGCTCGCTCCTACGTTTGTTTCGGGCCAATGATTCCTGTGCGATTTTCGCGCGAATGCCTTGGCGCATGGCTCAATGTCGCGTCGTACAGACAAGGCGGTCGCGCGCGCCTGTCAAAGGCGTTACTGGCCCGAAACAAACGTAGGAGCGAGCGCAGCTCGCGATGCGCCGCGCGGGCGGCGCTCGATCTCCCAGGCGCCACAAACCTCAAGACATGCGCCCCAGCCTCACCGCCGTACTTGCTTCAACGTCTCGGCAATCAAAAACGCCAGTTCCAGCGACTGATCGGCATTCATCCGCGGGTCACAATGGGTGTGATACCGGTCAGACAACGCATCTTCGGTGATCGGCCGGGCGCCGCCGATGCATTCGGTGACGTTCTGCCCGGTCATCTCGATATGAATGCCGCCAGCATGGCTGCCCTCGGCCTGGTGCACCTGGAAGAACTGCTTCACCTCATCCAGAATCTGCGCAAAGTCGCGGGTCTTGTAGCCGCTGCTGGCCTTGATGGTGTTGCCGTGCATCGGGTCGGAGCTCCACAGTACCTTGCGCCCCTCGCGCTCGACGGTGCGGATCAGCCCCGGCAGGTGATCGCCCACCTTGCTTGCGCTCATGCGCACGATCAGGTTCAGGCGCCCGGGGTCGTTGGCCGGGTTCAGTGTGTCGATCAGGCGGATCAGCTCTTCGGGGTTCATGCTGGGGCCGACCTTGACCCCGATCGGGTTGTGCACGCCGCGCAAAAACTCCACGTGGGCGCCGTCGAGCTGGCGGGTGCGGTCGCCGATCCACAGCATGTGCGCCGAGCAGTCGTAGTAGTCGCCGGTCAGGCTGTCCTGGCGCACGAAGGCTTCTTCATAGTTCAGCAGCAGCGCTTCGTGGGCAGTGAAAAAGCTGGTTTCGCGCAGTTGCGGCGCGCTGTCCAGGCCGCAGGCACGCATGAATGCCAGGGTTTCGTCGATGCGGTTGGCCAGTTGGTGATACTTGTCGGCCAGCGCCGAGTTGGCGATGAAGTCCAGGTTCCACTTGTGCACCTGGTGCAGGTCGGCAAACCCACCTTGGGCGAAGGCGCGCAGCAGGTTGAGGCTGGCAGTGGACTGGTGGTAGGCCTGCAGCAGGCGCTCCGGGTCGGGGATGCGGCTTTTCGGGTCGAAGCCAATGCCGTTGACGATGTCGCCGCGGTAGGCGGGCAGGGTGATGTCGCCAATGGTTTCATCGCCCGAGGAGCGTGGTTTGGCAAACTGCCCGGCCATGCGGCCGACCTTGACCACCGGGCAGCCGGCAGCAAAGGTCATGACGATGGCCATCTGCAATAGCACCTTGAAGGTGTCGCGGATTTTGGCCGCCGAGAACTCGGCGAAGCTCTCGGCGCAGTCGCCCCCTTGCAACAGGAAGGCGCGGCCTTCGGTAACCTCGGCAAACTGCCTGCGCAGTTCGCGCGCCTCGCCCGCAAACACCAGCGGCGGGTAGCTGGCCAGGGTCTGTTCGACCTTCAGCAGGTGCGCGGCATCGGGGTAGGTCGGTTGCTGCTGGATCGGCAGTGCGCGCCAGCTGTCAGGGCTCCACGGTTGGTTCATCTCGGGCTCGGTCTTGTAGGTTATAGGCTATAGGCCATGGTAACAGTTGGCGCTGCGCTTGTTGCATCAAGGGCGTTGACGGACAATGCGCGTTTTTGCGCGGGTAGGTGGTAAGCATGACGGCGGAACGGGAAGAGCGGCTACTGGCACGGGTAGAGGACGCTTTTGGCGTCATCAGCGTGTATGAAGTAGACGACTACCGCTTTCTGGAATTCGGCGATGCCATCGAGCAGAGCTGCGTGTTCACGGCCGACCCCAGCTGGCTGGAGTACGACTACACCCGCGCCATGCTGGTGGGGGCGCTGTGCCATGAACAGCCGGAGAGCGCGTTGTTTCTCGGCCTGGGTGCCGGCACGCTGACCCAGGCGTGCATGAAGTTTCTGCCGCTTGAAGACATCGAGGCCATCGAACTGCGCCCGGACGTACCGCGCCTGGCCATGGAACACCTAGGCCTGGATGACGACCCTCGTTTGTATGTGCGCATCGGTGACGCCATCGAGTTGCTGCCCACGGCAGAAAAGGCTGACTTGTTGTTTGTCGACCTGTACACCGACCACGGGCCGGGCGTGGGGCACCTGGCGTGGAATTTTCTGGAAAACTGCCAGCAGCAGCTGAACCGGGGTGGCTGGCTGGTGATCAACCAGTGGGCCACCGACGACGGCAGGCCGCTGGGCGCAGCGTTGCTGCGCGGGTTGTACCACCGGCATTACTGGGAGCTGCCGGTGAAGGAGGGCAATGTGATCTTGCTGGTGCCGGCTGACCTTGAGCAGACGCTGGACCTGGAGGGGCTGCGGGCCCGGGCCGAAGCGCTGGCGCCGCGGTTGGGGTATAGCCTCGAAGGGTTGATCCGCGAGATTCGACCAGCAACTTGAACGCCTGACGCGGTCATTTGTGGGAGCGGCCTTGTGTCGCGATAGGGCCGCAGAGCGGCCCCGGCAATCTATGCGGCGTAGCTAAAATCCTGGGGGCGCTTCGCACCCCTTCGCGGCGCAAGGCCGCTCCCACACAGATCGGGTGAGGCTTCTGGGAATTATCGATTCAGCGTGGATTGATTGATGGCCCGGTAATGGCTTTGCACCCTGAAAAAATTCCTCACGGCTTCCGCTATTTCGGGTATAGTACGCGCCGGTCTTTTAGCGGGCCGCAAAATCAGGTGGTGCAAATCCTCCGAGTCCAGCTTCGGCTGCACGTCCGCTAGGCGGACCTTCCCACGTTTTCTTTTTCAATCGTTTTCGCAAATCCCCGCCGCCAAAGCTGCCTGGGTGACCTGACGGTCTTTCAAGGCATGTGCAGCTTTGGAGCATGGGTCTTTGCGGATGCACCTAGAGGCAGACCCATGACCCAGGAAACCGGCGGCTTCGCCGCTCTCGATCTTAATCCGAACATTGTTGCTGCTGTTGTGGCTACCGGCTACGAAGAGCCGTCCGCCATTCAGCAACAATCGATCCCGATCATCCTCGCCGGTCACGACATGATCGGCCAGGCGCAGACTGGCACCGGCAAGACCGCTGCCTTCGCCCTGCCGATCCTCAACAAGATCGATGTGAGCAAGCGCGAACCGCAAGCCCTGATCCTGGCGCCAACCCGTGAGTTGGCGCTGCAAGTTGCTACCGCTTTCGAAACCTACGCCAAGCAGATGCCGGGCGTAAACGTGGTTGCCGTATACGGTGGTGCCCCGATGGGCCCACAGCTGCGTGCAATCCGCAACGGCGCGCAAATCGTCGTGGCCACCCCAGGCCGTCTGTGCGACCACCTGCGTCGTGACGAAAAAGTCCTGTCCACCGTGCAGTACCTGGTACTGGACGAGGCCGACGAGATGCTGAAGCTGGGCTTCATGGATGACCTCGAAGTGATCTTCGACGCAATCCCGGCTACCCGTCAGACCGTACTGTTCTCCGCTACCCTGCCGTCGTCGATCCGCTCGATCGCCGAACGTCACCTGCGCGAGCCCAAGCACGTCAAGATCCAGACCAAGACCCAGACCGTTACCGCGATCGACCAGGCTCACCTGATGGTCCACGCCGACCAGAAGATCCCGGCTGTGCTGCGTCTGCTGGAAGTGGAAGAGTTCGACGCGCTGATCGCCTTCGTGCGTACCAAGCAAGCCACCCTGGACCTGGCCGCCGCGCTGGAAGCCAAAGGCTACAAGGCTGCTGCGCTGAACGGTGACATCGCCCAGAACCAGCGTGAGCGCGTGATCGACTCGCTCAAGGATGGCCGCCTGGACATCGTCGTCGCCACCGACGTCGCTGCCCGTGGCCTGGACGTACCGCGCATCACTCACGTGTTCAACGTTGACATGCCGTACGACCCGGAGTCCTACGTGCACCGTATCGGCCGTACTGGCCGTGCCGGTCGCGAAGGCCGTGCGCTGCTGCTGGTCACCCCGCGTGAGCGCCGCATGCTGCAGGTGATCGAGCGTGTGACCGGGCAGAAAGTTGCCGAAGCCCGCCTGCCGAATGCCCAGGCCGTGCTGGATGCCCGTATCAAGAAGCTGACCTCGAGCCTGGCGCCGCTGGTAGCCGAAGCAGAAGCCACCCATGGCGAACTGTTCGACCGCCTCACCACTGACCTGGGTTGCAGCGCGCGTGCCCTGGCTTCGGCCCTGCTGCGCAAAGCCACCAATGGCCAGGCGCTGGACCTGGCTGCGGTAGAGCGTGAGCAGCCGCTGGTGCCGGGCGTTGGTGCCCCGCGTGGCGAGCGTAGCGAGCGTCCTGATCGTGGCGAGCGTCCTGACCGTGGTGACCGCGAGCGCCGTGCGCCGCTGCCACTGGCCGAAGGCCGTGTACGTTGCCGTACCGCCCTGGGTGCCCGTGACGGTATCGCTGCCAAGAACCTGCTGGGCGCGATCCTCAACGAAGGTGGCCTGGCGCGTGACGCCATTGGCCGTATCCAGGTACGCGACAGCTTCAGCCTGGTCGAGCTGCCGGAAGACGGCCTCGAGAAGCTGCTGTCCAAGCTCAAGGACACCCGCGTGGCTGGCAAGCAGCTGAAGCTGCGTCGCTACCGCGAGGATTGATCCTGGCGCACTAAAAAAATCCCCGGCCCAGGTCGGGGATTTTTTTTGCCTGTGGGATTTTGGGGCTGCTTTGCAGCCCTATCGCGGCACAAGGCCGCTCCTACAGGCCCATGGCGGTACGCGGTCCCTTGTAGGAGCGGCCTTGTGCCGCGATAGGGGCGCAAAGCGCCCCCGGCATTCTTCAGTCAAACCGATAGATGTCCATCCCCAGCGCCCCCAGAGTAAACCCCTGATGCACCACCCCAAACTTGCCCCCAGCCCCCAGGGCAAAGAACAGCGGCAGCAAATGCTCATCACTGGGGTGGTTACGCACCGCAAACGGCGCCTGCTTCCGGTAATCCAGCAATGCCGCCTGGTCATCAGCCTGTAGCCGCTCCACCACCCAATCCCTGAACGCCAGCGCCCACGGCTCGATCACATCCGGCCCCGCGTGCCAGTCCAGTTCCCCAAGGTTATGGGTGATGCTGCCCGAACCCACCAGCAAGATGCCCTCGGAGCGCAAGCTTGCCAGCGCCTGGCCCACCTTCACCTGCAGCGCCGGCCCCATGTGGCTGGGCATGGAAACCTGCACCACGGGAATGCTCGCGTCCGGGTACATCAGCGACAGCGGTACCCAGGCGCCGTGGTCGAAGGGTCGCTGAGCGTCCAGCCGGGCTGGCAGCCCGGCAGCCTTCAGCAACTCGCTGACCTGGCCTGCCAGGGAAGGCTCGCCCCGCGCCGGGTATTGCACCGCATACAATGCCGGTGGAAAGCCGTAGAAGTCGTGCCAGGTTTCTGGCTGTGCGCTGCTGCTCACCAGCAGCTCACGGCTCTCCCAGTGCGCCGACACCACCACGATTGCCTTTGGGCGTGGCAGCCTGTTGGCCAGCCCGGCCAAGGCCGGCCCGCTGGCACCCGGGTGCAGGGCGAGCATGGGGGAACCATGGGAAATGAACAGGCTGGGCAGCATGGCAAGGTCCTGAAGGTTAAGATGCACTCATCTTCGATCAGAAACTGATCGATATCCATCGCAAGTTTTACGCGTTTTCTATCGGTTTACTCGATAAACAAGGAGCAACCATGGAGCCAGCGTTCTGGCACAAGCGGTGGGCCGATAACCAGATCGGCTTTCATCAGGGGCAGGTCAATCCGTACCTGCAGGCGCACTGGCCGGCACTGGGCCTGGCGCCTGGCAGCCGAGTGCTGGTGCCGCTGTGCGGCAAAAGCCTGGATTTGGTCTGGCTGGCCGGGCAGGGGTACCGCGTGTTGGGTGTGGAGCTGTCGCGGCGGGCGGTGGAAGATTTCTTCCGCGAGCATGGGCTTGAAGCCGAGGTGCAGCAACGCCGGGGCTTCGAGGTTTGGTGCAGTGGTGACGTGGAGCTGTGGTGTGGTGATTTCTTTGCGTTGCGTGCGCAGGATATCGGCGACTGCGTGGGGCTGTATGACCGGGCGGCGCTGATTGCGCTGCCGGCGCAAATGCGTGCGATGTACATGCAGGTGCTGACGGCTTTGCTGCCGGCGAATTGCCAGGGTTTGGTGGTGACCCTGGATTATGACCAGTCACTGCTGGCCGGGCCGCCGTTTTCAGTCGGGGACGCAGAGGTGCGGCAGGGGTTTGCAGGGTGGCAGCTGAATGAACTGGAGGCGGTGGAGATGATTCAGGAGAGCCCCAAGTTTGTGCAGGCCGGGGTTTCCAGTCTGTTGGAGCGGGTGTACCGGCTTGGCCGGTAATACGAAAAAGGGCGACCGAAGTCGCCCTTTCTGTATTACCCGATGGATCAACCGCGACGGCGCAGGGCCTCGATACGGTCTTCCAGTGGCGGGTGGCTCATCAGCAGCCCGGCCAGGCCGTGCTTGAGGCCACCGTTGATGCCAAAGGCTTTCATGGTGTCGGGCATGTGCACCGGCAGGCCTTGCTCCACACGCAGGCGCTGCAGCGCGCCGATCATGGCCGAGGTGCCGGCCAGCTGTGCACCGGCTTCGTCGGCGCGGTACTCGCGGCGGCGCGAGAACCACATCACGATCATGCTGGCCAGGATGCCCAGGATCAGCTCGGCAACGATGGTCGCCACGTAGTAGGCAATGCCCTGGCCCTCTTCGTTCTTGAAGATGACCTTGTCGACGAAGTTGCCGATGATACGTGCAAAGAACATCACGAAGGTGTTCACCACGCCTTGCACCAGCGCCAGGGTGACCATGTCGCCGTTGGCTACGTGGCCGATCTCGTGGGCCAGCACTGCCCGCACTTCATCGGGCGAGAAACGCTCCAGCAGGCCCTGGGACACGGCTACCAGCGCGTCGTTGCGGTTCCAGCCGGTGGCGAAGGCGTTGGCTTCGTACGCCGGGAAGATACCCACCTCGGGCATTTTGATGCCCGCTTCACGGGACAGCTCTTCGACCGTTTGCAGCAGCCACTGCTCGTGGCGGGTGCGCGGCTGGCTGATGATCTGGGTGCCGGTGGTCATCTTCGCCATCCACTTGGAGATGAACAGCGAGACGAGGGAGCCGGCAAAGCCGAACACGGCGCAGAACACCAGCAGGCTGCTGAGGTTCAGGTCGACCCCGTTGGCGGCCATGAACCCGTTGAAACCGAACAGGCTCAGGGTAATGCTTGCAACCAGCACCACCGCAAGGTTGGTGGCCACAAACAACAGAATGCGCATCATGGTTGTTACGTTCTCCTGACGGATGAATTGTCGCTTACTGCGGGGTATATAAGGGGCCTGTCGCGTGGATTCAATCGTGCGACTATTTCAAACTGTGTACGGCGGAGTATGGCAGAGGATGGCGCGGGGGCAGTGGGATAGAGCGTTGCAGGATGTAAGAAACACCGCATGCCTTGAGGTTTGCAGTGATGTCGGGATCGCGCGCCGCGTGGGCGGCGCGCGGTCTACGCGCCACCACAAAAATCCCGTCGAACCCTACTGCGAATAAGTCCGCAGGAAATTGCCGATCCGGCCAATCGCCGCTTCCAGGTCATCCACCCGCGGCAAGGTCACCACGCGGAAGTGGTCCGGCCACGGCCAGTTGAACGCCGTACCTTGTACGATCAGCAGCTTTTCCGACAGCAGCAGGTCAAGCGCGAACTTCTCGTCGTTGAGGATCGGGCACACCTTCGGGTCGATCCGCGGGAATGCATACAGCGCACCCATCGGCTTCACACAGCTTACGCCCGGGATGTCGTTGAGCAGCTCGTAGGTACGGTTGCGTTGCTCAAGCAGGCGGCCTGGCGGCAGCACCAGGTCGTTGATGCTCTGGTAGCCGCCCAGTGCGGTCTGGATGGCATGCTGGGCCGGCACGTTGGCGCACAGGCGCATGTTGGCCAGCATGTCGATGCCTTCGATGTAGCTTAGCGCGTGGTGCTTGGGCCCGGAGATGATCAGCCAGCCGGAACGGAAACCCGCCACCCGGTACGACTTGGACAGGCCGTTGAAGGTCAGGCACAGCAGGTCGGGGGCCAGCGAGGCGGTGCTGATGTGCACGGCTTCGTCGTACAGGATCTTGTCGTAGATCTCGTCGGAGAACACCACCAGGTTGTGCTGGCGGGCCAGCTCCAGCATGCCCAGCAGCAGCTCCCTGGAGTACACCGCGCCGGTCGGGTTGTTCGGGTTGATGATCACCAGGGCTTTGGTGTTCGGGGTGATCTTGGCCTTGATGTCTTCAAGGTCAGGGAACCAGTCGGCCTGCTCGTCGCACAGGTAGTGCACCGGCTTGCCGCCAGCCAGGCTCACTGCGGCAGTCCACAGCGGGTAGTCGGGGGCCGGGATCAGCACTTCGTCGCCGTTGTTCAGCAGTGCCTGCATCGACATGACGATCAGCTCGGACACACCGTTACCGAGGTAGATGTCCTCGATGGTGACGCCTTCGATTTCCTTCTGTTGGCAGTACTGCATCACCGCCTTGCGTGCGCTGAACAGGCCTTTGGAGTCGCTGTAGCCCTGGGCGGTAGGCAGGTTGCGGATCACATCCTGGAGGATTTCATCAGGCGCTTCGAAGCCAAACGGCGCCGGGTTGCCGATGTTCAGCTTGAGGATGCGGTGGCCTTCCTCTTCCAGGCGCTTGGCGTGCTTGAGCACTGGGCCGCGAATGTCGTAGCAGACATTGGCGAGCTTGTTCGATTTGCTGAACTGCATGATGGGATCCCGATATGAGAAAACGCGCTACGCCCCGCCGAAAGGTTTGAAACGGCAGGAAGCGGGTGCCAGACTGAACGCCTGGCACACGAAGCCAACTAATATACGTGCCACCCGCGCCCCGGAAAAGACGGTGCGGGGTGAAATTCAGCCTGCCGAGGTTTCCACATGAAAAAGATTGAAAAAACCCTGGATGAATGGCGGTCGATGCTTGACCCCGAGCAGTACCAGGTATGCCGCCTCAAAGGCACTGAGCGGCCGTTCAGCGGCAAATACAACAGCGAGCGCCGCGATGGTATCTACCACTGCATCTGCTGCAGCTCGAAACTGTTCGATGCGCAGACCAAGTTTGACTCCGGCTGCGGCTGGCCAAGCTTCTACGCGCCGATCGAAGACAGCGCGATGATCGAGATCCGTGACACCTCCCACGGCATGATCCGCACCGAAGTCACCTGCGCCCGCTGCGACGCGCATCTGGGCCACGTGTTCCCCGATGGCCCGCCACCGACTGGCTTGCGCTACTGTATCAACTCGGTGTGCATAGACTTGCGCCCGCGCGACTGACCGGAGCCCGAACATGGCTGGATCGATGCTGGACATCCCCTGCGTGACCCTGGGCGGCGAGCACAAGAAGCTCGGCGATTTCCCGGGCAAGGCGTTGCTGGTGGTCAATACCGCCAGCCAGTGCGGCTTTACCCCGCAGTACAAGGGCCTGGAACAACTGTGGCAGGCCTACCACGAGCGTGGCCTGGTGGTGCTGGGCTTCCCGTGCAACCAGTTCGGCAAGCAGGAACCGGGCGATGCGCGGGACATTGCGCAGTTTTGCGAGCGCAACTTCGGCGTGAGCTTCCCGCTGTTTCGCAAGGTCGAGGTCAACGGCCCGGGCGCCCACCCGCTGTTCGTCGAGCTCAAGCAGCGCGCACCGGGCATTCTCGGCAGCCAGAAGATCAAGTGGAATTTCACCAAGTTTCTGGTCGACCCGGCCAGCGGCCAGGTGACGCGTTATGCCCCCACTACCAAGCCACAGGCCCTGGAAGCAGACATCGAGCGCCTGCTCAGCCGTTGAGCGGCACCCAGTGCTCGACCAGCGCCAGTAGCTCTTCGCGGCGGAACGGCTTGGCCAAGTAGTCGTTCATGCCCGCTGCCCGGCAGCGTTCGCGTTCCTCGGGCATGGCGTTGGCGGTGAGCGCGACGATTGGCAGGTCGGGCCAGCGGCCGCTCTGGCGGATGCGCCGGCTGGCTTCGTAACCGTCCATCACCGGCATGTTGCAGTCCATCAGCACCAGGTCGAAATCATCCCGCTCCAGCAGCTCCAGGGCCTCGGCGCCCTGGGTGGCCAGTTGCACCTGGCAGCCGAGCTTGGCCAGCATGCCCTTGGCCACCAACTGGTTCACCGGGTTGTCTTCCACCAGCAGAATCCGCGCACGGCCTGCCTCCAGAGTGATGGCCGGGCTGGCCAGCGGGTGTTCGGGGTCAAAGCCTTGCAGGGTGCGACGCAGGGTCTGGTACAGGGCGTTGCGCGCCAGCGGCCGGGCCAGTTGATGGAGCGGGGCGAGGGCGGCCGATTGCTCGCTGGGCAGGAAGTTGCCGTAAGCGGTCACCAGCAAGATGGGTGTTTTCAGCGTTTGGCGCAAGTCGAACAGGCGGTCGACATCGTCGGTAATCAGCAGGTCCATCGCCATGGCGTCCAGCGTCGCGCTGCTGTCATGCCGCTGGTAGGCCAGGCCCCAGGCGGGCAGCAGGCCCTGCAACAGTTCGTTAAGCCCACTGCCTGCAGCGCTCAGGGCGGCTACGCGCCCGTGCAGCGGCGCCGGGGCGATGGCTTCGGTGTGCTCGGCCAGCGGCAGTTCGGCGCTGAAGCAGCTGCCAAACCCCGCTTCGGAGCGAATGTGCAAATGGCCTTGCATGGCCTTGCACAGGTTGCGCGTCAGGGCCAGGCCCAGGCCCGTGCCGCCGTACTGGCGGGTGATGCCGGCGCCGGCCTGGGTGAAAGGCTGGAAGATCCGCGCCTGGGCCTCTTCGGGTATGCCGATGCCGGTGTCGCGCACTTCCAGGCGCACACCGCCGACGATGCTCACCAGGCGCACATCGACACGGCCAAAGCGGGTGAACTTCAACGCGTTGGACAGCAGGTTGCTGACGATCTGCCGTACCCGCGTGGGGTCACCGAGCACACTGCTGGGGAAGTCGCGGGCAATCAGGCAGGTCAGCTCCACGCTTTGCGCCGTGTTTTGCGACAACAGGTTGGCGGTGTCTTCCACCATCGAGCCCATGTCGAACGGGATGCGTTCCAGCTCCAGCTGGCCCGCATCGAACTTGGACAGGTCGAGGATATCGTTCAGCAACTCCACCAGCACTTTGCCCGAGTCGTGGGCAATCGCCAGTTGCTGGCGCTGCTCGCTGGGCAGCGGGCTGTCCAGCGCCAGGGCGATCATGCCGAGCATGCCGTTGAGTGGGGTGCGGATTTCGTGGCTCATGTTGGCCAAAAAGGCAGCACGCGCCTGGGCCATGTCCAGTGCACGGCGGCGCGCTTGTTCCAGCTCCTGGTTGGACAGGCTCAGGCTGCTGTTGCTGGCCTTCAGTTCGTTGGTGCGTGCCGAGACGATGTCTTCCAGTTCGTTCAGGTACTGGGTAAGGCGGTTTTCCGCAGTGCGCCGCTGCTCGATCTCGGTGGCCATGCTGACGAACTGCTGGTTGGCGACTTTCACCAGCACGCCGATTTCGTCGTGTTCGTGGCCGTGTGGGCAGTCCAGGCGGGTTTGCCGGGGTTTGCGCGGGTCGCTGCCGCTGAGCGCGCCGATCACCGTGACCAGCGGTTTCGTCAGCATCATGTAGAACAGCGCGAGCAGGATGCCGGTCAGCACCAGGCTGCGGGCAAAACCGTTCAGCAGGGTGATGCCGGCGCGGTCGAGAAAGCGGCTGCCGAAGGCAAAGGTGTCGACGTCCAGGTACAGCGTGCCCAGGTATTCCTCCGGCATGTGCGTCAGGTACAGGCGTGCCTTGAACTGGCGCTGCTCGCCGAACAGGAAGTCGCTCAGCGGCCGGTAGCGGTCCTGCAGCCTGGGCCGCTCGACATCGGCCAGCACGGTTTCGTTGTTGTCGATCAGCCGTGCACGGATGACGGCCGGCGACTGCAACAGGCCGCGGGTCAGCTCCAGCGCGAGTTCCGAGTCGATGTTGTAGGCGATACGCGAGGCCGGGTTGTGGCTGATTTGCAGCAACGCGTTCACTTCACGGTTGATGGACGCGTCTTCGCTGGCATAATCGATGCCGATCTGGATGAGACTGAGCAATGTTCCCAGGATGAAGCCGACCAGGACTGTCAGCCGGGCTTGCTTGTATGACAGGCGATTGGTGAACTTGATATCCATGAGTCCCGAGCCTGTTTCCCGTTCCTTGCGCTGCGCAAGCATAGCCGATCAACCCCGGCTACTGGTGGGCCTGTCACACATTCAGCCTTGATTGCTCAACTGGCTGTGCCGGCCTCTTCGCGGCTAAAGCCGCTCCCACAGGTACTGCGCCGTTCTCTGGCCTGGTGCGGTCCCTGTGGGAGCGGCTTTAGCCGCGAAGAGGCCGGTACAGCAGCCACGAATCTGAATTTGCAGGAGCCTTGATGGACGCTCGCTTGATTGCTTTCCTGGACCGCGCCGAATCGGTACTGGCGCGCCTTGAACCCTTGTTGCCCGCACAACGCCCGACCATCGACTGGGGCACCAGCCTGGCCGCCCGCTGGCAGCGCGATGGCCGCAGCGGCTACCTGCTGCCGCTGGAAGTCAGCCTGGACATCCGCCTGACCGACCTGATCGGCGTCGACAAACAGCGCGACCAGCTGGGCCGCAACACCCACCAGTTCATCAACGGTCTGCCAGCCAACCATGCGCTGTTGTGGGGCTCGCGCGGTACCGGCAAGTCGTCGCTGGTGCGCGCCTTGCTGGCCGAACATGCCGGCGCCGGCCTGCGCCTGATCGAAATCGAACGTGACCACCTGGCCGACCTGCCACGGGTGGTCGAGCAACTGCAAAAGCTGCCACAACGCTTCATCCTGTTCTGCGACGACCTGTCGTTCGAAGCCGGGGAGGGCGACTACCGGGTGCTCAAGAGCGTGCTGGATGGTTCGCTGGAGCAGGCGCCGGACAACGTGCTGCTGTACGCCACCTCCAACCGCCGCCACCTGGTGCCCGAGAAAGAGAGCGACAACGAGAACTGGAAGCGCGTGGACGGCGAGCTGCACCCCAGCGAAGCGGTGGAAGACAAGATTGCCTTGTCTGACCGCTTTGGTCTGTGGCTGTCGTTCTACCCGTTTACCCAGGACCACTTCCTGAATGTTGTCGAGCATTGGATCGGCCAGCTGGCGCGCCCTGCGGGCCTGGTCTGGCAGCGTGACGAACAGCTCGACATCCTCGCCGTGCGCTGGGCCACCGGCCGCGGTAACCGTAATGGCCGTTGTGCCTATCAGTTCGCCCGCTACTGGGTCGGGCTGCAATTGCTGGAGCAAAAGTAAATGATCGACCTCAATGCCAGTGGCGCCGGCCTGAACGGCTACAACCTGCTGGCGGCGCAAGTGCAGGCGCTGTTTGCCGACGAGCGTGATTTCATCGCCAATGCCGCGCAGTTTTCGGCGTTTCTGTACAACCAGGTGGACGACCTGAACTGGGCCGGGTTCTACCTTAACCGCAACGAAGAACTGGTGCTGGGCCCGTTCCAGGGCCAGGTGGCGTGCGTGCGCATTCCGTTCAGCAGGGGCGTGTGCGGGGCAGCGGCGGCAACGCGGCAGACTCAGCGGGTAGAGGACGTGCATGCGTTCCCGGGGCACATTGCCTGCGACAGTGCGTCCAACAGCGAGCTGGTGATCCCGCTGGTGAAGGAGGGCAGGCTGATTGGCGTGCTGGACCTGGATAGCCCGAAGGTTGGGCGGTTCAGCGAGGCGGACCAGGTGGGGCTGGAACGGTTGGCGGCGGTCTTCCTGGAGCTGACCGACTGCTAAGTGTTGCATCGCCTGTGCTGGCCTCTTCGCGGCTAAAGCCGCTCCCACAGGTACTGCATCGCCCTCAGGCCTGGTGTGATCCCTGTGGGAGCGGCTTTAGCCGCGAAGAGGCCAGCACAGGTTCAAGCGTCAGTCGTAAATCACCTTCTTCTTCCAGGTCTCTTCCTCGTCGGTCTTGAGCCCGTCGGTCAATTCGTTGTGCTCGTCCTCCGCCGGTGCCATGCGGTCCAGCACCTGGGCATTGGCACGGGCCAGCAACTTCTCCAGATACGTCAGCTGCTCTTCATACACCTTCGGCTCCGGCTGCTTGCGCAGGTACTGCACGCCGCGCTCGAACGCCAGGCGTGCCTGGCCCGGCTGGTTCTTCTGCAGGGCCTGCTGGCCGAGGTTGTTGAAGAACTCGATATGCAGCAATACCAGGATGTGGCGGATTTCCTTCACCCAGTGCTTGGCTTCCACGGCAGGTAAAAAGCCTTCCTGAGCGGCGCGGGTCACTTGGTTGTGCATGGCCTCCAGCAAGAAGCGCACATCCTTGGCCTTGACCTCGGTGTGGATCGGGTTGGGCGGGTTGTTCACCGGTATCTTGTCGCCCAGGGCGATCAGCCCTTCCAGCTCGGCGATGCGCGCCTTGAGTTCGGCATTGTGCTTGTCCACCGCCAACTGGCGCTGATTAAGGTTCAGTTCCAGGCGGGTCAGCAGCAGTTTAAGGGCCGGTGTCATGAACTGGCCGGGGAAGGTCTCGGTGATTTCGCCACAGCGGCGCAGGCGGTCGGCCAGTTCGATCCTCGTCCGGACGCGTTCGATCTTGCCGTTTTCGACCACATTGTTTAGGTAGCCGATCACGATCAGCAACGCGATGCCTGCCACGATGAGCAGGGTGATCAGAAGTGGTGTCACCGTTAATGCCTCATTGAAGAAGAATTACAGCTTTGAGTGTAGTGAGTTTGCCAAGGGGCGAACAGCGGCTGTATGCCTGTGCCGGCCCTTTCGCGGCTAAAGCCGCTCCCACAGGTACTGCACAGGCCTGTGCAGGAAGACTTCTCTCTATATCGACACCCCGGCCCGCATCTGCACCCCAACCCACCCGGAAGTCATTGATTTAAATAAATTTCTACAAAGGGGTTGACGCCTTCCCGAACCATCCATAGAATGCGCGCCACTTGCAGCGTAAAGCACACAGCGAAACGCGGCAGGGAGTGAAAGCAGGCAGTAATGCCAGCAGCGTGTCCCCTTCGTCTAGTGGCCTAGGACACCGCCCTTTCACGGCGGTAACAGGGGTTCGAGTCCCCTAGGGGACGCCAATGCGGGAATAGCTCAGTTGGTAGAGCACGACCTTGCCAAGGTCGGGGTCGCGAGTTCGAGTCTCGTTTCCCGCTCCAGTTTCTCCGGCAACGCTTGACGGCGGGGCAGGAAAAGAAAATCCAGGGTGAATCGTGAGGTTCAAGTCTGGTGCACTGAAAAGTGTTGTGTGTCCCCTTCGTCTAGTGGCCTAGGACACCGCCCTTTCACGGCGGTAACAGGGGTTCGAGTCCCCTAGGGGACGCCATTTGCGGGAATAGCTCAGTTGGTAGAGCACGACCTTGCCAAGGTCGGGGTCGCGAGTTCGAGTCTCGTTTCCCGCTCCAGTTTTTAAAACTATGGCGTTCATGACGGTGTAGTAGGTTGTAAAAGTTTAAAATGCGGGAATAGCTCAGTTGGTAGAGCACGACCTTGCCAAGGTCGGGGTCGCGAGTTCGAGTCTCGTTTCCCGCTCCAATACAAAACGCACCAAGGAATTCTTAAGTTCCTTTGGTGCGTTTTTTTTTGGGTCCGGAATAGCGGGGCCATGGCTATACCGCCATGGCCGCCCCTTAGCGGTATTCGATGGTGAAGTTCAATGCGCCTTTAGCCGAGCCGGGCGTCACCGTTGCTTCGGTCTGATAATACCGGGCACGCAGATCGATGCGTGTGATGTCGCGGGTAAGGGGCACCATATCCACGAACTCTTCGAGTTTTAGTGGGTTATCGTCGCGGCGCAGCACCTGGATACCGATGCCGCTGGCGCTCGAGCCGCTAGTCAGGGTGAACAATCCCCGGTCACGATCCACTGGCACCGAGCCGTCCACGCCGTCCAGGCGCATGAACGCACGGGCAACGCTACTAGCCTCGTCGTCCTTGCAGTTGTTGAGGGTGATGTAGAAATCAACCGGATCGCTGTGGCTGCCTGGGCCTGTGAAGTCAGCAATGTCGTGGGTTCCAAGTTGTACCGGGTTGGCACTGACGGCATCGGCCCCGATCGTGCACTGGGCCTGCTGGACTCCCCCGCCCAAGGTCAGTCTTACGGCATCCCCGACATCGCTGACGACACCCCTGACGACCTCCTGGTTGAATGAACTCCTACCAGCCGGGATGGGGCCGGTCTTGATCAAGGCCATATACTTGATGATGAGATTTTTCATTTCCAAGTCCGAGGGCGTCATGTTCCTCGCGTTTTCACCCACATAGGGAATGGCGCCGATACCACCATCGTTCGCCAGGAACGCGTTGCTAGCCCCGGCGTTGAGGAAACCACCCAGCTCCAGATACAGCCCGACACCCGGAATGCTGGTTTGTAGCACTTTGCCCGTCACATCCCTCCCGTCGACGGGAGGGAAGGTGCCGGAGGCGACAGGTAATGGCGTACCCATGTTGGCCGTCAGGCTCAGCGTCCCGTCGTTATCGCACTTCAAGGCAAAGCCAGGGCCTACCACTCCAGTGCTAGTGGCAGAGTAGATTTTGCTACCCACGGGCGCATCACGTGCCACCCACTTAACGCCGGTGATGTTGTGCGTGAACTGCAACGGGCCTGGGGTGGTTGGCCATTCGCAGCCCAGGGCATGGGCCTGGCTTGACAGTGTCATCATCGTCGCCGCAGCAGCGATGCCGATTAAAGAACGCGAAAAATGGGGCATGGTGGGTTCCTGTTGCAAGCCTGCGGCGTCGTCGCACGGGCTGGGTCATGGGGTAGGACAGCGCAAGGTCTGCAGGCGGTAGCCTTCGTCTTCAGGCATGGTTGCCGGGTCGATTTTCAACAGGCAGTGCTGTTCGGCGCGGTCGCCCCAGCGCGCCTCTAGCGTTTGTGCCTGGGCATCTGTTGCAATCAGCACCTGACCAGCCTGGCCCACTACCGCTAACTGCTTGCCCTGCTGGTCATTGACCTGGGTACCGAAGGGCATCGGGCGGCCGTCTGCATGTTGCAAGGTGAGGATCAGGCGGCTGACCTGCCGCGCCTTGAAGGCTGCCAGGGCGACCGCGCCTCGACGGGGGACAACCTGGGTGACGCCATTTTCGATTTCCACATCAGGGCTGAGCTGGTCGGTTTGCAGGGTTACCTGGTTGACCCGGTAGGGGCGCATGTGCGGGGCGAGGATGTAGCCACTGCTGTCGGTGCTGCCAGCGGGCACGTTGTCGACACCCACGCCGGGCACATCGGGCACATGCACCAGCGCAGGGGTCTCGCCCAGGTATTGCCCCAGGACGATGCCGCCGGCATGCGCCAACACCGCGCCACTGGCATTGACCGAGACGCTGCGGAAGTCATCCGCTTCGGTGTAGCCGGCACCCACGTTTAGCTTCTGCGTCTGATAGCTCATTGACGCCGAGGCGGTCTTGCGCTGCTGTTCGTCGTTGGCCAGCGATGCCAGGTAGCCCAGGCGGTTGTCCTGCGAACCGCCATTCAACGTGGCGCGTTCGCTGAAGTGGCCATTGCTTTCCTGCACATCGAAACTTGCAGTCGTTGACGTGCCCCAGCCCAGCGGGATGGTGACCCCCAGGCCAACGATACGGTCGCTGCCGCTGTCGTCACTCAACGACTGCGAGGCGTACAGGTTGATGCTGACCCGGCGGTACTGGGTATTGAACTGGAACTGGTACTGGCGGCGTTGGCGGTTGGTGCCCCAGTAATCGTCCTGGGAAAGGGTAAGGCTCAGTGAGTTGCGGTTGCCGAGCGTCTGGTAGATCGAGCTTTCCAGGCGGCTGCGGCGGTTGCCCTGATAGCGGCTGGAGGCATTGCGCTGCTGCACCGCTTCGGCGAACTCGCGATAGCCTTCGGTGGAGTAGCGATAGCCGGCGAAGCGCAGGCTGGTGCCGGTCTGAAAGGCTTTGCCGTAGCGCACAGAGTAACTCTGCCCTTGCACCTGGCCGCCTTGTTCGCCCAGGTCGGTACGCGCCTGGGTCACGTCCAGCGACACCGCGCCAAGGTTGCCGATGTCGCGTGCGATGCCAAGGTTGGCGGCATCGTAGTACTCGCTGCCTAGCAGCCCGCCATACAGTGTAGTGCTCCACTGGCCGCCACGGGCCAGGGTGGCTTGCCACAGTGCGGGGTTGTCGATGCCATCGGCGCCGTCATAGCGCCCGGCCACCAGGTTGTAGCGCCACACGCCTTCGCGCAGCAGGTTGCTGAGGGTGGAGTAGGGCTGGATGAAACGGCGCACCTGGCCATCGGCCTCGGTAAGAACGATTTCCAGGTCGCCGCTACCGCCAATGCCCAAGTCATTGATCTCGTAAGGGCCGGCGGCAACGTATGTGGAGTAGATCGGGTAGCCGTTCTGCAGTACTTCCAGCTTGGCCCGGCTCTGGGCCACGCCGCGGATCACCGGCGCGTAGCTTTGCATCACGTCTGGCAGCATGCCCATGTCGGTGGCCAGTTGTACCCCTTTGATGGGCAGGCTGCGGAACACATCGCCACTGCTGAACGTTTCGCCCAGGGTCAGCGTGCCCCACTTCCCAGGCAGGTCGTGCTGGGCGTAGGTGTTGAAGTGTACCCAATCCCGGCCTTCGCCGTCGTCGCGCCAGCTTTGGCTGCTGCGCAGGCGCCAGCCGCCCAGGTTGATCCCGCCATTGAGGGACAGGTCCTGGCTGCTGTTGGAGGTGCCGGTGTTGCCGCTGAAATGCTGCGCGGAGGCCTGGTAGCTGACGAAGGCGGCATTGATGCCGTTGTCCCAGCGCTCTGGTGCAACGCTGCCGGCCACATCCCGGCGCAGGGCGATCTGCGGGATGGACAGCGCCAGCTGAAGTTGGCCGGGGTCCAGGTCGTAGGTGGCGTCGGGCACCAGCCCGGGCAGGTCGATGCAGCGCTCGTTGCTGGGCAGTGGCTCGGCCAGGCCCTGTTCACGCAGACCCAGTTCGCGCAGCAGGCTGGCGCTGAGGCAGGGCTCCAGGCCCTTGCCATCGCTGCGTCCACGGAAATCGATTTCATGCTTGCCCGCAGGCGCCAGGTTGACCAGCACTTCAACCCGGTAGCGGCCGGGCGCCAGGGAGGCTTCAGTGGCCAAGGTGCTCAGGGCGGCTACGCTGGCGTCGATGGACTGGCCTGGTGTTTGGCGCATGAAGTTGGGGTTGAATTGAACGGTGCGGTCATCGGCTGTAGCGGGAGCGACAGCTATGAATAACAGGCTAATACTTGCGGCAGACAAAAATACAACTAAGCAGTGGCTTGCAGGTAACTGCCGGTTTCGGATGGTGTTACGCATAAGAAGGAACCGTTGGTTTGCGCCGTCTGATAGGCCCTGCAGCGCTAGTTGTGCAATTTGGAATACGATTCAAGGAGCATTCCAGTTAAGGCGGCTGAAGATAGCGTGAAAAACGGCTCATATTCTGTAGGAAAAGTCCGGTGAATATGACCTTTTATCTGGTTCCTTGTATGCGGTGGCGGCCTTCGTAGAAGGCCGCCTATAAAGTTACGTGCCTATGGCATGTCTATGGTGTGCCTGCGACAAGTCTACCATTTCTGAAATCACGAAATGTAGAGGTGGAATCCCAGTTCCCTTCCGCGTTTTTCGTGTAGCCACCTTTGGTCTTGCCTGTTTCTACAGTTGCTGATTTGGGGGCTGGATGTGAAGCGGCAATGAATATTTCTTTTTCTACACGGGAATTGACCATGACAGTTTCCGGAAGATTGCTGGATGTGGCCATAGTCGGAACGTCATCGAAGAGAGGGTTTCTTCTCAAGATGAAGTTGTCTGAAAAGTCTAGTGTGGCAGTAGTTCTTGGGGCGGCTTTTGTAATCGTCTTATAATTGTTGGTGGTCATGTATACATTGATTGTGTTGTTGGTGGTTGGATAGATGTTTATAGTAACCGTGGTAGTAGTAGTGACGAGCTCGCCAGAGGCAAACAACTTGCCTGGCAATTCCGCGTTGACAGCTGCTTCTGCAGTTTTTCTGGCCGCCGCCTTCGCCGCAAACCTGCTATGGGCCATGACCCCCAGCGTAGTCACCGCACTGGCAATCCCCAGCCAGAACGCCCAGTTATTAATCGCCTCGCCCCCTGTCATCAGTCCCACTGCACCGACCACCACAGCGGCCACGTCAATGACAAGGCTGGCTGCGCCCATTGCGAAGGCCAGGGTCAGGCCTATCGGCGGCATGAACATGAAGCTAATCACTGCAAAGACAGGACCCACGGCCCAGCCAAGCCAGGATCGCCAGTCGGCTTTGGGCATCGGCTTGGGCGGGATATACGGCGCCTCCATGCTGTGGCGCACGCCGTAATGGCCGCTTGGGTCGCGCCAGTTGACGGGGTTGCCGCCGCAGTACACATACGGGTTGATACCGGCGTCTTCTGGCGCCGTCGTGTCCGGACTATGGAAGCGCATCAGCCCAGGGTTGTAGGCACGGTAGCCGCGCCCCAGTAGCGACCAGCCCAAGGCTCGTTCGCGGGCTTCACCATTGAAGCCTAGCAGGCCCACCAGTTGGTCGTTGTCAGGTGAATCGCCATAGGCCGTGTACGCGTTATCGTGCAGTTCATCACTGCTGCATTCACCCAGCACACTGTTTGCCGCGTCGGTCGCGTACAGCCGGTTGTCTGCGGTTTGGCCCGGGCGTTGCAACCCCAGAGGGCGGTCGCCTGCGTACAGGTACTCGGTGAGCAAGTCGGCATCGCGGGTACTGCTTAACCGGTAGCCTTGGTAACGGCGCGACACTTCCGGGGCTTGCTCATGACGTACGCCGATCAGGTCGTTGTGGCCGTCATAGCGGTAGCGATACAGAGGCTGCCCATCGCTGGCCCGTTGCACTTCGCTCAGGCGACCATGGTCGTCGTACACCAGCTTGTTGCCTTGTTCGTCGTTCTCCAGGTTGCCTTCGGCATCGTGCTCGAACGTTTGGCAGACCGGGTAATCAGGCTGCAGGGAGTGCTCCGCCAGTTTCAGGATGAAGCCGTCGTAGGTGTAAAAGGCCTCGTCCGATGCGCCATCGGCAAAATCGGTGTAGCAATCAGTGAGGTTGTTCAGCTCGTCGTAGACAAAAAACTGACTCTTGATAGCACGGCCAGCAGTGTTGCGGGGCAGGGTGGTGCCTTGGCAGCTGTGTTGCTCCAGCCGGTCGAGTGCATCGTAGTCGAAGGTTTCCAGCAGCACTTGCTGGTTGTCACGGGTGACCCTGTTCGACAAAGGTTTCTATTTGTTGGGCTTACTGCACCACTGGCAATCGCAAGGCGAGCATCGGCACTGGCTGATCCCCTTGAAAAAGGGCACTCAGTACGAGGTGGTGCACAACGACCAGCAAAATACCCGACCCGAAAATAAAAATGCCAGTCAGCTTAACTAACTGGCATTAGGCGCTGAGGCCCGATTTTTTTTGCGGGCTTAGCGTATGTCCACGCTGAACTGGACATCACTGTTGGCGGAACCGCCGGTGACCGGGGTAGCGATTGCTTTGTACGCGACAGAGAACAACATGTCGTCATGCAGGGGGTACTGTTTGGAGGCGATCCCGTTATCCACCGGTGTGCCTACGTTGTCCTTGATGGTCAAGGCCAGACCCGTGGCGCCACCAGGTTCCAAGGCATACAGTGTGCCAGTGGCGCCAGCGCCGCCGTAATTTCCGGTAAAGGTTACGCTGGCATTGGCACCGGGCACCAATATGCAGCCGCTCCCGGGTGTAACGCGCAAGCCGAAGGCGCGGTTTGCAGCCTCGTCATCCGCGTCGTTGAACTGGGCAGCGTTCACGTTGCCCATAAAGATTCGGCTGGTGGGCAGGCCAGTCGAAGGGTCGATGATTTCAATCGAACAGGTCCCACTGTTGATCTGGCCGAAGAAGTTGATCGACCCAGTGTTTGCCAGCGCGTGTTGACTCGCCATGGCGAGTCCAAATGCGATGACTAGCGGCTTCATGGAAGGCTCCTTGATTTTTTGAATGACGATAGTGAACGAGCCCGCAGGGCTCGATCATAGGGAATGGCAGGCAGTTTCAGGGGGCGCTAGACAGTGCTTTGTGCATCGCCGGAGTGGCGACCCCGTAGTCATTGATGGTGGTAAAGGTCAACTGCAAGGCATTTACCGATTTGATACGGGCCAGGTCATAAACCTGCTGCCCGAACGGCGGCGCCATTGCCATGGCCTGTATAGCTTCCGTTTTACCTGCAGTACTGACCTCCAGGCGGCCGAACGTGTAATGGTAGGGCGTCGGGTTGTCTACCACTAGCTGGACACGCCCAAGGCCTTGGCGCACGGACCATTTCAGCTCACTGATGCGGTCGACGGGCCGGTCTTTCAATTCGCTGGGGCGGTAGAAAAGCTTGAGGCGCGTATGCAAGCCAATATTGAGTACGTTTACGTCCTCAGGGTTTGCTTCGGGAATTTCCTGAACATTAAGGTAGAAGAGTGTTTCACGATCCTGCGGCAGCTTGTTGGGCAGACGGCTGATCTGCACCATCTGCTCCTTGCCGGGGTCCAGGCGAAACAACCCGGGCGAAGCCGCCAGAGGCATGGCTTTGTCGGTATCGTCCTTGGTGGTGTTGACCCAGCTTTGTACCGCGTAGGGGCGGGGGCTGGGGTTGGCGATCACCACAGAAGTGCTGCGTTTGTCGCTGTCGAAAACGATACGTGTGGTGTTGACGGTGAGCGCTGCCTGAGCGGGTTGCAGGATGGCTGCGAGGCAAATACCCCAGCCAAGGCGGCGCAAGTGAGTCTTCATCTGGCGATACCTGCTGAACGGGACGAGTTGACCCCAGGCGGCTTCAGCACGCCTGGGCCACCTTCTCACGGGATGGTGACAAGGAATTGCACATCGGTGTTGGCGGCACCGCCAGTGACGGTGTTGTCAATGGATTTGTATGCCGCAGAGAAAATCATGGTGGTTTCTTTCGAGGTATCCACTATGTAATCCTTCGAAGACGTACCGTTGGCCACCGGTGTGTCGGTATCGTCCTTGATGGTCAAGGCCAAATTTTTGGCCCCACCTGGCGCCAGCGCATACAACGCACCACCTGTACCAGCGCCGCCGTAGCCACCGGTGAAGGTGACGCTGGCGGTACCTGCGCCGACGACACAGCCGCCGCCTGGAGTGATACGCATGCCGAAGGCGCGCGTACCCGCTTCATCGCCTGTTGCTTTGAACTGTGAAGCGTTGACGTTACCCATGTTGACACGAGACATCGGCAGGTCTGTTGATGGGTCGATGATTACGATCGGACAGGTACCAGCATAGACATGGCCGTGGAAGTGGATCGAACCGTTGTTGGCGGATGCGTTGCTGGCCAGGCCAAGCCCGATGGCAAGCGTGATAAGCGTCTTTTTCATGTTTAACTCCAGTGCAGCAGTTGTAGGCAGGACGTTCTGGTCCCTTGAGTTTCTGCCGAACAACTGGCCGGCAGGGAGGACACGAGATTAGGCCGAGAAGCAATTGATTTGTGTAGGAAAAGCCTGATTATGTCCTGGTAAATTCATCAGGCTGGCGTTTGATGATGTGGCGTCCAGTGATCTGGCAGACAGCTTGTTACTGATTTTTAATCGGAGTGGTCAACTTCAACGTTCAGGGCAACTGACAAAAATGCTAGTTTTCAGGCCTTGCTCAAGGGGGTTCAATCAAGTCTTGTTCACAGGCGGACTATGCATATGAAAAAGCCGATGAGTGATGGGGCTGACCCAGCGTCTGCGGGCTCAGTACTACTGCCCATGTGGGTGGATTTGGTCACTGTCAATACGTGGTGGAGATATAACAATTATGAAGACTTTTTGATCGAGTCGATGGTTATGGCCACCCCTATGCCGGGTGGGTTCATGGAAACTACGATGAGAAAGTTTAAGCGTATTGAATTAATTGGTACGGGAGCTGTTTATATTCAAGCTAATCTTTATCCAGGGTATGACGTTGTCACCGACACGAAGAAGCTCAATAACCTCGGTGTCGAACAGATCTATCGGTTGACCGAGGTGCCGCTTCCCGAAGGGAGGTTGAGGGTGCAGGTGCGTCTCGATAGCAGCTACCGCAGGTACCGGGCGCAAGATCAAAGTGTGCTGAGTCTTGAGTGGGACGGGGCCGCCTCTTACGCCTATTACTACCCTAAGGATTCAAGGACCCCTACAACGGTGCCCCCGGAGTATGGGGAGTACTACGATCGGCGCAAGAAAATCGAGATCGCGATGATGCCGCGGGCTGTCGATTCACAGCTCCAAGACCTCTACATTTACACGGTTACGACCCAGAGCCTGCGAGATCACCTTTTCTTTATTTGTCAACAACCTCTAGCATACAGAAGCCTTGCGGATCGGACTTCACAGGCCCCTACGCCTGAAGAGCAGGATGTCTTGTATGCGGAGTTTTCAACAACCGATTTTCCAGAAGTCGCTGCAGGTAATCCCCCCACAGACAATGCGTGGTTCAGCCATCTGGTTACTCCACCGGGGGCCTGCGTGCCGAATGGAGGAACGCAGCTCCCAGGCGGGTGGAATAGTAACTACAAGATAGGCCCTAAAAGGCCGTGGAATCCCTCAACGGTTGCGAGTGCTGGTGAAGTGCACAAAATCGCTCCGCAGGCACGGATTTTTCCCGCTGGTGAGCTAAGGCAGCAATTGGGGTTTGCAGGCGCTCCCATAACGGGTGCCGAATGGAGTGTGGCGGGTGAGGCAGGGGGGCGTATTGTCAAAGAAGGCAGCGACCACTTTTATGAGCCCGCAACAAAGCCGCCAGACCTCTTGTTCAGCCTACCGGGGGAAACGCTGATACCCGCTGTCTTGAAATCCAGCTATCCACGGCTACCTGCGCGCACCGATGTGGTGACGGCTGCTGCAGGAGGGGCCCAGGCCTCAGCACTTTACGTCACGATGTTCGTCGGGCCGACGCACTTCATCAGATTTCACGCTGAGGGCACCGCTTTGCGGTTGAGTTGTTGCTATTTCAACCGCGATCAGGAGGAGGTGGAGTTACAGCCGGAGCATGTCCAGTGGCATATCCTTGCCGGCAACGGTGAGGTAAGGCAAGGGATATTCACACCCCGGTCGGCAGCACCAAGCCCTGTAACAATCCTGATGGCAGAAGATCTTCGCTGGCCCAAAGAGTGGCGATTCGCGGTGACGATCATTCCTATGCCGTTACTGACTCTACGCGATGTATTGCGGCTACAGCAAAGCTCAAGTGTGTTGTCACATTCAACTTTGCCCAGTGCAAGCCCAGGCTAGTGTTGGCTACCCGGTTGCCCATTGAGCAGTTGCTTTACCTGGTGCCAGTCGAACGGCTCATCGTTCTGTTCGGCCTCGTACCGGCGCTCTTCAAGGCGTTGATACAGATCCAGCTCTTCATCAGGCATGAAGTGCAGGCAGTCGCCAGCGAAGAACCAAAGCAGGTCGCGTGGCACCAGATGGGCGATCTGCGGATAGCGCTGGATTACCTGGCAGATCAGGTCTTGGCCCAGGTACTGGCTTTGCAGCGGGTCTTGCGGCAGCAGGGTCAGCAGTTCGTCGAAGCGTTCGAGGAACAGGGCGTGGCTTTCCTCCGGTACCTGGTCGGCCTCACCCAGCGCCACCAAAATGGTGCGCAGGTGGTTCAGCAGTTGCAGGTGGTATTCCAGGTGGGGGTTGGCCATGTGGATGGTCCTCGAGGTGGTTGAAACGGGGGCGGAGTATACGCCGGTGGGCAGGGGGCCGCAAAAGGGCCCCCTGCATTCAGCGCACCTTGCCTTGCTCAGGCAGTAATTGCTCCTTGTCGAATGCATCCACATCGATCACGGCCCTGCGTGCGTTTTCGGCTGCATGCAGCCGTTGCCCCTCTTCGCCTTGCAGTGCACCGCTCTGAACTGCCGCATCGATAGCCGACTGCCCTGGTACTGGCTGTACCTTGCCCTCCTTGATCGCCTGATGCAGCACTTTGTGCAGTGGCGCAGTCTCGTCCAGCAGGTTGCTGGCCCGCTGCAATGCCGCCACCGGGTCACCCTCGGCCTGCGGCCGGAAACAGCCGGCGAGCAACTCCTCCAGCGCCGGGTCGCCCTTGCTGCGGCCAATCAGCGCCGCCACTTCGGCATCCAGCTCATCGCTCGGCCCGGTATGACGGCGGCCGAAGGGGAACACCAGCACGCGCAATGCGCAACCGACAAACCGGTTGGGGAAGTTGTCGAGCAGCCGGTCCAGCGCCTTTTCCGCCTGGCCGAGGCTTTCTTCCATGGCCCAGCGCAGCAGTGGCTGCATGTGCTCGGGCGAGCCCAGGTCGTGGTAGCGCTTGAGTGCGGCGCTGGCCAGGTACAGGTAGCTGAGCACATCGCCCAGGCGCGCACTCAGGCGCTCGCGGCGCTTGAGCGCACCACCCAGCAGCATCATCGACAGGTCGGCCAGCAGGGCGAAGGCGGCTGCCTGGCGATTGAGGGCACGGAAGTAACCTTGGCTCAAGGCATCACCGGGCACTGGCTCGAAACGGCCTAGCCCCAGGTTGAAGACCAACGTGCTGGCGGCGTTGCCGGCGGCGAACATGATGTGTTTCATCAGCAGGTCGTCGAATTCCTTCAGCGCCTGGTCGCGGTCCTCACGGCCGGCCAGGGCCATTTCCCTGAGCACGAACGGATGGCAGCGAATGGCGCCCTGGCCGAAGATCATCAGGTTGCGCGAAAGGATGTTGGCGCCCTCGACCGTGATGAAGATCGGCGCCCCTTGCCAGTTGCGCCCCAGGTAATTGTTGGGGCCCATGATGATGCCCTTGCCGCCGTGCACATCCATGGCGTGCTGGATGCATTCGCGGCCCCGTTCGGTCAGGTGGTACTTGAGAATTGCCGACAGCACCGAAGGCTTTTCGCCAAGGTCCACGGCCTTGGCGGTGAGCAGGCGGGCGCTGTCCATCAGCCAGGCGTTGCCGCCGATGCGTGCCAGCGATTCCTGGATGCCCTCGAAGGCCGCCAGCGGCACGTTGAACTGCTCGCGGATATTCGCGTACTGGCCGGTCACCAGGCTGGTGTACTTGGCCGCGCCAGTGCCAACCGCAGGCAGGGAAATCGAACGGCCCACCGACAGGCAGTTCATCAGCATCATCCAGCCCTTGCCAAGCATGGCCTGCCCGCCGATGAGGAAGTCCAGCGGCACGAACACGTCCTTGCCGCTGTTGGGACCGTTCATGAACGCGGCGCCCAGCGGCAGGTGGCGCTTACCGATTTCGACACCGGGAGTGTCGGTGGGTATCAGCGCAAGGCTGATGCCCAGTTCTTCCTCTTCGCCCAGCAGGTGCTCAGGGTCGTAGGCCTTGAAGGCCAGGCCCAGCAGGGTAGCGACCGGGCCCAGGGTGATGTAGCGCTTTTCCCAGTTCAGGCGCAGGCCCAGCACTTCTTCGCCATTCCAATGGCCTTTGCAGATGATGCCGGTGTCGGGCATGGCGCCGGCATCAGAGCCAGCGAGCGGGCCGGTCAGGGCGAAGCAGGGGATTTCGTCGCCGCGAGCCAGGCGTGGCAGGTAGTGGTTGCGTTGTTCGTCGGTGCCGTAGTGCAGCAGCAGTTCGGCCGGGCCCAATGAGTTGGGCACCATCACCGTGGAAGCCAGGTCGCCACTGCGGGTGGCCAGTTTCATCGCCACCTGCGAATGCGCGTAGGCAGAGAAGCCTTTGCCGCCATATTCCTTGGGGATGATCAGCGCGAAGAAACCATGCTGCTTGATGTGGTCCCAGGCTTCGGGCGGCAGGTCCAGGTCCTGGCCGATCTGCCAGTCGCTGACCATGGCACACAGGTGCTCAGTGGGGCCGTCGATGAAGGCCTGTTCTTCTTCGGTCAGCTTCGGTGCCGGGTAGGCCAGCAAGGTGCGCCAGTCGGGGCGCCCGCTGAACAGTTCGCCGTCCCACCATACCGTGCCGGCGTCGATGGCCTCGCGCTCGGTTTGCGACATGGGCGGCAGGGTGCGCTGGAACCAGCTGAATACCGGGCCGGTGAACACTTTGCGGCGCCACTCCGGCAGCGCAACCAGGGCGATCTTCAAGGCCAGTACGATCCAGATCACAGCCAGAAGCCAGCCGGGCGCACTGCTGAAAATGCCCATGAGCAGCACATAGGCCGCCATGATGCCGAGAATCTGCAAGGGCGCCAGGCGCCGGTGCGTGAGGTACGCCGCGCCAATCACCAGCACTACCAACCACAACAGCAACATAATCGGTCCTCCTTGGAACCAGGGGGCTTTAGCCGTCCCAGACAGCTTAGACGCAATGCTGTGAACGGCAGCTTCAGAACAGTGACAGGGTGTGGCAGCGGGAGTTTCAGTTCATTGTTCGCCTGTACCGGCCTCTTCGCGGGTAAACCCGCTCCCACAGGGATCACCACCGACCTGTAGGAGCGGGTTTACCCGCGAAGAGGCCGGTACAGGCGGCGAAGGTCTGGAGTAGACTGCACCCCCACCGCATTTCATAAGGACGTTGCCATGCTGAAGATCTGGGGCCGCAAGAATTCGAGCAATGTGCGCAAGGCACTGTGGATTGCCCAGGAACTGGGCCTTGATTACGAGTCCATCGACGCCGGTGGCGCTTTCGGCGTGGTCAACGAGCCGCACTACCGCGCCCGCAACCCCAACGGCCTGGTCCCCATGCTCGAAGACGGCGACTTGACCCTGTGGGAGTCCAACACCATCGTCCGCTACCTGTGCGCCGAGTACGGCGCCGAGCAGGGCTGGTACCTGGAAGACCCGCGCCAACGCGCCCTGGCCGACAAATGGATGGACTGGACCACCTCGTCCTTCGCCACTCCCTTCCGCCCGCTGTTCTGGGGCTTGCTGCGCACCCCGGAAGACCAGCGCGACTGGGTGGCGATCAATGCCGCCCACAAACAGTGCGCCCAATTGCTGGCCATTGCCGATGA
Source organism: Pseudomonas sp. TSO6 (assembly GCF_056098905.1). Classification (NCBI taxonomy): domain Bacteria; kingdom Pseudomonadati; phylum Pseudomonadota; class Gammaproteobacteria; order Pseudomonadales; family Pseudomonadaceae; genus Pseudomonas; species Pseudomonas sp. TSO6. Next base: position 57,776 of record NZ_JBLZWV010000055.1, on the reverse strand, counting down.
AACCCTGGCCGAACAGCCCTACCTGTCCGGTGACCAGATCGGCATGGGCGACATCCCACTGGGTAGCTTCATCTATGCCTGGTTCGAAATGCCCATCGAGCGCCAGGCCATGTACAACCTGGAAGCCTGGTATGAACGCCTGAAACAACGCCCGGCCTACCAGGCCGCGGTGATGACTGCGCTCACTTGAACCTGCTTCGATAGTCATTATCAATAGATGTGACTGTACTTGTGCGGCCTGGCCTTGCACCATTGGCCGCACTCACTGCGCCAGTGACTTTACCTGGCGTGTCCTGCACCTTTTTTCGGTAAATGACCCGCTATGAGTTCCGCCCTGTCCATCCGACAGCTGACCAAGACCTACGGCAACGGCTTCCAGGCCCTCAAAGGCATCGACCTCGATGTTGCCGAAGGCGACTTCTTCGCCTTGCTCGGCCCCAACGGCGCCGGCAAATCCACCACCATCGGCATTCTCTCCACCCTGGTAAACAAGACCAGCGGCACGGTGAACGTGTTCGGCCATGACCTGGACCGCGAGCCTTCAGCGCTGAAGCGCTGCCTGGGTGTGGTGCCGCAGGAATTCAACTTCAACCAGTTCGAGAAAACCTTCGACATCGTCGTCACCCAGGCCGGCTACTACGGTATCCCGCCCAAGCTGGCCAAGGAACGCGCCGAGCAGTACCTGACCCAGCTGGGCCTGTGGGACAAGCGTGATGTGCAGTCTCGTTCATTGTCTGGCGGCATGAAGCGCCGCTTGATGATTGCCCGCGCGCTGATTCACGAGCCGCGCCTGTTGATCCTCGACGAGCCTACCGCAGGTGTGGACATCGAACTGCGCCGCTCGATGTGGAGCTTTCTCACCGAGCTGAACCAGAAGGGCATCACCATCATCCTCACCACCCACTACCTGGAAGAGGCTGAGCAGCTGTGCCGCAACATCGGCATCATCGACCACGGCACCATCGTCGAGAACACCAGCATGCGCCAGTTGCTGGGCAAGCTGCATGTGGAAACCTTCGTGCTCGACATCAAGCAGGACCTGGCCAGTGCGCCGGTGCTGCAAGGCTACCCGTGCCGGCTGCTGACCCCGCACACCCTTGAGGTGCAGGTGGACAAGGACATCGGCATCACCGCGCTGTTTGGCCAGCTGGCGCTGCAGAACATCGAGGTGCAGAGCCTGCGCAACAAGACCAACCGACTCGAGGAGCTGTTCGTGTCCCTGGTGGAAAAAAACCTGTCGAAGGTGGCCGTATGAGTGTGGAACTGCGTACCAACTGGGTCGCCCTGAACACCATCGTCTACCGCGAAGTGCGGCGCTTCTTACGCATCTGGCCGCAGACGTTGCTGCCGCCTGCAATCACCATGGTTTTGTACTTTGTCATCTTCGGTAACCTGATCGGCCGACAGATTGGCGATATGGGTGGCTTCACCTACATGCAGTACATCGTGCCGGGGCTGATCATGATGTCGGTGATCACCAACTCCTACGGCAACGTGGTGTCGAGCTTCTTCGGCAGCAAGTTCCAGCGCTCGATCGAAGAACTGATGGTGTCACCGGTGTCACCGCACACCATTCTTGTCGGCTATGTGCTGGGCGGCGTGCTGCGCGGTTTGGCGGTGGGGGTGATCGTAACCATCCTGTCGATGTTCTTCACCGACCTGCAGGTGCACCACCTGGGCGTGACCGTGGTCGTGGTGCTGCTGACGGCCACCATCTTCTCGCTGCTGGGCTTCGTCAACGCCGTTTTTGCGCGCAATTTCGACGATATCTCGATTATCCCGACCTTTGTGTTGACGCCGCTGACCTACCTGGGCGGGGTGTTCTACTCGATTAACCTGCTGCCACCGTTCTGGCAGACCGTGTCGCTGGCCAACCCGGTGCTGCACATGGTGAACTCGTTCCGCTACGGCATCCTAGGGGTGTCGGATATCAGCATTGGCACGGCGATCACCTTCATGCTGGTGGCCACCGCACTGCTGTACACGTTGTGCATCCGCCTGCTGGTCAGCGGCCGTGGCATGCGGGCATGAGCCCTGTTGTGAACATCTGAGCTTGCGCCGGCGCCACTGCCGGCCAATCCACCAGCGCCAGTACAGCAGGGTGGTGAAGTAGGCGGCAATGCCCAGCACCACCCCGCACACCACCGACCCCAGCAGGAACGGCTGCCACACGGTGGCAAGCTGGTCGGTGATCCAGTCGAACGTCAGTTCGTCGGGCAATGTGCGCGGCGGCACCTGCATCAGCCAGGCGCCGGTCATGTAGGTGACGAAGAACACCGGCGGCATGGTGAGCGGGTTGGTCAGCCACACCAGGCTGACCGCGATCGGCAAGTTGCCACGTACCGGGATTGCCAGCGCCGCCGCCAGCAGCATCTGCATGGGGATAGGAATCAACGCCGCGAACAGGCCCACGCCCATGGCCCGTGCCACCGAATGGCGGTTCAGGTGCCAGAGGTTGGGATCGTGCAGCAACTTGCCGAAAAAGCGTAAGGACTTGTGTTCCCGAATGCTGGTCGGGTCCGGCATGTAGCGTTTGAAAAGTCGGCGCGGCATGTAGGCTCCCGGAGCGTTGATCCGCGCAGTATGCCCTTAATCCTGCGCAGTCTCGTTTAGAGTTTGTGACAATTGTTGAGCAAGCTTTGCCGGCAATTGAGCTATGCCTCAGGGGGTGATTTACCTTCTGGAGCTCTACCTCATGCGCACAGGGATGTTTGCGCTCGCGCTTGGGCTGCTGTGCCTGGGCTTTCTCCCCGTATTGCCATCGGTCGGGTGGCTGCTAGCGCTGGCGGCCTGTGCTGCCGTCAGCTTGTTTACCCGTGTTTGGCCGGTGGGCTGCTTTCTGTTGGGCCTGTGTTGGGCGTGCTGGTCTGCTCAGCAGGCGCTTGATGATCGCCTGGATGCCGGCCTGGATGGCCGCACCTTGTGGCTGGAGGGGCGGGTGGTCGGCTTGCCAGCCCGAACGGCGCAGGGCGTGCGCTTCGAGCTGCAGGCAGCACACTCGCGGCGGGCCGAGCTGCCGCAACGGTTGCAACTGAGCTGGTTCGGCGGGCCGCCGCTGCGGGCCGGTGAGCAGTGGCGGCTGGCCGTGACCTTGCAGCGCCCGGCCGGGCTGCTCAACCCACATGGGCCCGACCGGGAGGCGCAACTGCTGGCGCGGCGGGTGGGTGCCACCGGTACGGTAAAAGCCGGGCAACTGCTGGCGCCGGTCACCGGTGGTTGGCGCGATGTGCTGCGTCAGCGTTTGCTGGCGGTCGAAGCCAATGGCCGGCAGGCCGCGTTGGTGGCGCTGGTGCTTGGCGACGGCACAGGCCTGGCCCGGGAGGACTGGCAGACGTTGCAGGCCACCGGCACGGTGCACCTGCTGGTGATCTCTGGCCAGCATATCGGCCTGGTGGCCGGTTTGCTGTACGGCCTGGTCGCCGGACTGGCGCGTTGGGGCCTGTGGCCCGCTCGGTTGCCGTGGCTGCCCTGGGCGTGTGGCCTGGCCATGGCGGCGGCGCTGGCCTACGGCTGGCTGGCCGGTGCCGGTGTACCGGTGCAGCGCGCCTGCCTGATGCTGGCGGTGGTGTTGCTCTGGCGGCTGCGCTTTCGCCACCTCGGTGCGACGCTGCCGCTGTTGCTGGCGCTGGTCGCGGTGCTGCTGGTCGAACCGCTGGCAGCGCTGCTGCCTGGGTTCTGGCTGTCATTTACGGCGGTGGCCACGCTTGTCTATTGCTTCAGTGCCCGGCTAGGGGGCTGGCGGCCTTGGCAGGCCTGGACGCGCGCGCAATGGGTGATCGCCATCGGCCTGCTGCCGGTGTTGCTGGCCACGGGCTTGCCGGTGAGCCTGAGTGCGCCGCTTGCCAATCTTGTCGCAGTGCCTTGGGTGAGCCTGGCGGTGCTGCCTTTGGCACTGCTGGGTACGTTGCTGCTGCCACTGGGCGGGGCAGGGGAAGTGCTGTTGTGGCTGGCGGGTGGCCTGCTGGATGGGCTGTTCCGGCTGCTGGCGCTGGTGGCGCAACAGCGCCCGGCGTGGGTGGCGCCGGCCCTTCCACTGTGGGCCTGGCTATTGGTGAGTCTGGGTGCTCTGTTGGTTTTGCTGCCCCGTGGTGTACCGCTGCGCGGGTTGGGCGGGGTGATGCTGCTGGCCTTGTGGGTGCCCAGAGAACCGGTGCCGCACGGGCAGGTCGAGGTCTGGCAACTGGACGTTGGCCAAGGGCTGGCGGTGCTGTTGCGCACCCGACATCACAGCCTGCTGTACGACGCCGGGCCGGCCAGAGGCGAAAGCGACCTGGGGGAGCGGGTGGTGTTACCGACGTTGCGCAAGCTGGGGGTGGGCAGCCTGGACACGATGGTGATCAGCCACGCGCATGCCGACCATGCGGGTGGTGCCTCGGCCATACAGCGTGGTCTGCCGGTCAGGCGGCTGATCGGCGGGGAAGCGCTGGAAGAAGTCCCATTGCAGCCTTGTGCCAGTGGCGAACAATGGGACTGGGATGGCGTGCGCTTTTCGCTGTGGCGCTGGGCGGCCGGGCAGAGCAGCAATGACCGATCCTGTGTGCTGTTGGTAGAGGCGCAGGGCGAGCGCTTGCTGCTGGCGGGGGATATGGAAGCTGCTGCCGAACGGGCTTGGCTGGCGGACCATGAAACGCCGCGTATCGACTGGTTGCAGTCACCGCACCATGGCAGCCGCAGTTCGTCCACCGAGGCGTTCATCCGGGCTACTGCGCCGCGTGGGGTATTGATTTCGCGAGGGCGCAACAACAGCTTCGGGCACCCGCATGTTCAGGTGATGGAGCGTTATCAGCGGCATGGGCTGGCGGTGCATGACACGGCGGTGGAGGGGGCGTTGCGGTTGGTGTTGGGGCGGCAGGGAGAGGTTGAGGGTATGAGGGGGCAGCGGCGGTTTTGGCGGGTTCGAGCGGAGTGAGGGGGAGGCAGGCAGGTGCATACCATGACATTTTCAGCGCCTGTGAGATCGCGCGCCGCCCGCGCGGCGCTCGATCTCACAGGCCCTGAAAAACCAAAGGCATGCACTTGTCTGCCCTGACACCAGCTCAAGGTATGCAATTGTCTGCCCTGATACCAGCTCAAGACATGCCCGCCCAACCCCAATTCCCTGACCTCCGGCAGATGAGCCCTCGGCGTGCCTATGGTAGAGTGGCGGCCTTTTTGCGAAGGGGCGTTTACTGTGTGGGAATTGGTCAAGTCCGGTGGTTGGATGATGCTGCCGATCATTCTGAGTTCCATCGCTGCCATGGCTATCGTCGTCGAGCGCCTGTGGACCCTGCGCGCCAGTCGCGTCACCCCGCCGCACCTGCTGGGCCAGGTGTGGATGTGGATCAAGGACAAGCAACTGACCAGTGACAAGCTCAAGGCCCTGCGCGCCGATTCGCCATTGGGCGAAATCCTTGCCGCGGGCCTGGCCAACTCGCGCCATGGCCGCGAAATCATGAAAGAGTGCATCGAGGAAGCCGCCTCGCGCGTCATTCACGAACTGGAGCGCTACATCAGCACGCTCGGCACCATCGCCGCCATGGCCCCGCTGCTGGGCCTGCTGGGCACCGTGCTGGGCATGATCGACATCTTCAGCGCCTTCATGGGCTCGCAGATGAATGCCAATGCGTCCGTGCTGGCCGGTGGTATCTCCAAGGCCCTGGTCACCACTGCGGCCGGCCTGATGGTCGGTATCCCGGCGGTGTTCTTCCACCGCTTCCTGCTGCGCCGCATCGATGAGCTGGTGGTGGGCATGGAACAGGAGGCAATCAAGCTGGTGGAAGTGATCCAGGGCGACCGGGAAGTGGAAGTGGCCGGAGGCAAGGCGTGAAGTTCCGGCGCAATCGCCAGCGGGAGAACGTTGACATCAACCTGGCGTCGTTGATCGACGTGGTGTTCGTCCTGCTGCTGTTCTTCGTGGTCACCACAACCTTCACCCGCGAGACCCAGCTGCGCGTCGAACTGCCCGAAGCTGCCAGCGCCGAGAAGGCGCCGGCCGACCAGGACAAGCTGGTGGAAATCACCATCAGCGCCGAAGGCGTGTATTCGGTGAACAACCACCTGCTGCCCAAGAGCGACCTGGCCACCTTGAGCGAGGCCATCGAGCGTGAGTCGGGCGGTGACAACAAGCTGCCGCTGGCCATTAGCGCCGACGGCAAGACCCCGCACCAGGCTGTGGTCACCGCAATGGACGCCGCCGGCAAGCTCGGTTTCAGCCAGTTGCGCATGACCACCGTCGAGGCGGCCCAGGGCACGCCTTGATGGCTCTCGCCGACCGTTTGCTCGCCGCCTGGTACACCGGGCACCCAGCGCTGGCGCTACTGCGCCCGCTGGAGGCGTTGTACCGCCGCGTGGTCACGCGCAAGCGGGCACGTTTTCTCAGTGGCGAAAGTGCCAGCTACCGGGCGCCAGTGCCAATCATCGTGGTGGGCAACATCACCGTGGGCGGCACCGGCAAGACGCCGATGATTCTCTGGCTGATCGAGCACTGCCGCCAGCAGGGGCTGAAGGTGGGCGTGGTCAGCCGTGGCTATGGTGCCAAGCCGCCGCAGCTGCCCTGGCGGGTGCAGGCCGACCAGTCGGCCGACCAGGCGGGCGATGAACCGCTGCTGATCGTGCAGCGCACCGGCGTGCCGCTGATGATCGACCCCGACCGTTCCCGCGCTGTGCAGGCGTTGCTGGCCAGCGAACCGCTCGACCTGATCCTGTGCGATGACGGCATGCAGCACTACCGCCTGGCCCGCGACCTCGAACTGGTGCTGGTCGATGCCGCCCGCGGCCTGGGCAATGGCCGCTGCCTGCCAGCCGGCCCTTTGCGCGAGCCCGCCGAACGCCTGCAGGATGCTGACGCGGTGCTGTTCAACGGTGCCAGTGCCGACCGAGCCGATGGTTTTGGCTTCTGCCTGCAGCCGTCCGCCCTGGTCAACCTGCGCACTGGCGAGCGTCGTGCCCTCGACCATTTCCCCGCAGGCCAGCGTCTGCACGCGGTGGCCGGTATTGGCAACCCGCAACGTTTCTTCAATACCCTGCTGGGGCTAAACTGGCAGCCGGTGCCGCATCCCTTCGCCGACCATGCACGGTTCAGTGTCCAAAGCCTGGCCTTCAGCCCGCCGTTGCCGCTGGTGATGACCGAGAAGGATGCGGTGAAATGCCGGGCCTTCGCCGCTGACGACTGGTGGTACCTGGCCGTCGAGGCGCAGCCCACGCCGGCTTTCAGCGCCTGGTTCGACACCCAGCTGCAGCGTCTGCTGCGCAAGCCCTGAGCCCGTTTTCAATTTTCGGCCACCTGGCCTAAAGGAAGCCTCCAATGGACACCAAACTGCTCGATATCCTGGCCTGCCCGATCACCAAGGGCCCGCTCAAGCTCAGCGCCGACAAGACCGAGCTGATCAGCAAGGGCGCTGGCCTGGCCTACCCGATCCGCGACGGCATCCCGGTCATGCTGGAAAGCGAGGCGCGTACCCTGACTGACGACGAGCGTCTGGACAAATGAGCCTGGACTTCACCGTGGTGATCCCCGCCCGGCTGCGCTCCACACGCTTGCCAGGCAAGCCGCTGCTGGCGATTGCCGGCAAGCCGATGGTGCAGCATGTGTGGGAGCAGGCGCGCCAAAGTGCTGCCAGCCGTGTGGTCATCGCCACCGACGACGCCAGTATCCTGGAAGCCTGCCAGGCTTTCGGCGCCGAAGTGCTGATGACCCGTGCCGACCATGAATCGGGCACCGACCGCCTGGCCGAAGTGGCGGCGCACCTGGGCTTGCCGGCTGATGCTATCGTGGTCAACGTGCAGGGCGACGAGCCGCTGATCCCGCCGGTGATCATCGACCAGGTGGCGGCCAACCTGGCTGCGCACCCGGAAGCTGGCATCGCCACCCTGGCCGAGCCGATTGATGAGCCGGAAACCGTGTTCAACCCCAACGCAGTCAAGGTGGTGAGCGACAAGAACGGCCTGGCCCTGACGTTCAGCCGCGCGCCGCTGCCCTGGGCCCGCGATGCCTTTGCCAAGGACCGCAACGTGCTGCCAGAAGGCGTGCCGTATCGCCGTCACATCGGCATGTATGCCTACCGCGTCGGCTTCCTGCAGGATTTTGTCGGTTGGGGGCCATGCTGGCTTGAACAGACTGAAGCGCTGGAGCAGCTGCGTGCCTTGTGGCACGGCGTGCGTATTCACGTCGAGGATGCCATCGAGGCGCCTGCCGTGGGCGTTGATACCCCTGAAGACCTGGAGCGCGTACGGCGCTTGCTGGAGGCTTGATGCGCGTCCTGTTCGTCTGCCTGAGCAATATCTGCCGCTCGCCCACCGCCGAGGGCGTGCTGCGCCATCAACTGCAGGCCGCCGGGCTTGCCGACCGGGTGCATGTGGCTTCTGCCGGCACTGGCGACTGGCATGTCGGCAAGGCGCCAGACAGCCGCACCTGCAAGGCTGCGCTGGCACGCGGTTACGACCTGTCGGCGCAGCGTGCCCAGCAGGTCAAGGCGGCGCATTTTGCCGAGTACGACCTGGTCCTGGCCATGGACGAGAGCAACCTGCGCGATCTGCGCGCCCTGCGCCCACACACCGCAGTGGGCGAACTCGACCTGTTCCTGCGCCGCTATGGCGCAGTGCTCGATGAGGTGCCTGACCCTTACTATGGCGGCGCCGACGGCTTCGAGCAGGTGCTCGACCTGGTCGAGGCGGCGTGCCAGGCGCTGGTGTTGGAAATCAAGGGGCGGCTATGACAGGGCAGTGGCAGGAGCAGGTATCGCTCAAGCCTTACAACACCTTCGGCATCGATGTGAAGGCGCGCTTTTTCAGCCAGGCGCACGATGATCTGCAGGTGCGCCTGGCGCTGGGCCAGGCCCAGCAGCAAGGCCTGCCGGTGCTGGTGATCGGCGGCGGCAGCAACCTGTTGTTGACCCGCGATATCGATGCGCTGGTGCTGCACATGGCCAGCCGTGGCCGCCGCGTGCTCAGCGACGATGGTGAACATATCGTGGTCGAGGCCGAGGCCGGTGAGCCGTGGCACCCGTTCGTGCAATGGACACTGGCGCAGGGTTTTTGCGGGCTGGAAAACCTCAGCCTGATCCCTGGCACAGTGGGCGCCGCGCCGATGCAGAATGTGGGCGCCTACGGGGTAGAGATCAAGGACGTGTTTGCCGGCCTGACCGCCTTGGACCGCGAGACGGGCGAACTGCATGACTTCGGTTTGGCAGAATGTGCCTTCGGTTATCGCGACAGCCTGTTCAAGCGCAACCCCGGGCGCTGGTTGATCCTGCGCGTGCGTTTTGCCTTGAGCCGTACCTTGCAGGCCCATCTGGATTATGGCCCGGTGCGTCAGCGCCTGGCGGAGCAGGGCGTGGCCGAGCCGACTGCGCAGGCGATCAGTGATGCTATTTGCAGCATTCGCCGTGAAAAGCTGCCAGACCCAGTGGAGCTCGGCAACGCCGGGAGCTTTTTCAAGAACCCGGTGGTGTCGGCTGAGCTGGTTGAGCGTATTCGTGCGCAATACCCGGCAGTGGTGGCTTATCCTCAGGCCGGTGGCCAGGCGAAACTGGCGGCGGGTTGGCTGATCGAGCAGGCCGGGTGGAAGGGCCATCGTGATGGTGATGCGGGCGTGCATCGCTTGCAGTCGCTGGTGCTGGTCAATTACGGGCATGCGAGCGGGGCGCAGATGCATGCGCTGGCACGGCAGATCCAGGCGGATATCCTGGAGCGGTTCGGGGTTGAGCTGGAGATGGAGCCTAACCTCTACTGAGCGTTCGGCTTTGGAATTGCGGGGTGGCAGAAATCGAGCGCCGCGCGGGCGGCGCTCGATCTCATAGGCAATGCGGCAGTAGCGACGAACACAAGAAAAAGCCCCGCCAGTTCGCACTGGCGGGGCTTTTTCATTCAGCCTTGGCTATCAACCGTGATGAGGTTTGTGCTCATCGGCGGCTTCCAGGGCGGGCTCCTCGGAGGTTGCAGCAGCTTGCTGCGCAGCTTTGGCGGCGGCCTCGGCCTCACGCTTGCGGCGGCGCACTTCACGCGGGTCGTTCGGCGCGCGGCCGTTGGCCAGCATGACAGTCGCAGGCTCTACCTCAACCGGGGCTTCAACCTGCGCAGGCTCGACTACCACTGGTGCAGGCTCGGCTACCACTTCTGGCTGGGCTTCGACAACCGGTGCTGGCTGCTCGGCGACCGGAGCGGTATCAACCGCAGCCGGAGCCTGTTCGATTTCACCTGCTTCCACGGCAGGCGCTTCAACAGGTGCCTCGACGACGAGCGCAGGTTCCGCTGCAGGCACTTCTTCAACCACTGGCTGCGGAGCGACTTCGACCACTGGCTGGGCAGTGACCTCGGCCACGACTACCGGCTGGCTGACAGGCTGCTCGACCACTGGGGCCACGGCAGCTTCTTCAGCCTTGGCGACGGCCTCGACCTGCTCGACCTTTTCAGCTTGCTCGACCGGCTGGGCGGCTTCGCTGTTATCGGTCTCTGCAACGGTGGCGACTTCGGCGGTGGCGCGCTCGGCCTGCTGGTTGGCCTGGGCTTCGGCGTCGGCGCTGATGTTGCTGCTCGCAACAGCGGCAGTCACGGCCAGGCCGGCGGCCAATTCGGCACCCAGCTCGGTAGCCTGGTGCTGTTGTGGCTGCTCTTCGCTGCCTTCTTCCTCTTCGCCGCCGTCGATCAGCTCGCCATTGGCGTTGCGCTGGCGCTCACGACGGTTGCTGCGACGACGCTGGCCACGGGAGCGGCGGCGCGGACGCTCGCCATCGGTGCCTTCCTGTTCGTCTTGCAGCAGCTCTTCGTTCGGCAGTTGCTCTTCGGCCAGTTCGGCAGCCTGCTCGGCCGCTTCTTCGGCTACGCGTGGCTGGCGCTCTTCGCGTGGTGGGCGCGGGGCGCGTTCTTCGCGTGGCGCACGTTCTTCGCGAGGTGCGCGCTCTTCACGCGGAGCACGTTCTTCGCGAGGGGCACGCTCTTCACGCGGAGCACGTTCTTCGCGGGGTGCGCGCTCTTCACGCGGAGCACGTTCTTCGCGAGGTGCGCGCTCTTCACGCGGAGCGCGTTCTTCACGGGCTACACGCTCTTCACGTGGCTGGCGCTCTTCGCGTTCGGCTGGCGGGGTGGCATCCAGCGGCTCACGCAGTTCGCGCACGCGCTCTTCGCCGCGGTTGCTGCGGCGGTCTTCACGTGGCTGGCGTGGGGCGCGTTCTTCACGAGGTGCACGCTCTTCACGTGGCGCACGCTCTTCGCGCGGTGCACGCTCCTCGCGTGGCTGGCGCTCTTCGCGCGGGGCGCGCTCGGCACGTTCTTCACGCGGCTTGCGCTCTTCGTCGCGGCGGCCGTTGCGGTTGCGGCTCTGTTGACGGCCGTTGCGGCGCTCCTCGTTGCGCGGGCTGCGCTCGGCGGCCGGTTTCTCGGCGACGACCGGTGCAGCAGCGGCAGGTTCGTCCTTGCCGGCGAACAGGCTGACCAGCGACTTCACCAGGCCTTTGAACAGGCTTGGTTCCGGGGCGCTCGGGGCCGGGGCGGCCGGGGCAGCAGCCTGAGGCTCTTCAGCAACCGGTACCGGCGCGTTGGTACGGGCCGGGGCGGTCTTGACCGCTGCTTCCTGGCGAACCAGGGTGCGGGTGGCGGTCTGCTGCGGTGCCTCTTCGGCTTCGGTGGTGGCGATCTCGTAGCTGGACTGGTTGTTCAGCACTTCCGGGTTGTCGTCGCGCAGGCGCTGGACTTCGAAGTGCGGGGTTTCCAGGTGATCGTTCGGCAGGATGATGATGCGGGCACGGGTGCGCAGTTCGATCTTGGTGATCGAGTTGCGCTTCTCGTTGAGCAGGAACGCGGCCACCGGGATCGGCACTTGTGCACGGACTTCGGCGGTGCGGTCCTTCAGGGCTTCTTCTTCGATCAGTCGCAGGATGGCCAGCGACAGCGACTCGACGTCACGGATGATGCCGGTGCCGGAGCAGCGTGGGCAGACGATGCCGCTGCTTTCGCCCAGCGATGGGCGCAGGCGCTGACGGGACATTTCCAGCAGGCCGAAGCGCGAGATGCGGCCAACCTGCACGCGGGCACGGTCCGCTTCCAGGCATTCGCGCACGCGTTCTTCAACAGCGCGCTGGTTCTTCGCCGGGGTCATGTCGATGAAGTCGATCACGATCAGGCCGCCGATGTCACGCAGGCGCAGCTGGCGGGCGATTTCCTCGGCCGCTTCCAGGTTGGTCTGCAGGGCGGTTTCTTCGATATCGCTGCCTTTGGTGGCGCGCGCCGAGTTAATGTCGATAGACACCAGAGCTTCGGTCGGGTCGATCACGATCGAACCACCGGACGGCAGGTCGACCACGCGCTGGAAGGCGGTTTCGATCTGGCTTTCGATCTGGAAGCGGTTGAACAGCGGTACGCTGTCTTCGTACAGTTTCACCTTGCTGGCGTACTGCGGCATCACCTGGCGGATGAAGGTCAGGGCCTCTTCCTGGGCGTCGATGCTGTCGATCAGCACTTCACCGATGTCCTGGCGCAGGTAGTCGCGGATGGCGCGGATGATGACGTTGCTTTCCTGGTAGATCAGGAATGGCGCGGCGCGGTCCAGGGACGCTTCCTTGATGGCGGTCCACAGCTGCAGCAGGTAGTCGAGGTCCCACTGCATTTCTTCGCTGCTGCGGCCAAGGCCGGCAGTGCGCACGATCAGGCCCATGTCACCCGGCACGGTCAGACCGTTCAGGGCTTCGCGCAGTTCGTTGCGCTCTTCGCCTTCGATGCGGCGGGAGATGCCGCCAGCACGCGGGTTGTTGGGCATCAGCACCAGGTAGCGGCCAGCCAGGCTGATGAAGGTGGTGAGGGCGGCGCCTTTGTTGCCGCGCTCTTCCTTCTCGACCTGGACGATGACTTCCTGGCCTTCGCTGAGCACTTCCTTGATGTTCACCCGGCCTTCGGGAGCTTTCTTGAAGTATTCGCGGGAGATTTCTTTCAGCGGCAGGAAGCCGTGACGTTCGGAGCCGAAGTCGACGAAGGCGGCTTCGAGGCTGGGTTCGATGCGGGTGATCTTGCCTTTGTAGATGTTGGCCTTTTTCTGCTCACGTGCGCCGGACTCGATGTCCAGGTCGTAGAGGCGTTGGCCGTCCACCAGGGCTACACGCAACTCTTCGGGTTGAGTTGCGTTAATCAGCATTCTTTTCATGTTGTACCGTCGGTTTCCGGGCTGCCGGAAACGGCGTTCGGCACACACGACGTCTCATGGTCGGTGCCAAGGTGCGCAAAGGGTGGCCGGGCCACCCCCGTGTCGAGCGACGTTCGGCACCAGCCGGTTGCCCAGCCTGCCGTTGTCGCGACGACGCGTCCTGTTTGCTGCGGTGCCAACAAGGCCCCGGTGGTTTCGAATGGATATCGAATCAACCAAGCGGGCCTTGTGCACTCAGTCAGGAGGAGGAATCAACCTTCAGCCGTGGACGCCCGGGGGCATCTGTTCAGGACCTTATCCGCTCGCCAGCCGTCAGTGGCTGGTGGCCGGACGCGGTGCTACACGGTCCGAGGGCTGTGCATCTCCACCCTGCACGTATCCCTGATAATTCGGGTGCTGCCGCGCGCTGAATCCGCAACGGGTTGCATTTTTCGCCACTGCAGGTACTGCACTGGCGCCATTCATGTCCAAGGCAGGTATTTCCGAAGCATTCGCCGTGCGTTGCGTGGAAGCGACTCGCGGGCAGAGGTACTGCGAAAAGAATCGGGTAAGCAGGTGAAACACCGCGCTTGTCGTTTTTTTTCGCTCTTCTCTACACAGCGCTGGTGGCGATTCCAGGCAATTCGGTAAACTGGCGAAAACCCCGTAGGACGGCCTCGCGTCCTGGAGAATTGCGTTGGTCAGGGCCGGCTGAAAGCCTGGTGCCGCTGGCCTGCCGCTTTTGGCGGCGTTCGCGACTATAGCAGCAATGATTAAGTGCTTCAATTCCATAAAAAATTGTTATGATCCCGCAATGACGACCAATACCCCTCCGACTTCCGGCGTTCAGCTGATCGAAGTCGCGCCGGAGCTTGCCGGCCAACGCATCGATAATTTCCTCATCACGGCCCTCAAGGGCGTGCCCAAGACTTTGGTCTACCGCATCCTGCGCAAGGGTGAAGTGCGGGTGAACAAGGGTCGGGTAAAGCCTGAGTACAAGATCCAGGCCGGCGACATTGTGCGGGTACCGCCCGTCCGCCTGCCGGAGCGTGACGAGCCGGCGCCGGTGGCCCAGGGCCTGCTGCAACGCCTTGAGGCGGCCATTGTCTACGAAGACAAGGCGCTGATCGTGATGAACAAGCCGTCCGGCATTGCCGTGCATGGCGGCAGCGGCCTGAGCTTTGGCGTGATCGAAGCGCTGCGCCAGCTGCGCCCGGACGCCAAGGAGTTGGAACTGGTACACCGCCTGGACCGCGACACCTCCGGCCTGCTGATGATCGCCAAGAAGCGCAGCATGCTGCGCCACCTGCATGCCGCCCTGCGTGGCGATGGTGTCGACAAGCGCTACATGGCGCTGGTGCGCGGCCACTGGCCGACCTCGAAGAAGCAGGTAAACGCCCCGTTGCTCAAGAGCAACCTGCGCTCCGGCGAGCGCATGGTCGAAGTGAACGAAGAGGGCAAGGAAGCGTTGACCCTGTTCCGCGTGTTGCGCCGCTTTGGCGAGTTCGCCACCATTGTCGAGGCCCGTCCGATCACTGGGCGTACCCACCAGATCCGCGTGCACACCCTGCATGCCGGGCACATGATTGCCGGTGACAGCAAATACGGTGACGAAGACTTCAGTCGCGAAATTCGTGATTTGGGGGGCAAGCGCCTGTTCCTGCATGCCTATGCGCTGACCGTGCCGTTGCCGGACGGTGGTGAGCTGAAGCTTGAAGCGCCTGTGGATGAAGTCTGGGCGAAAACCATTGAACGTCTGAGTGCGTCCTGACCCATGAATAAAGGCTATGAGCTACTGATCTTCGACTGGGACGGTACCCTGGCCGATTCCATCGGGCGTATTGTCGAGGCCATGAATGCCGCCGCCGAGCGTGCCGGCGAGGCGCCCAGCAGCGACGACGCGGTCAAGGGCATCATCGGTCTGGCCTTGGGTGAGGCGATTCATACCCTGTACCCGCACCTGGCGCCTGGGCAGGTCGAGCGCTTTCGTCAGCACTATGCCGACATCTACATGGCGCTGGACCAGCAGCCTTCGCCGCTGTTCGAGGGCGTGGTCGAGTCGCTGGGTGCCTTCCGTGCCGAGGGTTACCGCCTGGCGGTGGCGACCGGCAAGGCGCGTCGTGGGCTGGATCGGGTGCTCAAGGCCAATGGCTGGGAGGCGTTCTTTGACATCACTCGCGCTGCTGACGAAACCCGCGGCAAGCCGCATCCGCTGATGCTTGAGGAAATTCTCGGCCATTGCGGCGTCGAACCGGGGCGTGCGCTGATGGTCGGAGACTCGGCATTCGACCTGCAGATGGCCAGCAATGCCGGCATGCATTCGGTGGCGGTGGGCTATGGTGCCATGTCGCTGCAGGCGCTGGCCGAGTTTGGTCCGCAGGTGTGCATCGATCACTTTTCCCAGCTGCGTGAGTGGCTGGGCGGTTCCGCAATTCCACTTCCAAGGTAGGTAAGCATGGCAGACGAATGGAAAGCCCCCGAGGCCGCACCCGAGGAGCGCGAAGGGCGCGAAGAGCGCAAGAGCTGGCAACTGCTGGAAAAGACCTTGCTGGCAAGTGTGCAGGAGCAGCGCCGGGCGCGGCGCTGGGGGATCTTCTTCAAGCTGCTGACTTTCATCTACCTCTTCGGCTTCCTGGCATTGTTCACGCCGCTGATGGACATGGACAAGGCGGCATCGCGCAGTGCCAGCCATACCGCGCTGGTCGAGGTACGCGGGGTGATTGCCGACCAGGAGAGCGCCAGCGCCGACAACATCGTCAAGAGCCTGCGCGACGCGTTCAAGGACAGCAAGACCAAGGCCGTGGTCATGCGCATCAACAGCCCGGGCGGCAGCCCGGTGCAGGCGGGTTACGTGTATGACGAAATCCGCCGCCTGCGCGCTGAATACCCGGCTATCAAGCTGTATGCAGTCATCGCGGATCTCGGCGCTTCTGGTGCCTATTACATTGCCAGTGCAGCGGATGAGATCTACGCCGATAAAGCCAGCCTGGTGGGTTCCATTGGTGTGACGGCGGCCGGTTATGGCTTTGTCGGCACCATGGAGAAGCTGGGCGTGGAGCGGCGTGCCTACACCTCGGGTGAGCACAAGGCCTTCCTTGATCCGTTCTCCCCTGAAAGGCCAGAAGAAACCCGGTTCTGGCAGGGGGTGCTGGACACCACGCACAACCAGTTCATCGCCATGGTCAAGCAAGGGCGCGGCGAGCGCCTGAAGGATAAGGACCACCCGGAGTTGTTCAGTGGCCTTATCTGGTCGGGCGAGCAGGCCAAGGCGCTGGGGCTGGTGGATGGGCTGGGCAGTGCCAGCTACGTGGCGCGTGAAATAGTAGGCGAGAAGGAGCTGGTGGACTTCACTGTGCAGGAGTCGCCGTTCGATCGCTTCTCCAAGCGCGTGGGGGCCAGTGTCGCTGAGCACCTGGCGATGTGGATGGGGTTCCAGGGGCCGCAGTTGCGTTGAGTGTTTGTCGTGCGATTTGCGGCGCTCGATCTATCAGGCGCAAAAAATCTCAAGACGGACTAAGGGATGACGACCCCTTCCTTGGTCAGCATATCTACCAGCCGAATCAGCGGCAGCCCGATCAGGCTGGTCGCATCGCACCCGTGGGTGCTCTGAAACAAACTCACCCCCAAGCCCTCTGCCTTGAAGCTCCCTGCGCAATCCAGTGGCTGTTCCGCCGTCACATAGCGCTCCACCCGCTCCCGGCTCAATTCGCGCAGCGTCACCGTAAACGGCACGCAGTCCACCTGGCAGTGCCCGGTCGCGCTATTGAGCAATGCCAATCCGGTCAGAAAGCTCACCTGCTGCCCGCTGCACTCCAGCAGTTGCTCGCAAGCCCGCTCGAACGTGTGTGGTTTGCCCAGCACCTGTTCGCCCAGTACTGCAACCTGGTCCGAACCGATAATCAGGTGCGCGGGGTGGCTACCCGCCAAAGCTTCGGCCTTTTGCCTGGCCAGCCGGCGCACCAGTTCCACGGCGGGCTCGTCATCCCGTCGCTTTTCGTCTATATCGGGGCTTGCCCAAGTGAAGGGCAGGCGCAGGCGTGTCAGCAGTTCGCGGCGATAGGCAGAGCTGGAAGCCAGTAACAAAGGAAGCATGGTAGACTCCGTTTCGGTTGAACCAATCCTATCACGCACGATGCCGCCGAATTTCCTTTGACAGGGACGGGGGGCATCCCTAGAATGCTGCGCCTATGTTGAATGACCCGATTCCACCTCACGTTGACCCGCGCAAATTAGCCGATCGTGGCGTAACCCTTAACGGTTCGCTGCAACTCGCTGATTTGGAAAGACTCTGCGACCCGCTTTCCGACAATGTCGGTACGGTGCAGGCGAAGTTCGATTTTGAACGAGATGAACAGCACGTGGTGGTTATCCACACCGAGCTGAACGTCGAGGTCAAGATGGTTTGCCAGCGTTGTCTTGAGCTGGTCACCCTGCCGATCTACAGCGAATGTACATACGCTGTGGTGAAGGAGGGTGCGAATACCCAGTCGTTGCCGAAAGGCTATGACGTGCTGGAACTGGGCGAAGATCCTTTGGATCTGCAGGCATTGGTCGAGGAGGAGCTTCTGCTCGCCTTGCCAATCGTGCCTGCTCACCATCCGGAAGAATGCCAGCAGCCGGCGGGCGCAGACGAGCCCGAATCGAGCAAGGACGAGGTATCGCGGTCCAACCCGTTCAGTGTTTTGGCGCAGTTAAAGCGTGACCCAAACGTTTAGGAGTTAATCAATTATGGCTGTTCAGCAGAACAAAAAATCCCGCTCTGCCCGTGACATGCGCCGTTCGCACGACGCCCTGTCGGAAAACGCGCTGTCGGTAGAGAAAACCACCGGTGAAATTCACCTGCGCCACCACGTTTCGCCAGAAGGCGTATACCGTGGTCGTAAAGTGATCGATAAGGGCGCTGACGAGTAATCCTTGTCCGCTCAGATCATCGCGATCGACGCAATGGGCGGGGACTTCGGTCCCCGCAGCATTGTCCAGGCTAGCATTGCCTGCCTTTCGGCTACCCCCTCGCTGCACCTGACCCTCGTCGGTCAACCCTCCCTCCTAGAAGATCTTGTCAGCGGCCTTGCAGCTGCGGATCGCGCGCGCCTGCAGATTGTCGCCGCCAGTGAGGTGATCGGTATGGACGAGCGGCCCTCCCAGGCGCTACGCGGCAAGCCGGACTCGTCGATGCGCATCGCCCTCGAACTGGTGCGTGATGGCAAGGCCCAGGCCTGCGTCAGTGCCGGCAATACCGGGGCGTTGATGGCGCTGTCACGCTTCGTGCTCAAAACCTTGCCGGGTATCGATCGGCCAGCCATGGTGGCGGCGATCCCGACCCAGGCGGGTTACTGCCAGCTGCTGGACCTGGGTGCCAATGTCGATTGCAGCGCCGAGAACCTCTATCAGTTTGCGGTGATGGGCTCGGTGGCCGCCCAGGCCCTGGGTGTGCATCGGCCGCGTGTGGCATTGCTGAACATCGGTACCGAGGACATCAAGGGCAACCAGCAGGTCAAGCTGGCGGCCACGCTGTTGCAGAACGCCCGCGGCCTTAACTACGTCGGTTTCGTCGAAGGGGATGGCCTGTACAGAGGGGAGGCGGACGTGGTGGTGTGCGACGGTTTTGTCGGCAACATCCTGCTTAAATCCAGCGAGGGCCTGGCAACGATGATCGGTGCGCGCATCGAAAAGCTGTTCAAGGGCGGTGCATTTGCTCGCGTTGCCGGGGCCGTGGCGATGCCGCTGCTCAAGCGCCTGCAGGCCGACCTGGCGCCGGCACGGCACAACGGTGCGAGCTTTCTGGGGTTGCAGGGTATCGTCATCAAGAGCCATGGCTCGGCAGGCGTGCAGGGCTTCCAGAGCGCCATCCAGCGGGCGTTGATCGAAATTCAGGAAAACCTGCCGCAGCGCCTGCATGGCCGCCTTGAAGACCTGTTGCCTTAGGCATTTCGGCGATGAAGTGCTTAAATGTGACCGCTTGGTCTGCGTTTCCATCCAAGTTTTCAGATTCCGCGCCTGGCCTGCGGCCTGGCGCACCCTATCCGACGACAAGATCATAAGGGCTTGTTCAATGTCTGCATCCCTCGCATTTGTCTTTCCCGGTCAAGGTTCCCAGTCGCTGGGCATGCTCGCCGAGCTCGGCGCCGAGAAGCCAGTGATCATCGAAACCTTCAAGGAAGCTTCCGACGCACTCGGTTACGACCTGTGGAAGCTGATCCAGGAAGGCCCGGAAGAGCAACTCAACCAGACCGACAAGACCCAGCCGGCCATCCTCACCGCGTCCATCGCGCTGTGGCGCCTGTGGCTGGAGGAGGGTGGCGCCAAGCCGGCCTTCGTTTCCGGTCACAGCCTGGGTGAATACAGCGCCTTGGTTGCCGCTGGCAGCATCAGCCTGAAAGACGCCGTTCGCCTGGTCGAGCGCCGTGGTCAGTTGATGCAGGAGGCCGTGCCGGCAGGTCACGGTGCCATGGCTGCAATCCTTGGCCTGGACGACGCCGTGGTCGTAGAAATCTGCGCCGAAGCGGCAGAAGACCAAGTGGTCAGCGCCGTCAACTTCAACTCGCCTGGCCAGGTGGTCATCGCCGGTAACAAGGCTGCGGTAGATCGCGCCATGGAGCTGTGCAAGGCCAAAGGTGCCAAGCGCGCCCTGCCGCTGGCGGTCAGCGTCCCGTCGCACTGTGCCCTGATGAAGCCGGCCGCCGAGCGCTTTGCCGAATCGGTCAATGCCATCGAATGGAAGGCGCCGCAAATTCCGGTGGTGCAGAACGTCACTGCTGCCATTGCCGCCGACCTCGATGCCCTCAAGCATGACCTGCTGGCCCAGCTGTACCAGCCTGTGCGTTGGGTCGAGTGCGTGCAAACCCTGGCTGCCAACGGTGCAGTCAACCTGGTCGAGTGCGGCCCGGGCAAGGTCCTGGCTGGCCTGAACAAGCGTTGCGCCGACGGCGTGACCACCTACAACCTCAATACCCCTGACGCCGTTGCCGCCACCCGCGCGGCACTGGCCTGATTTGGAGAAGCTTGCATGAGCCTGCAAGGTAAAGTTGCACTGGTCACCGGCGCCAGCCGTGGCATTGGCCAGGCCATCGCCCTCGAGCTGGGCCGCCAGGGCGCGACCGTGATCGGTACCGCCACTTCGGCCTCCGGCGCCGAGCGCATTGCTGCCACCCTGAAAGAGCACGGTATCACCGGCACCGGGATGGAGCTGAACGTGACCAGCGCCGAATCCGTTGAAGCTGTTCTGGGTGCCATCGCCGAACAGTTTGGCGCGCCGGCCATCCTGGTCAACAACGCCGGTATCACTCGCGACAACCTCATGCTGCGCATGAAGGACGACGAGTGGTTCGACGTGATCGACACCAACCTGAACAGCCTCTACCGTCTGTCCAAGGGCGTGCTGCGTGGCATGACCAAGGCACGTTGGGGTCGTATCATCAGCATCGGCTCGGTCGTCGGTGCAATGGGTAACGCTGGCCAGGCCAACTACGCCGCCGCCAAGGCTGGCCTGGAAGGCTTCAGCCGCGCCCTCGCGCGTGAAGTGGGCTCGCGTGGCATCACCGTCAACTCGGTGACTCCGGGCTTTATCGACACCGACATGACCCGCGAGCTTCCAGAAGCGCAGCGTGAAGCCCTGCAAACCCAGATTCCGCTGGGCCGCCTGGGCCAGGCCGACGAAATTGCCAAGGTGGTTTCGTTCCTGGCATCCGACGGTGCAGCCTACGTGACCGGCGCTACCGTGCCGGTCAACGGCGGGATGTACATGTAACACTGCAACTCAATGTGACGGATTTCGTAAAAAAAGAGTCATACTGCGAGCCTAAAATCCGTTATAAAGCTGCAATCAGATTCCAGGCAGCGGGTGCGGTGACTGCCCGAAGGTGTGTTTCGCTTGAAAAGCGAACGTCTTTCTATAAAATTAGCCACCGGCCAGCTGCCTGACATATATCCATTAGGAGTGAAAACTAGGTATGAGCACCATCGAAGAACGCGTCAAGAAAATCGTCGCCGAGCAACTGGGCGTGAAGGAAGATGAAGTGACCAACGATAAGTCCTTCGTCGATGACCTGGGTGCCGATTCGCTTGACACCGTTGAGCTGGTGATGGCTCTGGAAGAGGAATTCGAGACCGAAATCCCTGACGAAGAAGCCGAGAAAATCACTACCGTTCAAGCCGCTATCGACTACGTCAACAACCACAAGGCGTAAGACGCTGTAGTCGTCGCTTCTTGACGAGAAAAACCGCACTGCCTTTGCCGGCGTGCGGTTTTTTCTTTGCGAACGTGCTGCTTTTTGGCGAGCCGGCTTCGCTCACCGCGCACCAAGAGCCTGTTGCCATTCCATTCCTGCGCTTGAATGTAATCGCAAGAGACTCTGTTATTAGAAAAGGAGAGTACTGTGTCGCGTAGACGCGTCGTGGTCACCGGTATGGGTATGCTGTCGCCACTGGGTACCGATGTACCGAGCACCTGGCAGGGCATTCTGGCTGGCCGCAGTGGCATTGGTCCGATCGAACACACGGACCTGTCTGCCTACTCCACCCGTTTTGGCGGCTCGGTGAAAGGCTTCGAGGTCGAGCAATACCTGTCGGCCAAAGAGGCCCGCAAGCTTGACCTGTTCATCCAGTACGGCCTGGCGGCCGGTTTCCAGGCGGTGCGTAATGCCGGCCTGGAGGTCACCGACGCCAACCGTGAGCGCATTGGCGTGGCCATGGGCTCGGGGATCGGCGGCCTTACCAACATCGAGGAAACCAGCCGTACGCTGCACGATTCGGGGCCGCGTCGCATTTCCCCGTTCTTTGTGCCGGGCTCGATCATCAACATGATCTCCGGGTTCCTGTCGATCCACCTGGGCCTGCAGGGGCCGAACTACGCCATTGCCACTGCGTGCACCACTGGCACCCATTGTATCGGCATGGCCGCGCGCAATATCGCCTACGGTGAAGCTGACGTGATGATTGCAGGTGGCGCGGAGATGGCTGCCTGTGGCCTGGGCATGGGCGGCTTCGGTGCCTCGCGTGCGCTGTCCACCCGCAACGACGAGCCAAGCCGGGCCAGCCGCCCATGGGACAAGGGCCGTGACGGCTTTGTATTGTCCGACGGTGCCGGTGCCCTGGTGCTCGAAGAGCTGGAGCACGCCAAGGCCCGTGGTGCGACCATCTATGCCGAGCTGGTTGGCTTTGGCATGAGCGGCGACGCCTACCACATGACTTCGCCACCCGACACCGGCGAGGGCGCTGCCCGCTGCATGGCCAATGCCTTGCGCGATGCCGGTATCCAGCCGGAAGAGGTCAGCTACATCAACGCCCACGGTACCTCGACCCCTGCGGGCGACGTGGCCGAGGTGGCCGCGATCAAGCGCGTGTTCGGCGAGCATGCCTACAAGCTGGCTGTCAGTTCGACCAAGTCGATGACCGGCCACCTGCTGGGTGCCGCGGGCGCGGTGGAAGCGATCTTCAGTGTGCTGGCGATCAACAGCCAGATGGCCCCGCCCACCATCAACCTGGACGAACCGGACGAAGGTTGCGACCTCGACTTCGTGCCGCACCAGGCGCGCAGCATGCCGATCGACGTGGTGTTGTCCAACTCGTTCGGCTTTGGCGGCACCAACGGCTCGCTGGTGTTCCGCCGGTTCGCCGGTTGATGCACAGCTGGGTCGATGGCCAGCCCTCGGTTGCAGTCAACCTGCAGAACCGCGGCCTGGCCTACGGCGATGGCCTGTTCGAGACCATTGCCGTGCGCGGTGGCCAGCCCAGCTTGCTGGACGGCCACCTCGCACGCCTGGCGCTGGGTTGTCAGCGCCTGGCGATCAGTGCCGACATGGCGCTGGTGCGCGACGAGCTCCTGCGCTATGCCAGCCAGCTCGGTGAAGGTGTAGCCAAACTCATCCTTACCCGTGGTGACAGCCAGCGTGGCTATGCGCCAGTTGCCGGTGCCGTGCCACGGCGAATCCTGCAGGGCAGCCCGTTACCCAGCTATCCTGTGGACCATGCCGAGCACGGCGTGCGCTTGTTTCCTTGCCAGACCCGGCTTGGGGAACAACCGCTGCTGGCCGGCCTCAAACACCTCAACCGCCTGGAGCAGGTGCTGGCGCGTGCCGAATGGCAGGACAGCGAGCATGCCGAAGGCCTGATGCGTGACGGGCAGGGCAGGGTGATCGAAGGCGTGTACAGCAATCTGTTCCTGGTGCGCGATGGCGTGCTGCTCACTGCCGACCTCAGCCGTTGTGGTGTGGCCGGGGTAATGCGTGCTGCATTGCTGGAACAGGTCGCGCTGCTGGGCATCCCTGCGCAGGTCGCTGACCTGCCGTTTGACGCGCTGGAGCAGGCAGATGAAGTATTTGTTTGCAATAGTGTTTACGGCATCTGGCCCGTGCGGGGCGTAGCCGCGCTAAACTGGTCGCCTGGCCCGCTCACCCGTAAACTGCAGGCCGTTGCCCGTACGTTACTGGAAACCTGAATTCGTGAGACGTAAATTCCTGCTACTGCTGGAAATGGGCTTGATACTTGCCGGGCTGGCACTTGGCTGGTCGGCCTGGAAGGTCAACTCGGTGCTGGAGCAGCCCTTGCACGTGACGCAGGAGCGCCTGCTCGACGTGCCCAATGGCACCAACCCCAACCGCATGTTCTACCGCATGCAACAAGAAGGGTTGCTCGACGATGCTGTCTGGTTGCGCTTGTACTGGCGCTTCAACATGGCTGGCACCGCCCTGCACACCGGCGAATACCGCCTCACCCCTGGCATGACGGTCGAACAGTTGTTCGACGCATGGCGCCGGGCCGATGTGGTGCAGTACAACCTCACCCTGGTCGAAGGCTGGACCTTCCGTCAGGTGCGCTCGGCTGTGGCCAAGCATGAAAAGATCAAGCACACCCTGGACGGCCTGTCGGATTCCGAAGTGATGGACAAGCTCGGCCATACTGGCGTATTCCCCGAAGGGCGGTTTTTCCCGGACACTTACCGCTTTGTGCGCGGCATGAGCGATGTCGAGTTGCTGCAGCAAGCCTACATGCGTCTGGACGAAGTGCTGGCAAAGGAATGGGCCGTGCGCACCACCGACCTGCCATATCGCGACCCGTACCAGGCGTTGATCATGGCGTCGCTGGTGGAAAAGGAAACCGGTATCCCCCAGGAGCGTGGGCAGATTGCCGGCGTATTTGTACGGCGCCTGCGCCTGGGCATGATGCTGCAGACCGACCCGACGGTGATCTACGGCATGGGTGAGCGCTACAACGGCAAGATCACCCGCGCCGACTTGCGCGAACCGACGCCCTACAACACCTATACCATGACGGGGCTGCCACCCACGCCGATTGCCATGGTCGGGCGCGAAGCGATTCACGCAGCGCTCAACCCGTCCAATGGCACCAGCCTGTACTTCGTCGCCCGCGGCGATGGCAGCCATGTGTTCTCCGACGACCTCGACGACCATAACTCGGCGGTGCGCGAGTTCCAGCTCAAGCGGCGTGCAGGCTACCGCTCCAGCCCCGCGCCGCAGCAAGAGGTAGAGCCGGGTGCTGACGACGCCCAGCCCCAGGTGCCTGCAGCGGACGAGCCGGCTGCACAGCCCTTGCCCGAAGAGCCGGCTGCACAGCCCTTACCCGAAGAGCCGCCTGTGCAGGACGCCCCTGCTGGCGGCGCGCAAGCGGCCGAACGGCCGACGCCTGACGAACAACATTAAGGACTGCCTGTGAGCGGCTTGTTTATTACGCTGGAAGGCCCCGAAGGCGCGGGCAAGAGCACCAACCGCGACTACCTGGCTGCGCGCTTGCGCGAGCAGGGCCTGGATGTAGTGCTGACCCGTGAACCTGGCGGTACGCCGCTGGCCGAAAAGGTCCGCGAGCTGCTGCTGGCGCCCAGCGATGAAAGCATGGCGGCCGACACCGAGCTGCTGCTGGTGTTCGCTGCGCGCGCCCAGCACCTGGCGCAGGTAATCCGCCCGGCGCTGGCGCGCGGGGCCGTTGTGCTGTGTGACCGTTTTACCGACGCCACCTATGCCTATCAGGGCGGTGGGCGTGGTTTGTCGGTCGAGCGTATCGCCACCCTGGAGCAATTTGTCCAGGGTGACCTGCGCCCGGACCTGACCTTGGTCTTCGACCTGCCAGTGGAAGTGGGCTTGGCCCGTGCTGCCGCCCGCGGCCGCCTGGACCGTTTCGAGCAAGAAGGCCAGGCGTTTTTCGAAGCGGTGCGCCAGGCATACCTGCAGCGCGCCCAGCGCGAGCCGCAGCGCTACAGCCTGCTCGATGCCGCGCAAACGCTGGAAGCCGTGCAGCGCGCCATCGATGCGCTGCTGCCGGCGATTGTGGAGCGTTGCCGTGGCTGACGCCTACCCCTGGCAGCAGGCCCTCTGGCAGCAGCTGGCCGGCCGCAGCCAGCACGCGCACGCCTACCTGCTGCACGGGCCGCAGGGTATCGGCAAGCGGGCCATGGCCGAGCGCCTGATGGCCCGCCTGCTGTGCCAGCAGCCCCAAGGGCTGGATGCCTGCGGCGGGTGCAAGTCCTGCCTGTTGCTAAAGGCCGGTAGCCACCCGGACAACTTTGTGCTCGAGCCTGAAGAGGCCGACAAGCCGATCAAGGTCGACCAGGTGCGCGAGCTGGTGGCATTCGTGGTGCAAACCGCGCAATTGGGTGGGCGCAAGGTGGTGCTGATCGAGCCTGTCGAGGCGATGAACGTCAACGCCTCCAACGCGCTGCTCAAAAGCCTCGAAGAGCCATCTGGCGATACGGTGCTGCTGCTGGTCACGCACCAGCCCAGCCGCTTGTTGCCGACCATCAAGAGCCGCTGCCAGCAGGTGGCGTGCCCGCAGCCAAGCCTGGCCCAGAGCCAGGCCTGGCTGGCCGCTGCGTTGCCTGACAGTGACGAGGCCGAGCGTGACGAGCTACTGACGCTGGCCGCCGGTTCGCCATTGATGGCGGTCAGCCTGCAGGCACAAGGTGTGCGCGAGCAACGTGCGCTGGTTACTGACGGGGTGAAGAAGCTGATCAAGCAGCAGCAATCGCCCAGCCAGCTGGCCGATGCCTGGAACGGCGTGCCACTGCTGTTGCTGTTCGACTGGTTCTGCGATTGGTCGCATCTGATCCTGCGCTACCAGTTGACCCAGGACGAGGAGGGGTTAGGCTTGGCCGATATGCGCAAGGTGGTGCAATACCTGGCGCAGAAGAGCCGCCAGGCCAAGGTGCTGGAGGTGCAGGCCTGGATCCTGGAGCAGCGCCAGAAGGTGCTGGGCAAGGCCAACCTCAACCGTGCCCTGCTGCTCGAATCGCTGCTGGCTCACTGGCTGCAACTGCCGGGTACCCGCTGATTTTCATTTTTTCATGTGTGCCGTTATCCCATGCTCGTAGATTCCCATTGCCACCTCGACCGTCTTGACCTGAGCGCCCACCAGGGCTCCCTCGATGCTGCCTTGCAGGCGGCCCGTGAACGTGGGGTCGGGCATTTCCTGTGTATTGGCGTCAGTGCCGAAAACGCCGGTGCGGTGAAGGCGTTGAGCGACCAGTATGCCGACGTCGATTGCTCGGTGGGTGTGCACCCGTTGGACCTGGCACCGGGTGAAACCCCTGCGCTGGAATGGCTGCTGCGCGAGCTGGCCCACCCCCATGTGGTGGCGATTGGCGAAACCGGGCTTGACTACCACTATGAGCCGGAAGCTGCCGAGCTGCAGCAGGCTTCGTTCCGCCTGCACCTGGAAGCCTCGCGGCAGACCGACAAGCCGGTCATCGTGCACACCCGGGCGGCACGTGCCGATACCCTGGCACTGCTGCGTGAGGCCAACCTGCCGCAGGCCGGCGTGCTGCATTGCTTTACCGAAGATTGGGAGATGGCCAAGGCCGCGCTGGACCTGGGGTATTACATATCGCTGTCTGGCATCGTTACCTTCCGCAATGCCGATGCCCTGCGCGAAGTGGCTCGGCAGGTGCCGGTCGATCGTTTGCTGGTCGAGACCGATTCGCCGTACCTGGCGCCCATTCCGCACCGTGGCAAGCCGAATTTGCCGCAGTATGTGCGGGAAGTGGCGGAGTATGTGGCTTCGTTGCGGGGCGCCAGTTATGAGCAACTGGCTGAGCAGACCACTGCCAACTTCAAGCGGTTGTTCCCGTTGGCGCGGGTGGCTTGA
Organism: Pseudomonas sp. TSO6; assembly: GCF_056098905.1. Taxonomy (NCBI): domain Bacteria; kingdom Pseudomonadati; phylum Pseudomonadota; class Gammaproteobacteria; order Pseudomonadales; family Pseudomonadaceae; genus Pseudomonas; species Pseudomonas sp. TSO6. Next base: position 30,598 of record NZ_JBLZWV010000055.1, on the reverse strand, counting down.
TTCTCGGCGACTGGAGTTGTGTGAGGGCCGCAATGTGCCTGCCATAGCATTCTCAGCGCCTGTTATATCGAGCGCCGCCCGCGCGGCGCTGGCGCTCACAGGCGCTGCAAAACTTGAGACCGGCTCCTGTCAGCCCTCATGCTCCTCCGAAAAATCCCTTCCTCTGCAAACACTCAAAAAAAACCCGGGTTCTGGGGGGGGAATCCGGGTTAAGACCATTAGGAGTAAAACAAAGGTACGCGGTCCCTGAGCACCTTTATCGGCGCGCCACTTGGGGGGGGATGCGCCGCGCCAACACTTCAAGTATTGGTCAGCTTTGGCGCAGTGCCAGCCTATATTGGTCGTTTTTTAAACAAATTTGGAATACGCCGAGGTTTCAATCCTCCCGCAGCGCATGGCAGTAAGCATGGTGAAACACAGACATGCGTGGATGATCCGTGCAATTTCTTGCAAGTTAGGCATAATAAACCGCTTCGATTGTCATCCAGTCCTTCCCATGCAGAAAGAACCTCGTAAGGTCCGTGAGTTTCGCCGTCGCGAACAGGAAATCCTCGACACCGCGCTCAAGCTGTTTCTCGAACAGGGTGAGGACAGCGTCACTGTCGAAATGATCGCCGACGCCGTGGGTATCGGCAAAGGCACGATCTACAAGCATTTCAAGTCAAAGGCGGAAATCTACCTGCGCCTGATGCTCGACTATGAGCGCGACCTGAACGAACTGTTGCACTCGGCCGACGTCGACCGTGACAAGGAAGCCCTGTCACGCGCCTACTTCGAGTTCCGCATGCGCGACCCGCAACGTTACCGGCTGTTCGACCGCCTGGAAGAGAAGGTGGTCAAGGGCAACCAGGTGCCGGAAATGGTCGAGCAACTGCACAGTATCCGTGCCTCTAACTTCGATCGCCTGACTCAGCTGATCAAGGGCCGCATCAGCGAAGGCAAGCTCGAAGACGTACCGCCGTATTTCCATTACTGCGCCGCCTGGGCGCTGGTGCACGGCGCCGTTGCGCTGTACCACTCGCCGTTCTGGAGCAATGTGCTTGAGGATCAGGAAGGTTTCTTCCAGTTCCTGATGGACATCGGTGTGCGCATGGGCAACAAGCGCAAACGTGACCCGGAACCGACCAACTGAAGCGTTCCGTCATTTAACGCTGAAGCCGGCAGGGTGCGGGGGCTTGCAAAAACCTGATTTATGAGTCAGGTTTCGCCTGCCCCTTATCACCCATGCCGGAGTCATTCATGATTGTCGATCGTCAAGGCAGGCGCTTTCGCAACCTGCGTGTCAGCCTGACGGCTGCTTGCAATTATGCCTGCACCTACTGCGTGCCCGACGGCAAACGCCTGGTGGCGGCGCAAGACGAACTCTCGGCAGATGCCCTGGCCCGCGGCGTGGCTTACCTGATCGAAGCGGCTGGTATCGAGCGCCTGCGCATCACAGGGGGTGAGCCGCTGGTCAGCCCGCGCCTGGATGCCTTTCTGGCCGCCGTGGCCAAGCTCGACCTCGACGATATCTCGCTGACCACCAATGGCCAGCTGTTGGCGCGCAAGCTGCCTCAGCTGCAAGCGGCGGGTATCCGACGCCTGAATGTTTCCCTCGACACTCTCGACCCCCAGGCCTTCCGCCGCATTGCCCGGGGCGGCGACCTGGCCAGTGTGCTGGCGGGTATGGAGCAGGCCAGTGCGCTGGGCATGCGAATCAAGGTGAACATGGTGCCAATGCGCGGGCACAACCTCGACCAGGTATTGCCGCTGCTGGATTACTGCCTGGAGCGCGGCTTCGAGTTGCGCTTCATAGAACTCATGCGCATGGGCCACCTGGCCCGTGAGCACAATGCCTTTGTGCAGCAGTTCGTCGGGCTCGACCAGTTGCTGGCGCTGATCGGCGGCAAATATACCTATGTCCAGGTCGATGCGCCGCTGGACGCCACAGCCCTGCGCTATGAAGTCCCGGGCATTGGCCACTTTGGTATCATCGCCAACGAGAGCGTGCCGTTTTGCCGTACCTGCTCGCGCTTGCGCCTTTCCTCCACGGGCTGGTTGCATGGCTGCCTGTCTTCGGGCAATCGCCACTTCGTCGGTGACCTGCTGGAAAAGCCGCGTCATCAGGCCCTGCCGGCCCTGCAACGCCTGTTGGTCAAGGCGCTGGCAGACAAGCAGGACCTGGCGTTTTCCGGTGATGTGATGGTGATGAAGGTGATTGGCGGCTGAAGCTGGCGCAAAAGCTGCATCCGCCGGCTATTCGCCGGTTTTTCGTCGCCGGCCACTGGAGGAAAGATGCGTAGCCTGGTCTTGCTGCTGGCGCTGATGGCGCTGGGCGGCTGCATGAATGTCAGCGATATGGGCGAAGGCGTCCGCTATCACATGAGCGATGCCGGTCTGCTGGACCACAGCGATACCCGGCGTACCCTGTCGATCCGCCTGCAGCCCGACTCGTTCATCTTCATCGGCCAGGGCGCATTCGTGCCGCCGGGCAAGGGGCCGGTGCCACGGCAGAACGCGGTGGCTGACGAGGCATTCAAGAGCTTTGTCGAGTATTTCCCGTTGGTGCGCCGCGCCCAAGGCCCATTGGGCCTGGAAGACGCCATTGCTCAGGCCCGCTCGGTGGGTGCCGACTACGTCCTGTACACCCGCTTCGCCCGTACCGACGACCGCATCGGCAATGGCGATGAGTGGTATGACGAACAGGCCGTCGACCGGCTGGGGTGGGACACTGGCGTGGTGCAGATGATGTTGATCGAAACCAATACCCGCTACCTGATCGACACCGCACGCATCAAGAGCCGTGGCGGTTTGTTGACGTTCCACGACAACACCCCGGAGGATTTGCTTGGTGCGCCGATGCGCGAGTACGCTCGTAGCCTTCTGGGTATGAGCGAATGAGGCAGGCGTGATGAGTGATTCCGGCAAGGCCAATGATCTTCTGGCACAGATCCCCAAGGCCAAGGGCCTGCCGCCGGTGCATCTGTGGAACCCGGATTTTTGCGGTGACATCGACATGCGCATTGCCCGCGATGGCACCTGGTATTACCTGGGTACGCCGATTGGGCGCAAGCCGATGGTGCGGTTGTTTTCCACGATCATTCGCCGCGATGGCGATGACTACTTCCTGATTACCCCGGTAGAAAAGGTTGGCATCCGCGTCGACGATGCCCCATTCGTGGCAGTGGCGCTGGAGGTGCTGGGGGAGGGGGAGCAGCAGGTGCTGCGCTTCACCAGCAATGTCGAGGACCAGGTTGACGCCGGGCCGGATAATCCCCTGCGGGTAGTGATCGACCCGGTGACGCAGGAGCCATCGCCCTATGTGCTGATGCGCAGCAACCTGGAAGCGCTGATAAATCGCAATGTGTTTTACCAGCTGGTGGAACTGGCGGTGCCACATGTGATCGAGGGGGAGGAATGGTTGGGCGTATGGAGCCGGGGGGAGTTTTACCCGATTGGGCGCATTAGTTGAGGGCTCTGGGGCTGGAAGGCGCATGTCTTGAGTTTTGTGCTGCCTGGTAGATCGAGCGCCGCCCGCGCGGCGCTCGATTTACCAAGCGCTGACATGCTTCCGGTGAACAACGAAAAAGCCCCCGGTTGCTTGCGCACCCGGGGGCTTTTCAATGTTTGGCTCCGCGACCTGGACTCGAACCAGGGACCCAATGATTAACAGTCATTTGCTCTACCGACTGAGCTATCGCGGAATCTGCGCCATATCTTACTGATTGCCCGGGAGATGTCAAGCCTCTCCCAGGCAAATCAATAGGTTACAGCACTTCGACGATGGCCTTGGTCACCACGTGGATGTTGCTCTGGTTCAGCGCGGCAACCGCGATGCGGCCGGTGTCCAGCGCGTAGATGCCAAAATCGTTCTTCAGGCGCGCCACTTGTTCAACGGTAAGGCCCGAGTAGGAGAACATGCCCGCCTGGCGGCCAACGAAGCTGAAGTCGCGCTTGGCGCCATATTCAGCCAGCAGGCTGACCATTTGCTGGCGCATGCCGTGGATGCGCTGGCGCATCTCGCCCAGCTCGGCTTCCCACATCTGGCGCAGTTCGTCGCTGTTCAGCACGGTAGCGACGATGGTCGCGCCGTGGGTCGGCGGGTTGGAGTAGGTGGTGCGGATTACGCGCTTGACCTGCGACAGCACGCGAGTGCTTTCGTCTTTGTTGCCGGTGACGATCGACAGTGCGCCAACGCGCTCGCCGTACAGCGAGAACGACTTGGAGAACGAGCTGGAAACGAAGAAGTCCAGGCCCGACTCGGCGAACAGGCGCACGGCGAAGGCGTCTTCGGCGATGCCGTCACCAAAGCCTTGGTAGGCCATGTCGAGGAACGGGACATGGCCCTTGGCCTTGACCACTTCCAGGACGTTTTTCCAGTCGTCCAGGCCCAGGTCGACGCCAGTCGGGTTGTGGCAGCAGGCATGCAGCACGACGATCGAGCCGGACGGCAGGTTGTTCAGGTCTTCGAGCATGCCGGCACGGTTGACGTCGTTGCTAGGCGCGTCGTAGTAGCGGTAGTTCTGTACCGGGAAACCGGCGGTCTCGAACAGTGCGCGGTGGTTTTCCCAGCTCGGGTCGCTGATGGCAACCACGGCATTGGGCGACAGGCGCTTGAGGAAGTCGGCGCCGATCTTCAGCGCGCCGGTGCCGCCAACGGCCTGCACGGTGACCACGCGGCCAGCGGCCAGCAGTGGCGACTCGGCGCCGAAGATCAGTTTTTGCACGGCCTGGTCGTAAGTGGCGATGCCGTCGATCGGCAGGTAGCCGCGCGAGGCGTGCTGGGCGGCACGCTGGGTTTCGGCTTCGATCACGGCGCGCAGCAGCGGAATGCGGCCTTCCTCATTGCAGTAAACGCCCACGCCCAGGTTGACCTTGTCGGTACGTGGGTCGGCGTTGAATGCTTCGTTGAGGCCCAGGATAGGGTCGCGGGGTGCCAGCTCGACAGCGGAAAACAGGCTCATTGTTACCTTGGCTCTGATTGGAGAGTGATAGGGCGTACACGCTCCAGCCGAATGCACTGAAGCGGTGCACAAACGGGGAGTCAGTATAGTGATACCGCCCGGTCACTGCGACACTCTGGCACAGCTTTTCCAGCTATTTGCGCAAATATTTTTCGACCATTGGTCTAATTGCCGTGTCCACTGTAACAAGCGCTCACAGCCCGGCCTTGAAAGCGCCCCCGGATAGCCGCATTTGGGTATAGACTACTGGCTAAATTTACAGTTGCTGCAACACCGCGAGGTCAAACATGTCCGAGTTCCAGCTCGTCACCCGTTTTCAGCCGGCCGGCGACCAGCCCGAGGCCATCCGCCAGATGGTCGAAGGCATCGAGGCGGGGCTGTCGCACCAGACGCTGCTCGGCGTGACCGGTTCGGGCAAGACCTTCAGCATCGCCAACGTCATCGCGCAGGTGCAGCGCCCGACCCTGGTGCTGGCGCCGAACAAGACCCTGGCCGCGCAGTTGTACGGCGAATTCAAGGCGTTCTTCCCCAATAACGCGGTGGAGTATTTCGTTTCCTACTACGACTACTACCAGCCCGAGGCCTACGTGCCGTCGTCGGACACCTTCATCGAGAAGGACGCCTCGATCAACGACCATATCGAGCAGATGCGCCTGTCGGCGACCAAGGCGCTGCTGGAGCGGCGCGATGCAATCATCGTCACCACCGTGTCGTGCATCTATGGCCTGGGCAGCCCCGAGTCCTACCTGAAAATGGTCCTGCATGTGGACCGCGGCGACAAGCTCGATCAGCGCGCACTGCTGCGCCGGCTGGCCGACCTGCAGTACACCCGCAACGAAATGGACTTTGCCCGTGCCACCTTCCGCGTGCGCGGTGATGTGATCGACATCTTCCCGGCCGAGTCGGACCTTGAAGCCATCCGCATCGAACTGTTCGATGACGAGGTGGAGAACATCGCCGCCTTCGACCCGCTCACCGGCGAGGTTTTCCGCAAGTTGCCACGCTTCACCTTCTACCCCAAGAGCCACTACGTTACCCCGCGGGAAACCCTGCTGGAGGCCGTGGAGGGCATCAAGGAAGAGTTGAAGGAGCGCCTGGAGTACCTGCACAAGGCCAACAAGCTGGTAGAAGCACAGCGCCTGGAACAGCGCACCCGTTTCGATCTGGAAATGATCATGGAGCTGGGTTACTGCAACGGCATCGAGAACTACTCGCGCTACCTGTCCGGGCGCCCGGCCGGTGCGCCACCGCCCACTCTGTACGACTACCTGCCAGCCGATGCACTGCTGGTGATCGACGAATCACACGTCAGCGTTCCGCAGGTCGGTGCCATGTACAAGGGCGACCGTTCACGCAAGGAAACACTGGTCGAATACGGCTTCCGCATGCCCTCGGCACTGGACAACCGGCCGATGCGCTTCGACGAATGGGAGGATGTCAGCCCGCAGACCATCTTCGTGTCCGCGACCCCGGGCCCCTACGAAGCCGAGCATTCCGGGCGCGTGGTGGAGCAGGTGGTGCGTCCGACCGGCCTGGTAGACCCGCAGGTCGAGATACGCCCGGCACTGACCCAGGTGGATGACTTGCTGTCGGAAATCCGCAAGCGCGTGGCGCTGGGTGAGCGGGTGCTGGCCACTACGCTGACCAAGCGCATGGCCGAGGACCTCTCTGATTACCTGGCCGACCACGATGTGCGGGTGCGCTACCTGCACTCGGACATCGACACGGTGGAGCGGGTAGAGATCATCCGCGACCTGCGCCTGGGCACCTTCGACGTGCTGGTGGGCATCAACCTGCTGCGCGAAGGCCTGGACATGCCGGAGGTTTCGCTGGTGGCGATCCTCGATGCCGACAAGGAAGGCTTCCTGCGATCGGAGCGCTCGCTGATCCAGACCATCGGCCGCGCTGCGCGTAACCTCAATGGCCGGGCCATCCTGTACGCCGACAACATCACCGGCTCGATGCAGCGGGCAATTGACGAAACCGAGCGACGCCGTGAAAAGCAGGTCGCCTTCAACGAAGCCAACGGTATCGTGCCCAAGGGCGTGGTCAAGGACATCACCGACATCATGGAAGGCGCCACCGTGCCTGGCGCGCGCAGCAAAAAGCGCAAGGGCATGGCCAAGGCGGCAGAAGAGAGCGCCCGTTACGAGGCCGAGCTGCGTACGCCGGGCGAGATCACCAAGCGTATCAAGCAGCTTGAAGAGAAGATGATGCAGTTCGCCCGCGACCTGGAGTTCGAAGCTGCGGCGCAGCTGCGCGACGAGATTACCCAGCTGCGCGAGCGGTTGATTACCAGCTGAAGCCTGCTGAGCCCTCTGTGGGAGCGGCCTTGTGTCGCGAAAAGGGCCGCGCAGCGGCCCCAGGACTTCAGCGTCACGGCACAAATTGCTGGGGCCGCTGTGCGGCCCCTTCGCGACACAAGGCCGCTCCCACAAGTACCGCGTATCACCCTGAGTTGCCTCAATGAGCTTCCCCAGCCTTCAACCCCGCCGGCAGCTTGCGGGTGAGCAACACTGCCACCATGCTCACCGCCAACCCGATCCCGACAAAGTGGAACGCGTCGTTGTAGGCCATGATCATGGCCTGCTGGTGGGTGATCTCGCTCAACTTGCCCAGCGCCGCATTGTCATTGCCCAGCCGCTCGGCCAGTTGCGCCAGCCGTTCCGCTACCTGCGGGTTGCTCGGCACCACCGCTTCGCGCAGGTAGTCGAAATACACCTTGGTCCGCGCATCCAGTAGTGTGGCCAGCAAGGCGATGCCAATCGCACCGCCCAGGTTACGCAGGATATTGAACAGGCTCGATGCCGACCCCGCGTCCTGCGGCTGGATGTAAGCCGTGGCGATCAGCGAAATGGTCACCATGATCATCGGCTGGCCAAGGGCGCGGATGATCTGGATATGGTTGAACTGCGGCCCGGCAAAGTCCGGGTTGAGCACCCCCGAGCCGAAACTCGCGGCGCCGAACAGGCAGAACCCCAGGGCGCACAGCAGCTTGGGCGACACCACTTTCATCAGCTGTGGTACCAGCGGGATCAGAAACAGCTGCGGCACCCCCATCCACATGATCACCTCGCCGATCTGCAAGGCGTTGTAGCCCTGCACCTGAGCCAGGTACAGCGGCAGCAGGTAGATCGACCCGTACAGGCCTACGCCCATGCCCAGGCTGGCGATGCTCGACAGGCCGAAATTGCGGTTACCGAGGATGCGCAGGTTGATCAGCGGGTGTGGCTTGGAGAACTGCAGGATGACGAAGCTGATCAGGCTGACCAAGGCGACGCTGCCCAGGCCGACGATCAGGTGCGACTCCAGCCAGTCCTTGCGGTGCCCCTCTTCAAGAAACACCTGCAGGCAGCCCAACCCCAGGCCCAGGGTGACGATGCCTGCGTAATCGGTGCTTTTCAGCAGTTCCCAGTGCGCGTCTTTCTTCTCCAGCCCGTACAGCAGGCCGGCAATCATCACCAGGCCCGGCGGGATGTTGATGTAGAAAATGTACTCCCAGCCCCAGTTCTCGGTCAGCCAGCCGCCCAGGGTGGGGCCGATGGAGGGGGCAAACGTGGCGGTCATGGCGAACATCGCCATGCCTTTGGCGCGGTGGCGTTCGGGCAGCTTGATCAGGGTGAGGGTAAACGCCAGTGGGATCAGCGCGCCGCCGGTAAAGCCTTGCAGGGCGCGGAACAGGTTCATGCTCTCCAGGTTCCAGGCCATCGAGCACAGCAGTGACGACAACAGAAAGCCCCCGGAAACCCACACGGCCAGGCGTCGGGCAGACAGCAGCTGCACCAGCCAGGCGGTCAGCGGAATCATGATGATTTCCGCCACCAGGTACGAGGTGGAAATCCACGAGCCTTCTTCCAGGGTTGCCGACAGGGCACCCTGAATGTCCTTCAGTGACGAGTTGGTGATCTGGATGTCCAGCACCGCCATGAACGCGCCGAGCATCACCCTCATCACCGCGATCCAGTCGCGCCGGGTAGGCTCGTCGCTGGGCCTGAGCAGTTGGTCACCGGCCATCGTGGCCTTCGCTCTCGCTGCGCAGGTCTATGGTGGCGGTCACCGACATGCCGGGGCGGATGCGCCCATGCAGCGGGTTGTCGGCGCTGAAGGTGATCTTGACCGGGATGCGCTGCACCACCTTGGTGAAGTTGCCGGTGGCGTTATCGGGTGGCAGCAGGCTGAACTGCGCCCCCGAGGCCGCGAACACACTGTTTACCCGGCCTTCGATGGGGGTGTCCGGGTAGCTGTCGAACAGCAGCTCGGCGCGCTGGCCGGGCTGCATGTGGCCGATCTGGGTTTCCTTGAAGTTGGCCTGCACCCAGATGTCTTCGTCGGGCACGATCGACAGCAGGTAGGCACCGGCCTGCACCACCTGGCCATTGCGCGCATTGCGCTGGCCGATGGTGCCGCTGATCGGCGCGCGGATTTCGCAACGGGTCAGGTTCAGCTTGGCCTGGGCCAGGTCGGCGCGTGCGTTGGCGATTTGTGCATTGAGGCGTTTGAGGTCGGCGTTCAGGGCATTCACCTGCTGGCGCTGGCTTTGCAGGTCGGCGCGGGCCTTGTCGACCTGAGAGCCGGCAACATGGCTGTCTGCCGACAGGGTGGTGACCCGTTCCTCGGATATGAAACCTGGCTTGCGCAGCTTTTCGGCACGGCTCAGGTCCACCCGAGAACGGTCGAACGTGGCCTGGTTAGCAGCCACCTGAGCCTGCCCGGCGGCGATCAGGCTACCTTGCTGGGTCAGGCGGCTTTGTGCCTGTGCGTATTCCGCTTCACGGGTGGCCAGGGTGGCGCGGGCGCGGTCAACCGCCAGGTCAAAGTCTGCCGCTTCCAGGCGTACCAGCAGGTCACCTTTGTTGACGTGCTGGTTGTCCTCGACCGGCACCGCGTCGATACGTGCGCCCAGCTGGCTGGAAATACGGGTGATCTCGCCCTGTACATAGGCGTTGTCGGTGCTCTCGTAGAAGCGGCCCTTGAAGTACCAGTGGGCCAGGAAGGCGAGGGCGATGATGGCCACCAGGGTGAAGAAGATCGCTAGGCGGCGTTTGAGTTGGGCAGGCATGGGGACTATCGATCCAGAAATGTAAGCAAATTTAACAGTGCCGCAGGGTCTGTCGACAAGTGACGTTCGCGCCATTGCTGGAGCCCGGTGCCTGCCTCCTGCTAACATCCCGCCTTTGTTTCATCTTCAGTTCGAGACCTTCCATGACCACCGTACGCACGCGTATCGCGCCATCGCCTACCGGCGACCCCCATGTCGGCACTGCCTACATCGCCCTGTTCAACTACTGCTTTGCCAAGCAGCACGGCGGTGAGTTCATCCTGCGCATCGAAGACACCGACCAGCTGCGCTCCACGCGCGAGTCGGAACAGCAGATCTTCGACGCCCTGCGCTGGCTCGGCATCGAATGGAACGAAGGCCCGGATGTGGGCGGCCCGCACGGCCCGTACCGGCAGAGCGAGCGTGGCGAGATCTACGCGAAGTATGCCAAGGAGCTGGTTGACGCCGGCCACGCCTTCTATTGCTTCTGCACCGCCGAAGAGCTGGAGCAGATGCGTGCCGAGCAACAGGCCCGCGGTGAAACCCCGCGCTACGACGGCCGCGCACTGCTGCTGAGCGCCGAGGAAGTGCAGCGCCGCCTGGACGCTGGCGAGCCACACGTGATCCGCATGAAGGTGCCGAGCGAAGGTATCTGCGTGGTGCCGGACATGCTGCGTGGCGATGTCGAAATCCCGTGGGACCGCATGGACATGCAGGTGCTGATGAAGAACGACGGCCTGCCGACGTACTTTCTGGCCAACGTGGTCGACGACCACCTGATGGGCATCACCCACGTCCTGCGTGGCGAAGAGTGGCTGCCGTCGGCGCCCAAGCTGATCAAGCTGTACGAATACTTCGGCTGGGAGCAGCCCAAGCTGTGCTACATGCCGCTGCTGCGTAACCCGGACAAGTCCAAGCTGTCCAAGCGCAAGAACCCGACCTCGGTGACCTTCTACGAGCGCATGGGCTTCATGCCGGAGGCGATGCTCAACTACCTGGGCCGCATGGGCTGGTCGATGCCGGACGAGCGCGAGAAGTTCTCGCTGGACGAGATGGTCGAGCACTTCGACCTGTCGCGTATTTCGCTGGGTGGCCCGATCTTCGACATCGAGAAGCTGTCCTGGCTCAACGGCCAGTGGCTGCGCGAACTGCCGGTCGAGGAATTCGCCACACGCCTGCAGAAGTGGGCATTCAACAGCGACTACATGATGAAGATTGCCCCGCACGTGCAGGGCCGGGTCGAGACCTTCAGCCAGGTTGCCCCGCTGGGCGGGTTCTTCTTCGAAGGTGCGCTGAAGCTGGATGCCAAGCTGTTCGAAAGCAAGAAACTGTCGGCCGACCAGGTGCGCCAGGTGATCCAGCTGATCCTGTGGAAGCTCGAAAGCCTGCGCCAGTGGGAAAAAGAGCGCATCACCGGCTGCATCCAGGCCGTGGTCGAGGCGCTGGAATTGAAGTTGCGTGATGCCATGCCGCTGATGTTCGCCGCCATTACCGGCCAGGCTAGCTCGGTGTCGGTACTGGACGCCATGGAAATCCTCGGCCCGGACCTGACCCGCTATCGCCTGCGCCAGGCCCTGGACCTGCTGGGTGGTGTGTCGAAGAAAGAAAACAAAGAGTGGGAAAAGCTGCTGGCTTCGATCGGCTGACCGCGTTCCCGCGCCTATAGTCGAACCTGTGGGAGCGGGTTCACCCGCGAATACGATGTGGCATGCATCACCGTATTCGCGGGTAAACCCGCTCCCACAGGGTTTACTGTTCAGGTTTTACTGGGGCAGGGCGGTAAGTGATTGTTATCTGTGAAAAAACTTTTGAATATTTTCAAAATTTCGTTTGACAGCCCTGCAATCCGATCTTAATATGCGCCCCGTCCACAGCGATGAACGAAAACGAAACGCCAGCCACCCAGCCAGCGATTCAGTTCAAGGCGACATTGTGGGGCTATAGCTCAGCTGGGAGAGCGCCTGCATGGCATGCAGGAGGTCAGCGGTTCGATCCCGCTTAGCTCCACCAAATTCCGCTTGTCAGTCACGGCTGGCAAGCAAGACCGGGTCCAGTAACCGGGTCTTGAAGGTAAGAAGGTTCGTCCCCTTCGTCTAGTGGCCTAGGACACCGCCCTTTCACGGCGGTAACAGGGGTTCGAGTCCCCTAGGGGACGCCAGTTTTACACAAGCGATGTTTCATTATGTCGCTGGGCCGCGAGGCTAAAAATCCGGGGCTATAGCTCAGCTGGGAGAGCGCCTGCATGGCATGCAGGAGGTCAGCGGTTCGATCCCGCTTAGCTCCACCAATTTTGCCGCGGTTCGCGTAAGCGGGCCGGCACGAAGGTTACGTCCCCTTCGTCTAGTGGCCTAGGACACCGCCCTTTCACGGCGGTAACAGGGGTTCGAGTCCCCTAGGGGACGCCACTTTTTCCTGCGTTTTGCAGGGCTTAAAAAGGCTCGTCGATTATTGATGAGCCTTTTGTTTCGGGGCTATAGCTCAGCTGGGAGAGCGCCTGCATGGCATGCAGGAGGTCAGCGGTTCGATCCCGCTTAGCTCCACCATTTCTGCCAGGGTTCACGCAAGTGAATCTTTGCGAAGGTTACGTCCCCTTCGTCTAGTGGCCTAGGACACCGCCCTTTCACGGCGGTAACAGGGGTTCGAGTCCCCTAGGGGACGCCATATTTACCCGCGTTTTGCGGGACTTTAAAGGCTCATTCGCTTATTGAATGAGCCTTTTGTTTTTTCTCCCTCCCGAACATTTCGCAGCTGACAAGCGGCGTGAAATTTCCCTTGTCAAAAAATATGATATTGATAATATTTCGTTCATCATATTTCGAATGGCGAGTGCCTGATGAGCGACAAGAAGAGCAGAACCCGCGAGCGAATTCTGGAAGCGGCACGCAGCGCGCTGATCCAGCACGGCCCGGCCGAGCCCAGCGTCAGCCAGGTGATGGGGGCGGCAGGGCTGACCGTCGGCGGTTTCTATGCCCACTTCGACAGCAAGGACGAGCTGATGCTCGAAGCCTTCCGCCAGCTGTTGGGTGAGCGCCGCGCCTTGCTCGCCCAGATCGACCCCAACCTCGATGGTGCGGGCCGCCGGGCGCTGGCCAGTGCCTTCTACCTGTCGCGCAAACACCGAGATGCCGAGGTGCATGCCTGCCCGCTGCCCAACTCGCTGGGCGAGATGCAGCGCCTTCCGGAGGTTTTCCGCGAGGTATTGGCCGAGCACATCGAGCTGATGACTGCAGCCATGGTCGACCGCCCTGAAGATGCCGACAAGGCCCTGGCCGACCTGGCGCTCATGGTCGGTGGCCTTGCCTTGGCCCGCGCCTTGGGCGCCAGCGAGCTGTCTGACCGTATTCTGCGCGCCGCCAAATCGGCGGTGCTTTAACCCTGGAGCATGGCGATGACTACCCTGAGCTGGATTCGTGGTGTCAATGGCACCCTGGGCCGCCTGGCCCCCGAGCATGTCGCGGGCAAGATGCGCCGTGCCTTCATGACCCCGCGCAATCTGCCGCCTCGGGATTGGGAGCTGCCCGTGTTGGCCAGCGCCGAGCGCATCACCCTGCGCTTCGGGTTGTCTGCCTTGCGCTGGGGGAAGGGGCCGACGGTGCTGCTGATGCATGGTTGGGAAGGGCGCCCGACCCAGTTTGCCGCCTTGATCGAAACCTTGGTCCAGGCCGGGCACACGGTGGTGTCGCTGGAGGGGCCGGGCCATGGCCGCTCGCCTGGTGAACAGGCCAATGTGGTGCTGTTCGCCCGGGCGCTGCTGGAGGCCGCTGCCGAGCTGCCGCCGCTGCGGGCGGTGATTGGCCACTCCATGGGCGGTGCCAGTGTATTGCTGGCCCTGCAGATGGGGCTGCGCACAGAGGCAGCAGTCAGTATTGCTGCCCCGGCGCGGCTGCTGGGCGTGCTGCGCGGTTTTGCTCATCATCTGGGGATGCCGGCGCGTGCGCGGGCGGCGTTCATTCGCCAGGTAGAGCGGGATGTGGGCATGCAGATTGCGCGGCTGGATGTGACCGGTTACCAGCTGGAGCTGCCGGGGTTGGTGGTGCATGCCGCCGATGATGCCCTGGTGGCCGCCGATGAAGCCCAGGTTATTCACAAGGCCTGGTTCGATAGCCGCCTGATGCTGTTGGAGGAGGGTGGGCACCAGCGGGTGCTGTCCGATCCGCGGCTGGGTGAGGCCGTGCTCGAATTGCTGGGGCGGGCTGACGTGCCAGCGCGACAAACCGCCTGATGGTGTTGCCTGAACTGGCCTCATCGCCGGCAAGCCAGCTCCCACAGATACGGCGCAAAGCTTGAGTCCTGCGCCGTTTTTGTGGGAGCTGGCTTGCCGGCGATGAGGCCGGTAAATCTTGCGCAGGGGCTGGACATTGCCCCGTAGGTCGCTGCTAAATCGACTTTTTTGCCAAGGAAGCGAACATGAGCTGGGACCTGGCAACACCCTTCGTCATCGACCTGCGCGTCGGCAGCGAGGACATCGACGGCCTCGGCCACGCAAACAACGCGGTGTACGTCACCTGGCTGGAGCGGTGCGCCTGGCGTCACTCCCAACGGTTAGGCCTGGACCTGGCCGAGTATCGGCGCCTGGACCGGGCGATGGCTGTGGTGCGCCACGAAATCGACTACCTGGCCGCCGCCTATGAGGACGACGAACTGCAACTGGCCACCTGGATCATCGACTGGGACCAGCGCCTGCGCATGACCCGGCGCTTCCAGCTCAAGCGCCCGCGTGACGGCGTAACCCTGCTGCGCGCGCAAACCACCTTTGCCTGCATCGAGCTGTCCAGTGGCAAGCCCAAGCGCATGCCGGCGGAATTCGTCGAAGGTTACGGTCCGGCGCTGATCGGCGCCTGAATCGCCGGCAATTTTTGTTAGACTGCCGGCTTTTCCGCCGAGACCCCGACATGCAAATTGCCCTGGCCCCCATGGAGGGGCTGGTTGACAACATCCTGCGCGACGTATTGACCCGCGTGGGCGGTATCGACTGGTGCGTCACCGAGTTCATTCGCGTGTGCGACCGCCTGCTGCCGGCGTCCTCGTTCGACAAGCTGGCGCCCGAGTTGCGCCAGGGTGCGCGCACGGCCGCCGGGGTGCCCATGCGCGTGCAGTTGCTGGGTTCGGACCCGGTATGCCTGGCGGAAAACGCGGCGCTGGCCTGTGAGCTGGGTGCGCCCGTGATCGACCTGAACTTTGGCTGCCCGGCCAAGACCGTGAACAAGTCACGGGGTGGTGCCGTGCTGCTCAAAGAGCCGGAGTTGCTGCACGCCATCGTGCGTGAGGTGCGCCGCGCGGTGCCGGCGCATATCCCGGTAACCTCGAAGATGCGCCTGGGCTTCGACAGCCCGGACGGCGCGCTGGAGTGTGCCACGGCCCTGGCAGAGGGCGGCTCGGCGCACCTGGTGGTGCATGCGCGGACCAAGGTCGAAGGCTACAAGCCGCCGGCGCATTGGGAGTGGGTGGCGCGGGTGCAGGATGTGGTCAAGGTACCGGTATTCGCCAATGGCGAGATCTGGACCGTCGATGACTGGCGCCGCTGCCGCGAGGTCAGTGGGGCCGAAGACATCATGCTGGGCCGAGGGCTGGTATCGCGCCCTGACCTGGGCCTGCAGATTGCCGCCGCGCGTGACGGGCGCGACTATCAGCCGATGAGCTGGGATGACCTGCTGCCGTTGTTGCGCGAGTTCTGGCGTCAGGCCCAGGCCAAACTGTCACCGCGCTATGCGCCGGGGCGGATGAAGCAGTGGTTGGCGATGCTGACCCGCAGTTACCCCGAGGCGGTGGTGTTGTTTGCCGAGTTGCGCCGGGAAGATGACTGCGCGCGGATCAGCCGGTTGTTGGGGGTTGAGGCGGCTACATTCGAGGCTTGTGTTGCCTGAACCGACCTCTTCGCGGGTGAACCCGCTCCCACAGGTAATGCACAGCCCTGTAGGAGCGGGTTTACCCGCGAAGAGGCCATCAGACCCCGTGCGAAAAAGAAGATTTTTTTAAATCTCCCCTTGAAAGCTTTTCCCATGGCCATATCTCTTGAGTACGCGATGCCGAAGTCGGGTCGCGCAATGACTTACTTGCTGAATCTCAGGAGTTTATGACCATGACTACCGCTTTCTCTCTTGCTCCACTGTTCCGCCATTCCGTTGGTTTCGACCGTTTCAACGACCTGTTCGAATCCGCGGCACGTAATGAGGCCGGTAGCAGCTACCCGCCCTACAACGTGGAGAAGCATGGTGAGGACCACTACCGCATCGTAGTTGCAGCAGCTGGATTCCAGGAGCAGGACCTCGACCTGCAGGTCGAGAAAGGTGTCCTGACCGTGACCGGTGGCAAGCGCGACAACGGTGCGGCGGAAGTGACTTACCTGCATCAGGGTATCGCGCAACGCGCCTTCAAGCTGTCGTTCCGCCTGGCCGACCATATCGAAGTGAAAGCCGCCGGCCTGGCCAACGGCCTGCTCAGCATCGACCTGCTGCGCATCGTGCCTGAAGAAGCCAAGGCCAAGCGCATCCCGATCAATGGCGACAAGCCAGCGCTGAACTGATCACGCTGCAATGAAGAAGGGCACCCTCGGGTGCCCTTTTTTGTGCTCGGCTGCATCTGCTTCAGTAGTCTGCCGGCGCCTCCAGCAACAGTTTGCGAAACTCCGGCAACGGCAACGGCCGGCTGTGCAGGTAACCCTGGTACAGGTGACAGCCCAGCTGTTCGAGAAACTCAAGTTGCTCGGTCAGCTCCACCCCCTCGGCAATCACTGCCAGGTCCAGGCTGCGGGCCATGGCGACAATGGCGCGGACGATTTCGGCGTCGTTGGGGTCGATCGGTGCATCGCGCACGAAGGTCTGGTCGATCTTCAGCGCATCGACCGGCAGGCGCTTGAGGTAAGTCAGCGACGAATAGCCAGTGCCAAAGTCGTCCATGGCGAAACTTACCCCGTAACGCTTCAGTTCGCGCATCTTGCTGATGGTGTCTTCCAGGTTCTGGATGACGATGCCTTCGGTGATCTCCAGCTTGAGCATGTGCCGAGGCAGCCGGTAATCGTCCAGGCTGCGCAGCACGCGCTCGACAAAGTTGTTCTGGCGGAACTGTCGCGGGCTGATGTTCACGCACAGGCTGAAATCATCCGCATCGATCAGGCCGTCGGTCAGCATGCGTGCACAAGCATCGCAGGCTTCATCCAGGATCCAGCTGCCAACTTCCAGGATCAGGCCGCTTTCCTCCAGCACCTGAATGAACTGTGCGGGCGGCTGCTGGCCCAGTTGCGGGTGGTGCCAGCGCAGCAGCACTTCGGCGCCGACGATACGGTTGTCGCGGGCATCCACCTGCGGCTGGAAGTGCAGCGCCAGTTCGCCACGGGCCAGGGCAAGGCGCAGGTCGTTTTCCATGCGCAGGCGCTCGCTGGCAGCTTTCTGCATGGTGGTGTGGAACAGCTGGGTGGTGTTGCGCCCGGAGTCCTTGGCCCGGTACAGGGCGATATCGGCACGCTTGAGCAGATCGGCCGGGGTGGTGCCGTGGTCGGGGATCAGCGCCACGCCGATGCTGGGCGTTACCTGCAGGCGCTGGCCATCCAGCGACATCGGTTCGGCGAGCAGTTCACGCAGGGTGTCGGCCAGTTCACGGACTTTTTCCTCCACCAGCTCACGGCTGCCCTCCAGGCCGCTGAGCAGTACCACGAACTCGTCGCCACCCAGGCGGGCCACGGTGTCCTCCAGGCGCACACTGGCTTCCAGGCGGGCGGTGATGATCTTCAGCACCGTGTCGCCCACCGGGTGGCCCAGTGAGTCGTTGATGTGCTTGAAGTGGTCGAGGTCGAGGAACAGCAGGGCGCCGCGCAGGTTATGGCGCTTGAGCAGGGCGATCTGCTGGCTCAGGCGGTCCATCAGCAGGGCGCGGTTGGGCAGGTTGGTCAACGGGTCGTGATAGGCCAGGTGGCGGATCTGCGCCTGGGCGTTCTTCAGCTGGCTGACGTCGCGGGCAGTCAATAGCAGGCAGTCGACTTCGTTGAGGGTGATCGGCTCGACAGAGACTTCAACGGTGAGGATATCGCCGCGCTTGTTACGGCCGAGCATTTCCCGGTGATGCACCCGGCCGCGGTCGCGCAATTCGGCCAGCAACGCGCTGCGCTGCTTGTCGTCGGCCCAGATACCGATTTCGTACACCGTGTGGCCGACCACATCCGCGGCGCTGTAGCCGGTCAGGCGGCAGAAGCCGTCGTTGATTTCCAGGTAACGGCCGCTGTGGCGTTCGGTGATGGTGATGGCGTCGGGGCTGGAGTGGAAGGCCTTGGCAAACTTCTCTTCGCTGGATTTGAGCGCCGCCTCGGCGCGTTGCTGCTGGGTGATGTCGCGCAGGGTGGTAACGCTGCAGGGCTGGTCGTCAACGGTGATCAGGCGGCTGGAGATCACGCAGGTCAACGGCGCGCCGTTGCGGTGGTTGACCACCACGGCGACGTTGCTCAAGGCCTGTTCGCGGATCACCCGCTCGATACGTTGCGCACGCTCGATGGACTCGGCCCACAGGCCGATTTCCTCGGCGGTGCGGCCGATCACCTGGCCGCTGTCCCAGCCAAAGGTCTGGCTGAACGCCGGGTTGATCTCGATGAACTGGCCGGTGTCCTGGCGGGTCACGCAGATCGGGTCGGGGCTGACCTGGAACAGGCTGGCAAACTTCTCTTCCGAGGCGCTCAGGCGCTGCTCGCGCTCTACCTGGTCGGTGATGTCGAGCAGGGTGCCGGCCATGCGCAGCGGGTTGCCCTGCTCGTCGCGGTACAGCCGTGCACGGCTTTCGATGTAACGCGAAATGCCGCTTTCCAGCTGGACCCGGTAGGTGATCTGGTAGTTGCCGGCGGGCCCTTCGCGCAGGCTGCGGTAGGCCTGGCGCATCGAGTTGCGTTCCTGCTCTGGCACCCCCTCGAAAAACGCATCGAACGATTCGTGAAAAGGGGTGGGCGGCAGGCCGTGCAGCTGCGCGGCGCGGGCCGAGCCGTAGAGCATGCCGCTGGGGATGTGCCAGTCCCAGGTGCCCAGCTGCGCCGAGTCCAGGGCCAGGTCCAAGCGCTCCTGGCTGTCCTTCAGCGCCTGCTCGGCGCGCTTGCGTTCGGTGGTGTCGACAAAGGTGCTGATCAGGAAGGTGACGCCCTCCAGTTCGATGCCCTGGGTGCACAGGATGCCGTCGTGCACCTTGCCGCTGGAGGCACGGAACTGCACCTCCATGATCAGCGGGCCGCCGCTGGCGCGGGTCGACTCCATCACCTGGTGGCGCTGTTCGGGGTTGACCCACAGGCCCAGCTCGAGGCTGGTCTTGCCTATTACCTGGCTGCCCGGCCAGCCGAACATGTCTTCGAAGTGCTGGTTGACCTCGAAGATCATGCCGTCGTGGCGGCGGGTGAGAAGAATGGCGTTGGGGCTGAGGTGGAACAGGGTGGCGAAGCGCTTTTCCGAATTGATCAGCGCTGTTTCCCGTTCGCGCTGGCGGGTGATTTCGCGGATCACCCCGATCATTTGTGGCCGGCCATGCTGGTCGTGGGTCAGGCTACCGTTGATCTCCAGCCAGTGCAGGCTACCGTCCGGCCAGCGAATACGGTGGCGCATGGCCTGTTCCACCGGCTCGCCGTTGAATACCGCCTGGAATACCTGGCGCGTGCGTGCGCGGTCTTCCTCGGGCAGCAGGTCGAGGTAGTCGACATCGGCGGGCAACGGCCGCTGCGGGTCGAAGCCGAACAGGGCCTGGGTGCCCCGTGACCAGCTTACCCGGCCGCTTTCGATATCCCATAGCCACGCCCCCAGGCGCGCGCCGTTGAGCGCGGCCAGCAGTTGTGGGGCGTTTTGCCAGGCCTGTTCCGACTCTTGGGGATCGGCCGCTGGGATACGCGGCAGGCGCAAAAAGCGGTTTGCTGATTTGGGCATCGGTACCAGACCTTTGGCGTATGACGCGTCCTTGAATTGGAAGTACCGGGCTGACGGCGGGTCAGGCGGGCCCTGCGTGGCTGTCGAGCAGGGCCATGAATGCCCTGGCCGCGTTCGATAGCGTTCGCTCCGTATGCAGAATGTAGCCTAGCTGGCGCGACAGCTGTATGCCGGGCAATGCGATGGGTGCAACCTGTTCGTCGAGCATGGTGCGCGGCAATACGCTCCAGGCCAGGCCGATCGACACCATCATCTTGATGGTTTCCAGGTAGTTGGTGCTCATGGCGATGTTCGGCGTCAGGCCCTGGCTTTCGAACAGGCGCTGGACGATATGGTGGGTGAAGGTGTTGCCGCCAGGGAATACCGCCGGGTGGCGGGCGACATCCGCCAGGCTGACCTCATGGTTGTTGGCCAGCGGGTGCTCGGGGGCGGCGACGAAGTCCAGGGCGTCGTCCCACACCGGCACGGCTTTGACCAGGTGATGCGGGTCGGGCGCCAGGGTGATCACGGCAATTTCGGCGCGGCCATGCAGAATTTCGTCGTAGGCCTGTTCGGAATCCAGAAACTGAATATCCAGCGCCACGGCCGGGTACTGGCGGGTGAACGCCCGCAGCAGCGGCGGCAGGCGGTGCAGGCCGATGTGGTGGCTGGTGGCCAGGGTCAGACGACCGCTCACGGCCCCGGTCAGATTGGTCAGCGCCCGTCGGGTATCATCAAGGACATTGAGGATCTGGTAGGCCCGTGGCAGCAGGGCGCGCCCAGCCTCGGTCAAAGTCACCTCGCGGCCCAGGCGGTCGAACAGCCTTACACCCAGTTGCTGCTCCAGCCCGGCGATGCGTTTGCTGATGGCCGGCTGGGTCAGGAACAGCCGTTCTGCGGCCCCGGAAAAGCTGCCGGTTTCGGCAATGGCGATAAAGGCACTGAGGTTGGCCAGGTCCATGTAGTCCTATTCCTTTGGGTTATCCAAAGCATAAAAATTATGAATTTGAGTTATTCAATCTAACCCCCTAGCATCGTCCGTACAAGCCAAGGGGTCTTTGGCATAGAAAGACGCTGATGAGGAACAGTCTGATGGCTGGCAAAACGCTCTACGACAAACTCTGGGAAGCCCATGAGGTCAAGCGCCGTGATGACGGCTCGTCCTTGATCTACATCGACCGCCACATCATCCACGAAGTGACGTCGCCCCAGGCCTTCGAAGGCCTGCGCCTGGCCAACCGCAAACCGTGGCGCATCGACACCAACATCGCCACCCCCGACCACAACGTGCCGACCACGCCAGAGCGCAAGGGCGGTATCGAGGCCATCGTCGACCAGGTGTCGCGCCTGCAGGTGCAGACCCTTGACGAAAACTGTGACGAATACGGCATCGTCGAATTCAAGATGAATGACGAACGCCAGGGCATCGTCCACGTCATCAGCCCGGAGCAGGGTGCCACCTTGCCTGGCATGACCGTGGTCTGTGGCGACTCGCACACTTCTACCCATGGCGCCTTCGGTGCCTTGGCCCACGGCATTGGCACCTCCGAGGTCGAGCACGTGCTCGCCACCCAGTGCCTGGTCGCCAAGAAGATGAAGAACATGCTGGTGCGCGTGGAAGGCCAATTGCCTGCCGGCGTTACCGCCAAGGACATCGTCCTGGCCGTGATCGGCAAGATTGGCACCGCCGGTGGCAACGGCCACGCCATGGAGTTCGCCGGCAGCGCCATCCGCGAATTGTCGATGGAAGGCCGCATGACCATCTGCAACATGTCCATCGAGGCGGGCGCCCGTGTGGGCCTGGTGGCCACTGACGCCACCACCGTTGCCTATGTCGAAGGCCGCCCGTATGCGCCGAAGGGCGAGCAGTGGAAGCAAGCGGTCGAGTCGTGGAAAGACCTGGTGTCGGATGACGATGCAGTGTTCGACACCGTGGTCGAGCTGGATGCCAGCCAGATCAAGCCACAAGTCAGCTGGGGCACCTCGCCCGAGATGGTGTTGGCCGTCGACCAGCGCGTGCCGGACCCGGCTGCCGAAGCCGACCTGGTCAAGCGTGGTTCGATCGAGCGTGCCTTGAAGTACATGGGCCTGACCGCCAACCAGGCGATCACCGATATCCAGCTGGACCGCGTGTTCATCGGCTCGTGCACCAACTCGCGTATCGAAGACCTGCGCGCCGCAGCCGAAATCGCCAAGGGCCGCAAGGTAGCCGCTACCGTCAAGCAGGCCATCGTCGTGCCGGGCTCGGGCCTGGTCAAGGCCCAGGCCGAGCGCGAAGGCCTGGACAAGATCTTCGTCGAAGCCGGTTTCGAATGGCGTGAGCCAGGCTGTTCGATGTGCCTGGCGATGAACCCGGACCGCCTGGAGAGCGGCGAGCACTGCGCGTCCACCTCCAACCGCAACTTCGAAGGCCGTCAGGGCGCCGGTGGTCGTACCCACCTGGTCAGCCCGGCCATGGCGGCCGCTGCCGCGGTGACCGGCCACTTCATCGATGTCCGCGAGTTGATCCAAGGGAGCGCAGCATGAAAGCCTTTACCCAGCACACTGGCCTCGTCGCGCCGTTGGACCGTGCCAACGTCGACACCGACCAGATCATCCCCAAGCAGTTCTTGAAGTCGATTAAGCGCACAGGTTTTGGCCCCAATCTGTTCGACGAATGGCGTTACCTGGACGTGGGCCAGCCGTACCAGGACAACAGCAAGCGCCCGGTCAACCAGGATTTCGTGCTCAACCACGAACGCTACCAGGGGGCCAGCGTGTTGCTGGCGCGGGAGAACTTCGGTTGCGGCTCCAGCCGTGAGCACGCCCCGTGGGCACTGGATGAGTACGGCTTCCGCAGCATCATTGCGCCGAGCTTTGCCGACATCTTCTTCAACAACAGCTTCAAGAACGGCCTGTTGCCGATCATCCTCAGCGATGAAGAAGTGGACGAGCTGTTCAAGCAGGTTGAAGCCAACCCGGGTTACCAGCTGACCATCGACTTGCAGGCGCAAGCGGTGACCCGCCCGGATGGCAAGGTGCTGCACTTCGAAATCGATGCATTCCGCAAGCACTGCCTGCTCAACGGCCTGGACGATATCGGCCTGACCCTGCAGGACAGCGATGCGATCAAGGCCTTCGAAGGCAAGCACCGCGCCGGGCAGCCTTGGCTGTTCCGTGATGCCTGAGTGATGTAGGTGAGTTTGCTGGCCTCATCGCCGGCAAGCCAGCTCCCACAGGGTCACCGCAGGTCTGAATACTGTGGGTTTCCTGTAGGAGCTGGCTTGCCGGCGATAGGGTCAGTAGAGCTAACCCAAAACCTAAAGGATCCAGACATGACCAGCACCCAACATACGGACGTGGTCCAGCGCCAGTTCGGCGAACAGGCCAGCGCCTACCTCAGCAGCGCCGTGCACGCCCAGGGCAGTGAATTCGCCCTGCTGCAGGCCGAGCTGGCAGGGCAGGCCCATGCCCGTGTGCTGGACCTGGGCTGCGGTGCCGGTCATGTCAGTTTCCACGTCGCCCCGCTGGTTGCCGAAGTGGTCGCCTACGACCTTTCGCAATCCATGCTCGACGTGGTCGCCAGCGCCGCCGCCGATCGCGGCCTGGCCAATATCACCACCGAGCGCGGCGCCGCCGAACGCCTGCCGTTCGCCGATGCCTCGTTCGACTTCGTCTTCAGCCGCTACTCGGCCCACCACTGGAGCGACCTGGGCCTGGCCCTGCGCGAAGTACGCCGGGTGCTCAAGCCAGGCGGCGTGGCAGCGTTCATCGATGTGATGTCGCCGGGCAGCCCGCTGCTCGACACCTACCTGCAAACGGTCGAAGTGCTGCGCGACACCAGCCATGTGCGCGATTACTCCGCCGCCGAATGGCAGCGCCAGGTCAGCGAAGCCGGCCTGCATGTGCGCAGCCACACGCGCCAGCCGCTGCGCCTGGAGTTCACCAGCTGGGTCGAGCGCATGCGCACCCCCGAGCCGATGCGCGTGGCCATCCGCCAATTGCAGCAAGCCATGGGTGAAGAAGTACGGCAGTATTACCAGATAGAGGCCGATGGCTCGTTCAGCACCGATGTGCTGGTGTTGTGGGCCGAGCGTTAAGCACTTTTCGGTGGGGCCCGTCTGGCCGCACCGCGTGAATGGATAGAGGAAAGCATGAGCAAGCAGATTCTGATTCTCCCAGGTGACGGTATCGGCCCGGAAATCATGGCCGAAGCGGTCAAGGTGCTGGAACTGGCCAACGATAAGTTCCAGCTCGGCTTCAGCCTGGAGCACGACGTGATCGGTGGCGCGGCCATCGACAAGCACGGCGTGCCGCTGGCCGACGAAACCCTGGAGCGTGCGCGCAAGGCCGATGCCGTGCTGCTGGGCGCCGTGGGTGGCCCGAAGTGGGACAAGATCGAGCGTGACATCCGCCCGGAGCGCGGCCTGCTGAAAATCCGTTCGCAACTGGGCCTGTTCGCCAACCTGCGCCCGGCCATCCTCTACCCGCAACTGGCCGATGCCTCGTCGCTGAAGCCGGAAATCGTTTCGGGCCTGGACATCCTCATCGTCCGTGAGCTGACCGGTGGCATCTACTTCGGTGCCCCACGTGGCCAGCGCGAGCTGGAAGGTGGCGAGCGCCAGGCCTACGACACCCTGCCGTACAGTGAAAGCGAAGTGCGCCGCATCGCCCGTGTCGGCTTCGACATGGCCCGCGTGCGTGGCAAGAAGCTGTGCTCGGTGGACAAGGCCAACGTCCTGGCGTCCAGCCAGCTGTGGCGTGAAGTGGTCGAAGACGTGGCCAAGGACTACCCGGATGTCGAACTGAGCCACATGTACGTCGACAACGCTGCCATGCAACTGGTACGTGCACCCAAGCAGTTCGACGTGATGGTGACCGACAACATGTTCGGTGACATTCTGTCGGATGAAGCTTCCATGCTGACCGGTTCCATCGGCATGCTGCCTTCTGCGTCGCTGGATGCTGACAACAAGGGCATGTACGAGCCGTGCCACGGCTCGGCGCCGGACATCGCCGGCCTTGGTATCGCCAACCCGCTGGCGACCATCCTGTCGGTGTCGATGATGCTGCGTTACAGCTTCAATCAGTCGGTCGCCGCCGAAGCGATCGAGAAGGCGGTGAGCCTGGTTCTGGACCAGGGCCTTCGCACCGGCGACATCTTCTCTGAAGGCTGCCGTAAAGTTGGTACGCAGGAAATGGGCGACGCAGTAGTCGCAGCGCTGCGGAATCTGTAATCTCTCTGGCCCGCCACCCACAATTCCCGGTGGCGGCCCACTTTTAGCAAAGGTGTAGTTGCGATGAAACGTGTAGGTCTGATCGGTTGGCGCGGTATGGTCGGTTCCGTGCTCATGCAGCGGATGCTGGAGGAGCAGGATTTCGACCTTATCGAGCCGGTGTTCTTCACTACTTCCAACGTGGGTGGTCAAGGCCCGAACGTGGGCAAGGATACAGCGCCGCTCAAGGACGCGTATTCGATTGAAGAACTCAAGACCCTCGACGTTATCCTGACCTGCCAGGGCGGCGACTATACCAACGAGGTCTTCCCCAAGCTGCGCGAAGCCGGCTGGCAGGGTTACTGGATCGATGCTGCCTCGTCCCTGCGTATGCAGGATGACGCCGTGATCGTCCTCGACCCGGTCAACCGCAAGGTCATCGACCAGCAGCTGGACGCCGGTACCAAGAACTACATCGGCGGCAACTGCACCGTCAGCCTGATGCTGATGGGCCTGGGTGGCCTGTTCGAAGCCGGCCTGGTGGAGTGGATGAGCGCCATGACCTACCAGGCAGCCTCGGGTGCCGGCGCGCAGAACATGCGCGAGCTGATCAAGCAGATGGGTGCCACCCACGCTGCCGTTGCCGATGACCTGGCCAACCCGGCCAGCGCCATCCTCGACATCGACCGCAAGGTTGCCGAGGCCATGCGCAGCGAAGCCTTCCCGACCGAGAACTTTGGCGTGCCACTGGCGGGCAGCCTGATCCCGTGGATCGACAAGGAACTGCCGAACGGCCAGAGCCGTGAAGAGTGGAAGGCCCAGGCCGAGACCAACAAGATCCTCGGCCGCTTCAAGAGCCCGATCCCGGTCGACGGCATCTGCGTGCGCATCGGCGCCATGCGTTGCCACAGCCAGGCGTTGACCATCAAGCTGAACAAGGATGTGCCGATTGCCGACATCGAAGGCATGATCAGCCAGCACAACCCTTGGGTGAAACTGGTGCCGAACCAGCGTGAAATCAGCATGCAGGAACTGACCCCAACCAAGGTCACCGGCACCCTGAACATTCCGGTTGGCCGCCTGCGCAAGCTGAACATGGGCTCGCAGTACCTGGGCGCTTTCACCGTGGGTGACCAGCTGCTGTGGGGCGCTGCCGAACCGCTGCGCCGCATGCTGCGGATTCTGCTGGAGCGTTGATCGTTCTGCTTTGACTAAAAACCCGCGCTGGCGACAGCGCGGGTTTTTTTTGAGTGTTCGCCACAGCATTTTTAGTGCCGGTGAGATCGAGCGCCGCCCGCGCGGCGCATCGCGACGCAAGGCCGCTCCCACATTTGTTTCGGGCCAGTCCATCCTGCGCCAGGCGCGCGCGACCGCCTTGTATGTACGACGCGATATCGATGCATGCGCCAAGGCGTACGCGCGCGAATCCCACAGGAATAACTGGCCCAAAACAAATGTGGGAGCGGCCTTGCGTCGCGATGCGCCGCGCGGGCGGCGCTCGATCTCACAAACACGGCAAATCCCAAGCCATCCCCGCTAGCCCTCACGCAACCCACAGCGACGAAGATACGGCCAGCACAGACAAACTCCTACAATCCGAGTAAAGTGCCGCCCCCGCCGTTTTCTGCAAGAGGATCCCTACCATGACACACCCTTTGGACATCGCCGTCGTCGGCGCCACCGGCAGCGTCGGTGAAGCCTTGGTGCAGATCCTCGAAGAACTGGCGTTCCCGGTCGGCACATTGCACCTGCTGGCCAGCATGGAGTCGGCAGGCAGCAGCGTGATGTTCGCCGGCAAGAAGCTCAAGGTGCGTGAAGTGGACAGCTTCGACTTTGCCCAGGTCAAGCTGGCCTTCTTCGCCACTGGCGCCGCAGTCAGCCGCAGCTTCGCCAGCAAGGCGCTGCAGGCGGGCTGCACGGTCATCGACCTGTCTGGTGGCCTGGACGACGCCCTGGCCCTGGTGCCTGAGGCCAACGCAGAGCGCCTGGCCGGCCTGACGCTGCCGGCGCGCATCGTCAGCCCATGCTCGGCCGCGGTTGCCGTGGCGGTTGCGCTGGCACCGCTCAAGGGTCTGCTGGACATTGAACGGGTGCAGGTGATGGCGTCGCTGGCGGTGTCCGCGCAAGGCCGCGAAGCGGTCAGCGAACTGGCCCGGCAAACGGCCGAACTGCTCAATGCCCGGCCACTGGAGCCGCGTTTCTTCGACCGCCAGGTGGCATTCAACCTGCTGGCCCAGGTGGGGGCCGCCGATGAGCAAGGCCATACAGCGCCGGAGCGCCGCCTGGTCAGCGAGTTGCGCGTGCTGCTGGGCATGCCTGAATTGAAGATCTCCGTGAGCTGCGTTCAAGTCCCGGTGTTTTTCGGCGATAGCTTCAGTGTGGCCGTGCAGAGCCGTCGCCCGGTCGACCTGGCAGCGGTCAACCAGGCACTGGAGGCAGCTGATAGTGTCGAACTGGTGGAACGTGATGATTATCCGACCCCGGTCGGTGACGCAGTGGGCCAAGACGTGGTCTATGTTGGTCGTGTACGTCACGGTGTTGATGAAGACCAGCAGCTCAACCTCTGGCTGACCACCGACAACGTGCGCAAAGGCGCCGCGCTCAACGCCGTGCAAGTGGCACAATTGTTGATTAAACAGATGCCGTAAAAGATACTGGCGAGCACTTTTGTCCTGCTCTGCTTGCAGGTTTCGGGACGATTCATACAAGGGAAGAGGTCATGCTTCGAATTCGCAAACTGGTTCTGGCCATGGCTGCAGCATCCGCGCTGTCGTCTGGCATGGCGAATGCGCTGGGCCTGGGGGAGCTGACCCTGAAGTCGGCACAGAATCAGCCGCTGGACGCCGAGATCGAATTGCTCGACGTGCGCGACCTCAAGGCCGCCGAAGTGGCGCCAAGCCTGGCGCCACCGGAAGAGTTCAGCAAGGCCGGGGTGGCGTTTCCGACCTACCTCGAAGACCTGACCTTCACACCGGTGATCAACCCCAACGGCAAGAGCGTGCTGCGGGTTACCTCCAGCCAGCCGCTGCCGGGGCCAGTGGTCAAGTTCCTGGTCCAGGTGATGTGGCCGCAGGGCCGCCTGCTGCGCGACTACAGCGTGCTGCTTGACCAGGCCAAGGCCCAGGGCGACAAGCCAGCAGCAGGCAATGTCACACCGGCCACAACCGGTGCCAGCAGCTACACCACCCAGCGCCGCGACACCCTGTGGCAGATTGCGGCGCGCAACACCCAGGGTGGCTCGATCCAGCAGACCATGATCGCGATCCAGGCGCTGAACCCCGACGCCTTCATCGGCAACAACATCAACCAGCTGAAAGTTGGCCAGGTACTGCGCCTGCCCGACCAGCAGCAGATCCAGAACATTGCCCAGGGCGAGGCAAACAGCGAGGTGGCCGAACAGTATGCCGCCTGGCGTGAAGGCCGCCGCCTGGGCCCGCGTGCCCGCCAGCTCGACGCTACCCGCCGTGGCGCCGCCGAAGCTGCCCCGGCGCGCATCGCCCAGGGTGACAACCTGCGCCTGGTAAGCCCGGGTAACCAGACCGCTGCCGGCCAGGCCAAGGCACTCAACGACAAGCTGGCCGTGGCCCAGGAAAGCCTGGACACCAGCCGCCGCGACAACGACGAACTGAAAAGCCGCATGACCGACCTGCAGAGCCAGCTGGACAAGCTGCAGCGTCTGATCGAGCTGAAGAATGACCAGCTGGCGCGCCTTGAAGCCCAGGGTGCAACCGCCCCGGCGGTGGCTGGTGCTGCTCCGGCCCAGCCGGCGGCAGCCGCTCGGCCCGCGGTCGAGCCTGCACCAGCTGCGGTCGATACCGCGCCCGAGCCGGAGCCAGCCGCCAATCAAGCGCCAGCCAGCCAGCCGGGCAGTGCACTCGACCAGATCATGGGCAACCCGTGGCTGCTTTGGCTGATTGCCGGCTCCAGCATCCTGGTGCTGGCGTTGCTGCTGTGGTTGCTGGCGCGCAAGCGCAAGGCCCAGCAAGAAGCTGAAAAGCACCTGCGCATGGCGCGGGCGCTGGAAGAAGAGCAAGCCCCAGGTTTTGACACCGATACCGAGAGCCTCGACGGCGTCGAAGTCTCGGAGCCGAGCGTGACCCTGTCGCCAGCTGTGGTCGCAGCTTCGGCTGCCGCTGCTGTTGCTGCGGAGAAAATGGCAGCCCCAGCCGCCGAGGCAGAACTCGAGATCGAGCCGTACGCAGACCCGCACGCCGCGCTGTTGGCCGAAGTCGATCAATGCCTGGCCGAGGGCCGTCTGAACCGCGCCACCGAACTGCTGGAGCCCGCTGTGGCCGCCGCGCCAGAGCGTGACGACCTGCGCCTGAAACTGATGGATGTGTACGCCCGCCAGGGTGACCAGAGCGCGTTCGCCGAACAGGAGCGCAAGCTGCCGGCCAGCGAGCAGAACACTGCCCAGGTTGCCGACCTGAAAGAGCGCTACCCGGCCATGCTTGGCCTGGCCGCGGCCGGCCTGGGTGCGGCGGCACTGGCTGCCGAAATGGATGAGCAGTACGTGCAGGAGCTGCTGCACGACGAGCCTGAGGCGCCGGTGGTTGCCGATGTGGTGCCTGACGAGGTGCCTGAGTTCGCGCCAGAGGCAGACGCTGAGCCGGAGGTTTTGGCGCAAGCAGAGCCTGAAGCCGAGCTGGACGCCTTCGAAGAAGTGCCAATCCTTGATGCACCGGGTCTGGATGAACCGGACCTGGACAGCGACTTTGACCTGAGCCTGGGTGAAGACCTGCCGGAAGAAGATCCGCTGGCAGCGCCGTTGCTGGACGAGCCGGCGGCACAGGAACCTGTACCCGACGAGCTGGTAATTGCCGAGCCTGTGCTGGATGAGCCAGCGCTGGAAGAGGCTCAGCCAGAAGAGCAGCCGTTTGCCGTGGATGCCGAACTGCAAGCCGACGCCGACGCTGATTTCGAGGCCATGCTGGCCCAGGCAGAGCCACAGCCTGCCGTGGACCTGTCCGATTTCGACCTCGATGTCACTGAGCCGGTTGCCCCGGCCGCCCCGCAAGCGGTGGAAGAGGCCCCCGTGGACATCGCCGCTGAACTGGCTGTCTTCGACAGCGTGCCGGAGTTTGACCCGGTTTCCGAGTTCGACATGCCGTCGGACTTCGACCTGTCACTGTCGCTGGACGACGATTCGCCGGCCGCCAAAAGCTTTGCCTCGGAGCTGGACGACGTCAACGCCGAGCTGGACAAGCTGTCGCAGAGCCTCGAATCGCCATCGCTGGAGCCGCACTTCACCAGCGAGGACGCGGTTGCGCAGCCTGAGCCGGAGCCCTTGGACGACCTGGACTTCGACTTCTTCTCCGGCAGTGACGAAGTAGCCACCAAGCTCGACCTGGCTCGCGCCTACATCGACATGGGCGACAACCAGGGCGCGCGCGACATCCTTGATGAAGTAGTCAAGGACGGCGACGACACCCAGCGCCAGGAAGCCGAGGACATGCTCTCTCGCCTGGTCTGAGGCTGGCGCCTGTGGGAGCGGCCTTGTGTCGCGATAGGGCCGCATAGCGGCCCCAGGATTTCAGCCACTCAGCTAGCATCGCTGGGGCC